>CAXTSF010000234.1:0-4425 GCA_964246865.1 uncultured Terriglobus sp.
ACGCTTGCCCGGACCCGCACCCCAGTGCCTCAGGGGAGAGTACAGCGTGATGCCCGCGCACAGCAGCGGTGCAGCGCCTTCCAGAGAAAGGTTCTCCGGGATCCGCAGTACGTAGTTCTCGTCCACCACAATGTGGTCGGAGTAGCCGCCATAGGTCGGCTGCCCGGCCTTGTCCTTCGCGTTATAGGTCTGGATCAGTGAGACAGTGCAGTAGTTGTCCGCGCCCTTGGTGCACTCCGCACACTGCCGGCAGCTGTCCACGTAGCAGCCCACGCCGACCTTGTCGCCCACCTTGTACTTTGTCACGCCGCGGCCCACGGCCGTTACCACGCCCGCGATCTCGTGCCCGGGCACCATGGGAAAGATCGATCCGCCCCATTCATCGCGTGCCTGATGGATATCCGAGTGGCAGATGCCGCAAAACTTGATGTCGATCTTGACGTCATACTCGCCCGGCTCGCGCCGCTCAAAGCTGAAGGGTGCAAGCGGTACGCTGACCGCCGGCGCGGCATATCCAGATGCCTGAGGCATGGTTTGCTCCTGAAATTGTTTTGGATTAATCCTGCCGTGGGTCCCCGGTGGACTCGCTATTGGATGCACGACCCCTGTACCGGGTTCACGCCGCCGTACCTCGCCACAGACCTGCGACGCCAAATAGGTACGGCTGCCAGCGCGCATCCGTGAAGCCGGCCGTCCGCATCATGGCACACATCTGTTGCGGCGGCGGAAATCGCTCCACACTTGCTGGCAGATACGAATACGGAGCCGCCTTGCCGGAGATCCATCCACCTACCCGCGGCAGCACGCGCAGGAAATACAGCCGGTACAGCACACCCAGCAGCCCTGGCGGCTCGCTGAAGTCGAGGATGCCGATCTCTCCGCCCGGCCTCAGCACCCGCCGGATCTCCCGCAGGCCAGCGTCATAGTCCGCCAGGTTGCGAAAGCCAAATGCGCTCGTAACTAAATCCTGCGACGCGTCCGGCAGCGGGAGGTCCAGCGCATCCGCTTCCACAAACACCACCGGCCTGCCCCGCAACTTGGCGCGTCCCCGCTCGATCATCTCGTGCGAAAAGTCGATCGCCGTCAGAGGTGCCCCGCTCGCAGGACGCCGTCGCAACAGAGCCGCCGTCATATCGGCCGTACCACAGCACAGGTCCAACACCCGCGCCTCCGGCCGCCTCAGCACCGTATGGAAGCTGCGCGCCGCTCTCCACCACCAGACACCGTCGAACCCGAACGACAGCAGATGATTCGTCCGGTCGTACCGCGGCGCAATCTCGTCAAACATCCGCTGTACCGCACGCGAGGCCTCCGCAGGGTCGGTGATCCCCTCCGGCCGGGCCCCTCGCTGATAGTCTCCGCTCTTCACAGCACGGCTCCGGAACCCTCGCGCACCTCGTCCAGCATCCGCTCTGTCGCCCCGAGCAGCTCCGCGTCGCTCACGTCATAGACCACCTGGACCTCGCCAATCCTGAGCGGCAGAACAAAGGCCCGCCGCCCGCTGCGATGCTTCTTGTCGGTCGCTGTACGCTCCACCAGTGCCTCCGCGCTTGCCTCAAACCGCGGCAGCTCCGTTAGCCCATGGATCAGCGTCACCACCCGCTCTGCATCGCTCGCACGCATCGCACCACGCCCTTCTGCCACGCGCACCGCAGTGATCATGCCCCATCCCACTGCCTCTCCATGCAGCAGCCTGGAGTAGCCGGTCGCCGATTCGATCGCATGCCCGATCGTGTGGCCAAGGTTCAGCGTCATGCGCAGCCCGCTCTCGCGCTCATCCGCCTCCACCACCGCTGCCTTGATCGCGATGCTCCGCTCGATCACAGGTGCCAGCGCCGCGGCATCGCCCTTCACCAGTTGTGCACGGTCGCGCTCCATGGATACAAACATAGCGGCATCTCCCAGGATGGCCGCCTTGAGGCTCTCCTGCAGGCCCGCGCGGAGCTCGCGCGCCGGCAGTGTCGTCAGCGCGTTTGCATCCGCAAAGACGGCGATCGGATGATGAAAGCTTCCGAGAAGATTCTTGCCTGCGGCCAGGTTCACACCTGTCTTGCCGCCCACTGAGGAATCCACCTGCGCCAGCAGCGTCGTTGGCAATCCAACATAGCGCACGCCGCGCATATACACCGCGGCCACAAACCCTGTGATGTCGCCGATCACACCGCCGCCAAGCGCCAGCAGCAGCGCATCCCGGTCGGCCCGGAGATCCGCCATGGCTTCGCACAGCCGGTCCACCGTAGCCAGCCGCTTGTGCTGCTCGCCCGCAGGCACGTGCAGCGTGTGCACCGGCACCTTGAGCGCGCGCAGGCCGTCACGGACCACATCGCCCCATAGCTGGTCGATCTCCGGCGACGTCACCATGAAGATCGCCGACGCCCTCGCATCCCGTAACCGCGGCTGCTCCCCCAGCGACCGCAGCAGGCCACGGCCCGTCCGCACGGGATAGGAGCCACCGGGCGCGTTGATGATCATCTCGGCCATCCCTTGATGCTACTGCCTGCCGCAACTGCATGCCTCGCCGTGAAGCCCGGCTAGACCTCGCTTGCCTTCTTCTGACCGTGCGGCAACATCAGCGACAGCGCGATGGTTATCAGCAAAACCCCAAAGATGACCAGCAGCGACACTGCAGCGGAGATGTCCACCCAGTGTTGGACCAGCATCTTCGCCGCCGCAAACGCCAGCACCGCCGCCAGCCCATAGTGCAGGAATCGCAGCCGCTCCAGCGCGTGTGCCAGCACGAAGTACAGCGAGCGCAGGCCCATCACCGCCATGATGTTGCTCGTGTACGCCACGAAGGTGTGCCGCGTAATTGAGAGCACGGCTGGTATCGAATCCAGGGCAAAGACAAAATCTGTGAAGGCAATTGCAATCAACGTCAGCAGCAGTACCGTTGGCGCGCGCTTGCCTGCCTCCTGAACGAAGAAGCCCTCCTGACTGTCGGAGAACGAGGTGTGCTTCTCGAGAAAACGTCTCCACCAGGGTTTGCCTGTCTCTTTCTTCTCCGGCAGCACAAGCCGCACCGCCGCAATCAGCAGCAACACAGCGAAGATGTACGTCACCCACTCAAAGCGCGCCAGTAGCGCAACACCGAGAACGATAAAGGCCGCCCGCATCAGTACCGCACCCAGGATGCCCCAGAACAGGACCTTCGGCTGCCGCTTCTCCTCGACCTCAAAGCTCTCGAACAGCAGCAGAAAGACAAACAGGTTGTCGATCGACAGCGACTCCTCCAGCGCATAGCTCGCGAGGAACTCCGTGCCAAACTGCGGTGCCAGCCGCACATACAGGTAACCCGCAAAGCCCGCCGCGCCCAGTACCCACAGCGCCGTCGCTATATACGACCGGGCAGCCGACCGGTGGCGTAGCAGAAGCCACTCCGCCCCGAGCAGCAGAAGCAGAACAATATGGAAGATCAGCCAGTCGATGGGGTGCGTGGAAGGCATGTTCTCCCACCGTTCGATGCGGCTTTCGTCCCCATCGGACGCACCTGCGCCACGGGAGTCGTCCTAGGTTGCGAGCGCCTTCGGCTTGCGCCGTGCCGGATGGACGAAGTACGCCACACCCACACTCAACGCATACAGAACGAGCATCGGCGCCGCAAACAGGCACATGCTCAGGGGGTCCGGCAATGGGCAGATGATTGCGGCGACGATAAAGATGATCAGAATCGCGTACCGCATATTGCGCACCAGGAACTTGGCGTCAACGACCCCGAAGAGCGCAAGGAAAAACACAAGGATCGGCAGCTCAAACGTAACGCCGAGGCCGAAGATGATCGATGTGAAAAAGCCCGTGTAGTCGTCGATCGTGATGATCGGATGGAACCGGTGGCCGAAGTCGCCGATCAGCACCTTCAGCGCCGACGCCAGCACCCAGTGGTAGCCGAACCACGCACCACCCATGAACAGGCCTACCGTTGCCGTCATGAACGGGATCACAAAACGCTTCTCGTGCGAGTACATACCCGGCGAGATGAACAGCCATACCTGGTACAGGATGTACGGTGCCGCCAGAATCGCGCCGCCATACAGCGATGTCTTCAGGTACAGATTCAGGCCGTCTGTCGGATGCGTGAAGTTGAGGTCATAGTGCAGCTGCGACATCGGGTGCTGCACGATGTCGAAGAGCCGCTCGTGAAAGATATACGCAATCACGAAGCCGATGAGTAGCGCCGCCGCGGAGTGGATCAGCCGCGTCCGCAGCTCCGTCAGGTGCTCCATCAGCGTCATACCGGGCAGCTCGGCGCGATCGCTTACAGCGGCGCGCACATTGTCGATCACGTCAGCCATGGTGCACCGGCTCTCCCGCTGCTTCACGGATCGCCGCAGACTCCGGCACAGTCTGAGCCACCTCTGCAGGTTCCTCGCTGCTCACACCCGCACTGCTCTCCGCTGCCGGCGGTGCAAGGATCGAGTGCTCCGGCAC
>CAXTSF010000235.1:0-4411 GCA_964246865.1 uncultured Terriglobus sp.
GCGAGGGCGGCAGAACCGTCGGCGCCGGCACCATCTCCGAAATCCTCAAGTAAGCCGATAAGCGAGAGATGAAGGAAGTGCTTCTTTATCTCTCGCTTAGTCAGTTTCAGGCTCACATCCCGCATATTTTGAGATAGACTTACAAGATTGGCCCGAAGGCCGATCGCAACCAATGGATCTTTGCGTAAAGAGAGTTTGAATCGATGGCTGCACAGCAGAGAATTCGCATTCGCCTGAAGGCGTATGACTATCGTGTCCTCGACACAAGCACCGGCGAGATTGTGGAAACCGCCAAGCGCACCGGGGCACAGGTAGCCGGGCCGATTCCTCTTCCCACCATGAAGAATAAGTACTGCGTTCTCCGCTCTCCGCACGTGGACAAGAAGTCACGTGAGGCGTTTGAGATCCGCACGCACAAGCGTCTGATCGACATTCTTGAGCCGACCCAGCAGACGGTGGATGCGCTGATGAAGCTCGATCTGCCCGCGGGCGTGGATGTCGAAATCAAGACGGTTACGAAGTAAATGGGCGAAGCAGCACCGGCAGTGCCCGGCGATTCCAGGCATGATGAGGAGATGGGGAAATGGCAGTAACAGGTATTCTCGGTAAAAAGATCGGCATGACCCAGGTCTTTGACGATAAGGGTGAGGTTCATCCCATCACCGTCATCAAGGCTGGGCCATGTGTCATCACGCAGCTCAAGACCGTTGCAAAAGATGGCTACGACGCCGCGCAGATTGGTCTGGTTGAGTTCGTCAAGGCAAGCAAGGTAAACAAGGCCATGACCGGTCACTTTGCCAAGAATGATGTGCCCCCGGTCCGCGTCGTTCGTGAGGTCTCGATTGAGACCGGGAGCGGTTCGAACGTGGAGGGCGGCTCAGACTCCGTAAAGGCGGGCGATCGCGTTCTGGTGGATATCTTTGCAGATGAGAAGTTTGTCGACATAATTGGCAAGTCCAAGGGGCGTGGTTTCGCGGGCGTCGTTCGCCGGCACCGCTTTGGTGGCGGACCGAAGGCCCACGGCCACATGTTTCAGATTCAGGGCTCGATCGGTGCATCATCATTCCCATCACGAGTGTTTCCTGGACAGCGTATGCCGGGTCATTACGGCGACGAGCAGATCACAGTGCGTAACCTGCGTATCCGTGGAATCGACACCGAGGAGAATCTCATCATGGTCGAGGGTGCTGTTCCTGGCCCGCGCGATGGTGTGGTGATGGTGTCAAAGGCGAAAGCACCCCCACGGGAACGCCGCGGCTTTGGCGGTTCGGGCACGGTAGATCCGCTCAAGGCCTCAAAGAAGGCCGCTCCTTCGAAGAGTGCGAAGAAAAAGTAGTATGGTGCGCCTGGCGAGTTATCCCTAGGGCGCAAAAGCATTGAGTGTGTGGAGTGAACAGTAACAGCATCGTCTGCGAGGTAAGCTCATGGGCTTGCTTGACGGCAGGATGACAGAGATCACCAAGGGTTACCGCAATAGAACGGTGGCCGAAGGACTGGGTATGGCAAAGATCAATGTAGTCAACCTCGAAGGGAACACGGTCAGCGAGCTGGAGCTCGCGGACGAGGTGTTCGGCGTTGAGGTTAATGAATCCTTGCTGTGGGAGGCCGTGAAGCACTATCGAGCGGCCCTGCGACAGGGAACGGCCGCGACCAAGAACAAGAAGCTGGTCTCCGGTTCGGGCAAGAAGCTATGGAAGCAGAAGGGGACTGGCCGTGCCCGCGTGGGTTCAGTGCGCTCGCCCATCTGGCGCCATGGTGGCACGGTGCATGGGCCGCAGCCACGTTCGTATGATTATCAGTTTCCGCGCAAAAAGCTGCTGGGCGCTCTCAGCTCGGCACTTGCCTCCAAGCTGCAGGACGGCAAGCTGACGATTGTGAGCACGCTTGATGCGTCGGAGCCAAAGACGAAGCGATACAGGCAGGCGCTGGACCGGCTGGACGCCAAGAAGACCGCACTCCTGGTGGAGAGCGGCCGCAACCTGAGCGAGAACCTGTTTCTCGGTTCGCGCAATTTGGACGGCGTAGAACTGGTGCTTAGTTCCGAGGTGCACCCGTACGATCTGCTCCGTTATGAGCACGCCATCTTTTCGCAGGCAGCCATTGAGGCTTTGCAGGAAACGCTCAAGAGAAATGTGTCCAGGCGCAGGCTGGCAGCCGCTCAGCAGCAGAAGGAGGCAGCATAATGCCGACGCTCTATCAGGTAATCCGCCGGCCCGTCATCACCGAGAAGGGTATCGGCGTGAAGGATACCGAGGGTACGCTCGTTTTCGAGGTGAATCTCGACGCAACGAAGACCGAGGTAAGGCAGGCTGTTGAGACGTTGTTCAAGGTGAAGGTTTCCACGGTCCGCACCGCAAACTTCGTAGGCAAAGAGCGCCGCCGGGGTAAGTTCACTGGTTTCCGGCCAGACTGGAAGAAGGCGTACGTTCGCCTTCAGCCCGGCGAGAAGATGCCGGAGTATGTCAATAACTTGTAAGTAGCCGCCCGCTCGCCGATAGATCTGGCGCGGGCTCCACGTAGCAGGAAACAATTATCTAGCCGTTATTCAGCCGTAACTGAGGGCTGGAGCTAGGAGCAGAGTATGCCGATCAAAACATTCCGGCCCGTAACACCGACGCTGCGATTTCAGTCAAAGCTGGTCACCTCCGATATCACGACGAGCGAGCCGTACAAGCCGTTACTTGAAGTCAAGCAGCGCACCGGCGGGCGTAACTCCAAGGGTAAGCTGACCATCCGGCATCACGGCGGCGGCCACAAGCAAAAGCTGCGAATCGTGGATTTTAAGCGTGAAAAGTACGGCGTGCCCGGGACAGTGGCGACCATTGAATACGATCCGAACCGCTCTTCACGCATCGCCCTGATTCACTACAGAGATGGTGAGAAGCGGTACATTATCCAGCCAGTTGGCCTCAAGGTTGGACAAGGCGTGATGAGCGGGCCGGATGCCGATATTTTGGTCGGCAATGCTCTGCCACTACGCAATATTCCTGCGGGCACCACGGTCCACAATGTGGAGCTTCGGCCGGGCAAAGGCGCACAGATGGTGCGTTCCGCGGGATCAAGTGCGCAGCTGATCGCGAAAGAGGGCATGTACGCTCTGCTGAAGCTGCCCTCGGGCGAAACGCGCCGGGTGCTCGTGGACTGCATGGCCACCATTGGCCAGGTTGGCAATACCGACCACGAGAACGTCTCACTCGGCAAGGCCGGCGCGAGTCGTTGGCGTGGTATCCGGCCGGCCAATCGCGGTGTCTCGATGAATCCAGTGGATCACCCACACGGCGGTGGTGAAGGCAAGACCTCCGGTGGACGCCACCCTGTCACCCCCTGGGGCCAGCCAACACGCGGATACAAGACGCGAAACAACAAGCGGACGGATGCGTTCATCGTGAGCCGCCGCAGCAAGTAGGAACTCCCGAGTCGCCCTGGACTGGCCGGGGATGACAGGCAAAGGTTCGAGCTAGAAGCGATTGGCCTAAGGCCAAAGCTTTCATGGAGAAGAGAATGGCACGTTCGACGAAAAAAGGCCCTTTCATTGACACGCACCTGATGGTCAAGGTCGAAGCGATGAACCAGGCCGGTAAGAAGGAAGTGATCAAGACCTGGTCCCGCCGATCGACCATCTTTCCGGAGTTTGTGGGGCACACCGTGGCCGTACACAACGGAAAGAAGTTCATTCCGGTGTACGTCACCGAGAATATGGTCGGTCATAAGTTGGGCGAGTTTTCCGCGACACGAACCTTCAAGGGCCACGCCGCGAAAGCGGAAACATCCGCAAAAAGCAAGTAAAGTCTGCCGCGCAGCGTAGTCGGCGCGAGTTTGTATCGAGTTAGGGAAGTGCTATGGCGAAGACAGCCGAAAAGAGTGCCGTTCGTGAGTTTCGCGCGGAAGCGCGCTTTCAGCGAACCAGCCCGCAAAAAGCGAAGTTGGTGCTGGATACGATCAAGGGTCTGCGGGTGGAGCAGGCGCTAAACACACTGATGTTTACCCGTAAGCGTATCGCGCCTGTGGTGGAGAAGGCGCTGCGTTCGGCGGTGCAAAACGCAAATTATCTCAGCCAGGAACAGGGTTTCGATCTCGACGTTGATAACCTGGTGGTGAAGCAAGCCGTCGCCAACGAGGGTCCGCGCATGAAGCGGATCCGGCCTGCTCCCATGGGTCGCGCCTTCCGGTATCAGCGGCGCATGGCTCACATCATCGTCTCTGTTGCCGAGCGGACCTCGGTCGCGACCGGTTCGGAAGGACAGGGCTCGCTGCCTGCTTCCGGTCAGAAGAGCAAAGGGAAGACTGCCGGGAAGGCGACGGCTAAGAAACAGACGTCAAAGAGGGTTGCCGCGTAGATCGGATCCGGACGAACCGTCCGGAAGAGTTTTGAGTGAGTTTGTGGCAGACAGCCACGAACACGATTGAAGGG
>CAXTSF010000236.1:0-4394 GCA_964246865.1 uncultured Terriglobus sp.
GGCATGTGGCGCTACCGGGATGTGCTGCCTGATGTTGCTCCCGTTACGCTTGGCGAAGGGTGGACGCCGATGCTGCGCAGCCGGCGTTATCCCAACGTTCTCCTCAAGGAGGAGGGCACCAATCCCACGGGCACCTTCAAGGCTCGCGGCCTCTGCCTGGCGGTCACCATGGCACGGCACTACGGCCTAACGAAGCTCGCCGTGCCCTCGGCCGGCAACGCCGCCGGCGCACTCGCCGCCTATGCCGCGGCCGCTGGCATGGAGGCGCACCTGTTTATGCCGCGGGATGTTCCCATTGCCAACCACATGGAAGCCGTCGCCTACGGCGCGCACGTCACGCTGGTCGATGGACTGATCTCCGATTGCGCCCGCATCGTCAATGAGCGTAAGCAGGCTGAGGGCTGGTTTGACATCTCTACTCTGAAGGAGCCCTACCGCGTCGAGGGCAAGAAGACCATGGGCTACGAGCTCGTCGAGCAGTGCGGCTGGCAGTATCCCGATGCGGTCTTCTATCCCACCGGCGGCGGCGTCGGCCTCATCGGTATGGCGAAGGCCTTTGAGGAGATGGAAGAGCTCGGCTGGGTAGCCCCGGGCAGCACACGGCCGAAGATGATCGCCGTGCAGTCCAGTGGCTGCGCTCCTGTGGCGCGCGCCTTTGAGGCCGGCGAGGCTGCCTCCACCTTCTACGACAACGCGGAGACCTTCGCCTCCGGCCTGCGCGTGCCCAAGCCCTATGGCGACTTCATTATCCTGGATGTCGTGCGTAGAACAGGCGGCACCTGCCTCGCCCTGCCGGACGAGACCATCTTCGCCTCGTTGCTCGACTGGTCACGGCATGAGGGTATCCTGCTCTCACCCGAGGGCGCAGCGGCTACCGCCGCTTACGATCACCTGATCGCGACAGGCTTCCTCGCGCCCTCCGACCGTTGCGTCCTCTTCAACACCGGTGCCGGCCTGAAATACACCGATGTGATCGCGGATTGGATGAAGCTTCCGGCGGCTCCGGTGCGCAATCTTTAGACGTGCGGCAGTCTTCCATCCAGTACCGCTGCACCGCCGTTGCAGAGGTGCGCGACACCGCAAAAACCCGCGTCTTCGACCCGTGCGGGCAACAAAGCCGCGTTGACGGGCAGGGTTCGAGGTCGTAGGCTTAACACATGCTTCACCCGTTCATCGCCGCCGCGTCTGCCTGTTGCATGTGTTGTTGCCCATGCTGCGGATCGGATGCATGCGTGTGACGGAGCTTACCTGAATCCAAGGCGCTTCCAGCCTCACACCCAAGCCTCCGCCGAAGACAATGCGTGGAGGCTTTTCCGTTTCTTCGAGAGAACACATTCATGGCTGACCAGGTAGTGAAAGAAACCAAAGCGCAACGATCCGAGCGTTTGAAGAAGGAACTAAACCCATGGGATGCCTATGACGACATCCTGAGCTTCGCCCGCGAGGGCCGCGACAGCGTGCGCCCGGAGTGGGCAGGCACGTACTTCAAGTGGTGGGGTATCTATACGCAGGGCGACGGTGCAGGCGTCACCGGCGGTAAGGGTGGCGAGGGCAATGCCACCGAGTACTTCATGATGCGCATCGGTGTGCCCAACGGCATTCTCACCTCCGCACAGATGCGCGTCATCGGCCAGCTCACCCAAAAGCACGCGCACAACATGGCGGACATCACGGTGCGCCAGAATATCCAGCTCCACTGGCTCACCATCGGGGCGCTGCCGGAGATCATCGACGCTCTCAGTGACGTGGGCCTCTCGCCCAAGGGCGCGTGCGGCGACGTCATCCGCAACGTCACTGGCTGCCCACTCGCCGGCATCGCCGAGGATGAGCTCGTGGATGCCTCGCCCCTTGCGCTCGAGATCGCCGAAGACCTTACCGGCAACCCTGACTTTTACAATCTGCCGCGCAAGTTCAAGATCTGCGCCAGCGGCTGCGCCCATTGGTGCTGCTACCCGGAGATCAATGACATCGGTCTTACCGGCACACGTCGTGGCGATGAGGTCGGCTACTCCATCCGTGTCGGCGGCGGTCTTTCTGCCGATCCGCACCTTGCTGTACGCCTTGACGCCTTCATCCAGCAGGACCAGGCCGCCGAGGTCGTGCACGTCATCACGGAACTCTTCCGCGAGCAGCAGGGACTGCGCGAGAGCCGCGACCGTGCCCGCATGAAGCACCTCTTCCTCAAGGAGGGCTGGACCCCGGAGCGCTTCCTTGCGGAGCTCCAGACGCGTCTCCCGTTCCAGCTCGCGCCCGCCGAGCCCGAGACCGTCCCCGACGACATCCTCCGCGACCACGTCGGCATCCACGCGCAGCGGCAGCCCGGCTTCAGCTACGTGGGCGGCTCCGTCCTGCGTGGCCGCATGACCGGCGATCAGCTTGTCGCCGCCGCCGAGCTTGCGGAGCGCTTCGGCTCCGGCGACCTGCGCACCACCGTCCAGCAGAATCTGCTCTTCATCAACATCCCCAACGAGCGCGCCGCCGAGCTCGCAACCGAGCTGGCCGCCATCGATTTCCATGTCGAGGGTTCGCAGTTCTGGCGCGGTGCCGTCGCCTGCACCGGCACCGAGTTCTGCAAGCTCGCCATCACAGAGACCAAGGGCTTCGCCCGCTGGCTCGTCGATGAGCTTGAAACCCGCATGCCGGAGTTCGACCAGCAGCTCAAGCTGCATGTCACTGGCTGCCCCAACAGCTGCGGTCAGCACTGGATCGCCGACATCGGGATCGAGGGCAAGAAGATTAAGAAGGACGGCGTCCTGCATGACGCCTACTACTTCTGCGTTGGCGGGTCCGTGGGCAAGTACGCGCGCGTCGCCCGCCCTGTCGGCTATCGCTGCCTTGCCACGGAGGTGCCGGACTCGCTTGAGCGGCTGCTGCGCCGCTACATCAAGGACCGCACCACCGAGGGCACACAGGGCAGGGAAGACCTGCGCTCCTGGTTCAGCCGCTCCTCGGACGAAGACCTTCGCAACGTGCTCGCCGGCACCGCCTTCGAGCCTGTCGAGCGAGACCAGCCGGCAGGTCGCGTTCCGCATGGAGCCGCCGAATGACCCCGCTGCTTCCCGTCTTCCTGAAGCTCGACGGCCGCCCCGTGCTCATGATTGGCGCGGGCAACGTCGCGCTCGAAAAGATTGAGAGTCTCCTCGTCACGGGCGCCCGCCTTCGCGTCATCGCACCCTGGGCGCTGCCGGAGGTGCAGTCCCTGCACGCGGAAGGGCGCATCTCCTGGGAGCAGCGTGTCTTCCAACCCAGCGATCTCGATGGTGCCTTTGTCGCCATCGCCGCCACGGACGATCCCGCCGTGAACCACTGGATGTATCAGCTCGCCGTTGATCGCGGCATTCTCGCCAACGCCGTCGACGACCCACCCTTTTGCGACTTCTACTTCAGCTCGGTGGTCCGCCGCGGCTCGCTCCAGATCGCCATCTCTACCGCGGGTGAGTCGCCCGCCGTGGCCCAGGGGCTGCGCCGCGAGATCGATGCCGCCCTGCCGCACGACATGGGCCCGTGGCTGGAGCAGCTGGGCGTTCTCCGCCGCGATGTGCTCACCATGCACCCGCGCAGCGAGGCGCGTAAGTCGCTCCTGCACACCCTGGCCCACCGTCAGCTCTGCGAGTCCGCGCAGTGCCCCTCCCGCGTCATGGCTGGAAAGGGTCTTCCCCAGGACGAGCACCAGCCCGAGGAGGCCCTATCGCTTCTCTAACCCAGGTCGTCGTCGGCAGGGTCTCTCTCGTGGGTGCGGGCCCGGGTGATCCCGACCTTCTCACGCGCAAAGCCGCTATCCTTCTTGCTTCCGCGGATATCGTCCTCCATGACGACCTCGTCCCCGAGCCGATTCTCGCACTCGCTGGCGCACGCGCCCTCATCGTCAGTGTCGGCAAGCGATGCGGTGCCAAGCGCGTCACCCAGGCCGAGACGAATCGGATGATGATCGACGCGGCCCGCGCTGGGCTCACCGTAGTTCGTCTCAAAGTCGGCGATCCGCTCGTCTTCGGCCGTGCTGCCGAGGAGATGGACGCGCTCGACGCAGCCGGCATCGTTTTTGAGATCGTCCCCGGCATCACCGCCGCCTTTGCCGCCGCCGCGCAGCTCCGCTGCTCGCTCACCGACCGGCGCGCCGCCTCCAGCATCCTCTTCTCCACCGGCCACCGCGCGGAGCACAGCAACACCGAACAGGCTGAGCCCGCGCCCACCCGCGTCGTCTACATGCCCGGCCGCTCCTTTGCTGCCATTGCGTCGGAGTGGCTCGAGGAGGGCGAGCCTTCCACGCTGCCCTGTGTCGTGCTCAGCTGCGCCGCACGGCCGGAGCAGACCATCCAGCGCACCACGCTTGCCGAACTCGCGCACGTGGTCCCTGGACCCGCGCCCGTGCTTCTGCTGGCGGGAGAGGCCCTGCG
>CAXTSF010000237.1:0-4373 GCA_964246865.1 uncultured Terriglobus sp.
CCATTGCCTGCCGTGTAGATAGCAGATATATGCTGCCTGCCTTTAAGAACGACCGGGAGTTTATTGTGCTCGTCGATGCCGCGCTCGCCGACGCCGCCCGCCGCAGCGGTCCATGGCTCGCCTGCCGTCCCGGTTGCAATCAGTGCTGTACCGGCGTCTTCGCAATATCCGAGCACGACGCCGATCGCCATCGGCGTGGGCTCGACGAACTCGCCTCAACAGAGAAAGACCGCTACAGCGAACTCGTTCGCCGGGTCGAAGACTCGGTAGCCCGCCTGCAACCTGATTTCCCGGGTGATCCCGTCACAGGCATGCTTGGAACCAGCGATCTCGATGAGGACCGGTTTCAAAGCTTTGCCAACGAGGAAGTCTGCCCAGTCCTCAATCCCGCCACAGGCCTTTGCGACCTGTACAACCACCGGCCGCTCACCTGCCGCACCTTCGGCCCGCCCGTCCGCACCGGCGAAGGCGCTCTCGGCGTATGCGAGCTCTGCTTTGTGGACGCACCCGAACAGGCCATTGCCGCTGCCGAGATGCACCTGCCGCCGAGCCCTGAGGGCCTCGGCAATCAAACGATCGTCACATTCGTCCTTGCCTCGCGGCAAACAGACAGGATGGAATAATTGGTTGTGCCGGCCCCAGAGATCGCCTCGACTGGCAAAAATCTGACACTCGCCATTACGGGTGCCAGCGGCTCCATCTACGCCGCCTCCATGCTTCGTCTGCTGGAGGCCGACTCCCGCGTCAGTCGTGTCCACCTCGTCACCTCGGATCATTCCCTGCGCGTGCTCGCGGAAGAGATGGGCTTCTCCGGCCGGAACGATCTGCTCACTCGCCTGCTCGGCTCCACGCCGCAGAAGACCGTGCAGGTCAGCAACGATGACGTTGGGGCTGGCATTGCGAGCGGCAGCTACCCCAGCGACGGCATGATCGTGCTCCCCTGTTCGATGGGCACGCTGGCCTCGATCGCGCACGGCCTTGCCGCAAAGCTCATTGAGCGCGCCGCCGATGTCTGCCTCAAGGAGCGCCGTCCGCTTGTCCTTTGTGTGCGCGAGACACCTTTCAACCTGATACACCTGCGCAACATGGAGGCTGCCGCCACCGCCGGAGCCACCATCTATCCGGCCATCCCCACTCTCTACAACCGCCCGCAAACGATCGAGGAGATGGCAGCGCAGTTCTGCTGCCGCGTGCTCCAGCACCTTGGCCTGAGTCAGTCCTCGGCGTATCGCTGGAGAGGTGACGAATAACGCGGATCCATGCCGGCCGTCGATAGCGGCTTCATCGGCAGAATGCTCTTCGACGGCGGCGGTGCCGGCTCTGCATTCAGGAAGTGGATCGTCTCAGGGATGGCCTGCGATGCGCACTCCGCCGGTGTCAGATGCCCGCATCCGTCCACGCCCACAAACACCGATTGCGGCACAAGCTCATGGAGCCGTAGACCATACTGGATCGGCGTCAGATGGTCCTGCGTGCCCCAGATAATCAGCATGGGCATCTTGAGCCGGTGTACGCGAAAATCCAGGATCTCCCGCCCATTCAGCATGCTCGCCAGCGAGCTGTTCACGATCCACTCACTCTCGCGAAATCTCCGCAGCAGTCCGGGGATGGCGACTGCCGGCAGGTGCAGTCGTATCTTATCCGGCTCGATCATCCGGTTCAGCTCTTCAAAGCCGGCCCGATCCCGCGGCGTAAACAGCGTCAGTGGGAAATTCAGCGGCATATACAGTCCAGCGCTGTCATAGACCACCAGCCGCCGCACATGCTCCGGCTCGTCCAGGGCGTACTTCATCGCCACCCAGCCGCCCATCGACCAGCCCGCCACATCCGCCTGCTGCAGATGCAGCTCCTTCACGAATCCGGAGACCGTGCGCTCCTCGCCTGCCAGCGAGAAATCTCCATCGGCCGGCTTGTCGGACCCGCCATACCCAAGCAGGTCGATCGCGTACACGTGGTATCCGCGCTCCGCCAGGTCCGGGAGTAGAGCTCCCCAGTCCGACGCACGCGCGCCCAGACCGTGTATCAGCACAATCGGCCGCTCGGCACCGCCTCCCTGTGCTTTTGCTTCGAGATAGTGAATGCGATGGCCGTCCACCGTCACGAATCGCTGCTCGACCCCGTTTTTCGCGAGGTACAGGCTGACCGACCTGTCAACAAGCCAGAACGGGTTGTACAGGACGAATCCCACCGTGACACAGAGCAGCACAAAGACCGTGAGCGCCACCCTGTGCCACGGGCGCAGACCTCCTCGAACCGCCGGAGCTGCCAGCATCGTGCTCAACGAAGTGGCCGCCCAAACTCTTCTGCAAACACCAGCCGGTTTCGGTCGAAGCGACCGCCAAAGTACTTGTCCACACCCTTGAGGTGACCTACCGCCAGCATCGATACGACCCAGTAACTCAGCGGCAACCGTAACGCCTCGTGCACCTTGTCCTGCTCAAAGCCTTCCATGACTGCCGTGTCATACCCCATCACCTCAGCCATCAGCAGCATGTGGGCCGCAGCCAGAGACACCTGCTTGTTGAGCCAGCCATGCATCTCATCGGTGTTCAGCAAGCCGAGATAATTCGCCACGTGGCTCTTCAACTGTGCCGCGTAACCCTCAGGCATGCCGTTACTTATGCCCATGCTGACGATCTCGTCCGCATCCCGGCGCCAGCCATCCGCGTCGCCGCAGCACACAACTACGGCCGAGGCTTCTTCCACCTTTGCCTGATTGAAACAAGCCGCGCGCAGCCGCCGCTTCTGCTCCGCTGACTGCACCACAACAAACCGCCAGGGCTGCACGTTGTAGCCGGATGGTGCCGCCAGACCTGCCTCCAGGATGTGGTCCAGATCCTCCGAAGGCATCGTGCTTCCGTCAAACGACGGAGTCGATCGCCTCTCCCGGATGGCGTCCGGCAGTGATTTCATGACACGTGCAGCAGAGTTCACAGTAACTTCCCAGCACTCAAGTTTACACGCCATTCACACAACAGAACAATGACAATCGCCAATGTTTATAGCGTCAGCCGCTCCATTGGTTCTTCGCTCGCAAATCCTGAACCGTTTGCAGGGTCCGCAAAGACCCACACTCCGTGGAACGCCTCTCGTAACTCGGGATAGGCCGCCACAAACGCCTTTGCCGCCGCCAGATTGCGAGCTCGCGCCGCCACCGGGTCGGCCAGCGGCTCCGCTATAAAATGCATGGCCACATCCACCTTTGGCGTGCCGAGCGAGGCGTCGGCGGCAATTGCCGTAAACCGGTACTCCGTGCCGTCCTTAGCCCGTACGATCAGCGGCGCCGAAGGCTTGATCCCCGCCGACAACGCCGTGGGTGCCGCTTTGCTCCACTCATCGTGCATCTGGTCCAGATGCGTGCTGCTCATAAACGCAACCGGCCGCAGCAATTGCTCAGCCTGCGCGTACTCAATCCAGGCATTCCAGTTCTGCTTCCTTGCCACGTACTCCCGTCCCTGTCGCCAATACCAAACCCCATCGTGTCCGCCCGCAGTCTTTGCTTTGGGGATAGAACCCTGCCATCTCCCATCCGCCAACCCCTTTCTCGAGGAGGAACGCCAGCTGCCACGGCGCAGCGGCACCGTCCGTGCTCAACAGCACGAGCCCGTAACGCCCTCGCGGTAGAGATGGAATCTGGAACGTAACCTCCGCCGCACTCTTGTTGAGAGTGCAGAAGAACTGGGCGTCCTGCGGCTGGCTCTCCGTGGCCGAAGCTGCCGGGGCATCCAGCACAAAAAGATTGTCAACAGCAAAGCTTGCGCCTTTCACATGCGAGGCCGTGTCCGCGATGGAGCTCTGAATCTCGCCAAAATCGCCTGCCACCTGCGCCATGGTCCGGCTCTTCACGCCCGCAGCATCATTGGCCTGCACCTGCCTGGCGAATGCCATCCCAGCCTCCACCAGGCTGTCGCGTTCCGCGGCGGTCATCTGGGACTGCGTTGTACACGTGTCGGCTCTGCTCGATGCTCCACACAGGATCAAAAGCAATACAACGGAAAGGTGCCTCATGTATCCCCACAAAAAATCATCGGCAGTCACGGCGATTGCTAGTCTAGTACGGGACAGCTGTCGCCGCGCTGCGTCATACCGTAAGACGCTTTCCCAGGGTCCTTGTGTCTGCCCGGGAACGCCGGATTACCGCCTCATGAATGCTCACGCGAAAACAGGGTGCACTATGCGAGTCAGCAAGATCACTTCCGTCATCCTTGGCCTCTGCGCCCTTCCGGCGGCCGTCGCACAACTCCCGCCCACACCCTCAGCCGGCACGCCACCACCGAGCACGCTGCCCGTCAGCGCGCCTACTGCACTGCCCAGTCCTGCGATGACCAGTCCTGCACTGCCCAACACAGCGATGACCGGCCCTGCGATTCAGT
>CAXTSF010000238.1:0-1296 GCA_964246865.1 uncultured Terriglobus sp.
AGGTGAAGCGGATGGTGGCGCGGCTGGACGGAACGGCGTCACTGGGACACTTCTCAAGCCTGTCGAGCAGTCTGGCTGCGTCGCTGGCACAGCCCCGATTGAATGCGGCGCTGCTGACGGGCTTTGCGGCGGTGTCGCTGCTGCTGGTGATTGTTGGGGTGTATGGGCTGGTGGCGTTTGACCTGGCGCAGCGGACGAGGGAGCTGGGGCTGCGGATGGCGTTGGGTGCAACGCGGGGCGGCGTGCTGCGGCTGCTGCTCGGCGAGTCGCTGCGGGTGCTTGCGATGGGGCTGCTGCTGGGGCTGGCGGGGAGCCTGATGGCGCGTCACCTGCTGGGCGCTGCCGTACGTGGTACAGAGACGCACATGGGCGTGCTGCTGCCGGGAACGGCTGGCCTTCTAGCAGCGGCTGTGCTGCTGGCGACGCTGTTTCCGGCGCGGCGAGCGGCACAGGTGGATCCGATGCAGGCGCTGCGGGCCGAGTGAAGACAGAAACGAGGTAAGGGCTAATGACTCATGGATTGCAGGATCTCCGCTTCGCTCTCCGGCAGCTGCGCCGCTCGCCTGGCTTTGCTGTAACAGCGGTGCTGACGCTGGCGCTCGGCATTGGCGCCAATACGGCCATTTTCTCGCTGCTCGATCAGGCGCTGCTGCGCTCGCTGCCGGTGCGAGAGCCGGAAAGGCTGGTGATCTTAAGCCAGACAAGCGAAGCGTGGAATGGGCATACATCCAACAACGGACAAGGTGCGCACGCTGTTTTTTCTTATCCGATGTATCGCGATTTGCAGGACAAGAGCGCGGCGCTGGAAGGCCTGCTGGCAACAGCACCAGCGCGTGTGGGCCTGTCCACGGACGGCAAGCCGCAGATCGGCAGGGCTGAACTGGTAAGCGGAAACTATTTCCGAGTTTTGGGTGTACCTGCACAGGCAGGGCGTGTCTTTGCGGCTTCCGATGACTTGGCGGCGGGTGCAAACCCGGTTGCGGTTCTCAGCTATCGCTATTGGCAGAGCTTAGGCGGGTACGCCGGCACGGTTGGTCACAGGCTCGACATCAATGGGCACCCGTTCACCGTAGTGGGTGTTGCCGCGCGCGGGTTTCAGAGCGCTGTTTGGGGGGAGACCCCGGATGTTTTCCTGCCGATGTCCATGCTGGACACAGTGGTTCCAGGTAAGGGCAAGCGCCTGACGGATCATAGCGACCGCTGGTTGAGCATCCTTGGCCGTCTTCGGCCCGACGTGCCGGCGGACTCCGCAGCAGTGGCACTTGCGCCGCTATGGCACGCGTTGCGTCTGGAAGA
>CAXTSF010000238.1:1306-4360 GCA_964246865.1 uncultured Terriglobus sp.
GGCTCTCCTACAACCGCGACTCGATGCGTATGCCACTCTTGATTGTTGCGGCGATGGCTGCGCTGGTCCTGCTTATCGCGGCTGTGAATGTGGCGAGCCTGCTGCTCGTCCGGTCTGCCAGCCGCGTGCGTGAGTTCTCCATGCGGTATGCACTGGGAGCGTCCACGCGGCAGATCATATTGCAGCTGCTGTTGGAAGGATCTCTGATTGGCTGCGCAGGTGCCGGTGCTGGATTGCTGCTGGCTCCCCTCGCGGCTCGTGCGCTGGTGCGGGAGATGACCAGCGGGGGCAGTGCGGTGGTGTTCTCGACAGGCCTCGATCTGCGCCTGCTCGCCTTCACGCTGAGTGCGGGATTGTTGGTTAGCGTGATCACCAGCATTGCACCAGCGTGGTCACTGCGACGCCCTGACCTAACACAGGCGCTGCGGCAGCAGAGCGCCACGGCAGCAGGCGCAGGTGTAATGTTTCGCCGGGTGATCGTAGGCCTGCAGGTCGGGCTCAGCGTAGTGTTGCTGGTAGGCGCCACGCTGTTCGTGAGGAGCATGCGGAACCTGCGGCATGTGGATCCAGGTATGGATCTGACGCAGCTCATCACCTTTCATATTGACCCTTTACTAGCGGGTGTTCCACAGGAACATATCCCCTTGTTGCAGCAGAGTCTGCTTGAAAGTTTCAGCGCGGATCGGCGTATCCAATCCGCCGGTGCCACGAATGACGGTGAGTTGACCGGCAATGGCATGGGAGGCAATCTCACGGTAGAGGGATACTCCGCCACTGCAAACGAGAATGTCGACGCTGAGGTCGCTGCCATCAGTCCGCAGTTCCTGAGCACGATGCGGGAACGACTCGTAGCGGGCAGGTGGTTCACGGATGACGACGATCCGAAGCACCCTAGCGTCGCTATCGTGAACGAGACGCTCGCGAAGCACTACTTTAGGCGTCCTGATGCGGCGGTGGGCCGGCGCGTGGCGCGGGGTGCCGGCAATCAACTCAAGTTTATGACGATCGTGGGCGTGGTTGCTGACGCGCGGCACTCGTCTCTTCGCTCAGAGGTACAGGACACGCTATATCAGCCGCTGAAGCAGATAGAGAAGCCAAATGAGCTCTATGTGTATCTACGCACATCCATGCCGCTGAATGAGGCAGGGCGCATGATCCAGCAGAACGTGCGAGCGGTGAACGGCGATCTAGCCATCGCTAATCTTCGGACCATGACAGCGCAGGTAGATGAAACATTGCGCAATGATTCGTTGATTGAATCGCTGGCAATCGCTTTTGGTGCGCTTGCGGCGCTGCTTGCCGGTGTTGGACTGTATGGGGTGCTCGCTTACACGACCGCGCAGCGGACGCGCGAAATCGGCATTCGGATTGCGCTTGGGTCTTCACGCCTCCAGGCATCGGGTCTGGTCCTGCGGGATGTGTCGGTGTTGGTTAGCGCGGGTGTGGTGCTTGCCCTGCCATGTGCCCTGTTACTGGCACGCCTGATACGAAGCCAGCTGTTCGGTGTCTCAGCTGCCGATCCGCTCACGCTCGTCGCGGTCGTGCTCAACATGCTGTTCGTGGCGCTGGTCGCTGCAGCCGTGCCCGCGCGACGCGCCGCGTCCGTGGATCCGGTGGTCGCGTTGCGGTCGGAGTAGCGTCGCGCTCTCAACCCAAAACCACACCAGGAAATCATGATTGAACTTCGCAATCTTGAACGCTCATACCAAACCGGCCCCACGCAGACGTGGGTGTTGCGGCGGATCGATCTCACCATCCGGCAGGGGGAGTTTGTGACGGTGATGGGGCCGTCGGGTGCGGGCAAGAGCTCGCTGCTGAATGCGCTGGCGATGCTGGACGACGGATGGAAAGGCGAGTTCTTTTTCGAAGATGCGCCTGTGCACACCATGGGCCGCAAGCAGCGGGCGGAGCTGGCGCGGCGGCGCATCGGTATGGTGTTCCAGAGATACCATCTGCTGGACGATCTGACCGTTGCGGAGAACATTGACCTGCCGCTCTCTTACAAGGACATCTCGCGTGTGGAGCGGCAGGCGATGGTGGCGGATACGCTGGACCGCTTCAACATTGTCGGCAAGAAGGATCTGTATCCGTCGCAGCTTTCCGGTGGGCAGCAGCAGCTGGTGGGGATTGCACGCGCGGTGATCCACCGGCCGTCGCTGCTGCTGGCGGATGAGCCGACGGGCAACCTGCACTCGGCGCAGGCGGCGGAGATTATGGGCATGTTCCGCGAGCTGAACGAGAGCGGAATCACGGTGGTGCAGGTGACGCACTCCGAGGAGAACGCGCGCCATGGCAGCCGCACGATCGAGCTGCGCGACGGTTGGCTATCCCGCGATACGGCACAGCTGGCGAAGGATGCCGCGAGGAGGCCGGTGTGATGGTTTCCGTAAGGTATTTAGCTCCAGGTTGCAGAGTGTTGCGCGCCGCGGCCGGCGCACGTGGAAGAGGGTAAAGGAGCATGATGAGACGAACTCTGGTGATGGCCGTATCGCTGTTGCCCATTGCGGAAAAAGCCGGACACGCACATGCGCAGAACACGGGTGGAGCAGGGAGTCAGGCAGCGGCGAGTCAGGCAGCGGCGAGTCAGGCGGCAGTGGCTCAGGCGGCGGCGGTTCAGGCAGCCGGGCCGGCCACTATTGCAACACCGCAGCCGGTGCTGCGGCTGGACATACCGCACTCGAGGAATCCGTTCAATGCATACCGGCCGACAGGTGTACCTGCGGCGGACCTGAGCAATTCACCGCGCCTGGACACGCTGGTGCACGACGGCGTGCTCGAGCTTTCGCTGCAGGATGCGATTGCGCTTGGCTTGGAGAACAACCTGGACCTCGCGATCGCGCGATATAACCTTCCCATTGCGGATGCGGACATCCTGCGCACACGGGCGGGTGGCTTCAACCGCGGCGTGAATACAGGCGTGGTGCAGAACACACCCGGCGGCGGCGTTGGCGGGTTTGGCGCGGGTGCGGCGGGCGCGGGTGCGGGCGCGGGCGGAACCAGCGGCGGTGCGGGCGGCGCGGGCACGGGTGCGTCGGGCCTGGTGCAGTCAACGCT
>CAXTSF010000239.1:0-4256 GCA_964246865.1 uncultured Terriglobus sp.
CTGGCAATCGCTGCACACGGAAAGTGTGCTGAAGAAGAGTCTCTAAGCGTACACCATCTACTCGGCGGCGTTGACGCCGGTGATCCTGGCGGCCTTTTTCTGGAAGCGCGCAACCGCAGCGGGTGCTGTGACCTCAATCGCGCTGGGAACGCTGGTGACCGTGAGCTGGGAGAGCGTAAAGCAGGGCCTGCCGGCGGCACTCCGTGAGCGAGACGCAATCGTGCCGGCACTGTTGATCTCGCTGCTCTCGTTGCTGCTTGTAAGTCTTGCGACACCACGTCCGTCGACGCGGCAACTCGAACCCTTTCAGGATGAAATGGCCACGCCGGGCTGAAATCGAAGCAAGCTCTCATGCCGCGGGGCTGCCTGTCGATAGTAGAGATGGGCGGTGTGTGAGACATGCAATGTTTGCGAGTGCTGGCCGGTTTATGGCTCTTCCTGGGAGGCCTGGCGGAGGCGCAGATCACGCTGCGCGAGGCTCTGTCCCGGCACGCGGTCGTCCGGGCCGCGGTCTCTCATCCTGACGAGGCCTTGCCGATTGCCCCGCCCGCAACGATAACGGAGGCGCTCTCACGCGCAGCGGCGCAGGCAGAGATCATCTTTCTTGGAGAGGTGACCTCCGTCGAGCGGCAGGGTAACGCTGTGCGGGTCAGCTTTCGCGTGGATAGCGCCGTGCGGGGTGTGAAGGCGGGCCAGACATATTCCATGCGGGAGTGGGCTGGATTGGGAGCGGACGGTGAGAGCCGTTACCGCAAAGGCCAGCGCATGCTCGTGATGCTGCATTCGCCTTCGGCTGCGGGCTTCACCTCGCCCATAGGCGGCGCGGAAGGTCTGCTGCCGATGCGAGGAGATGCAGTCACGGGAAGTCTGGATTTGCGGTGGCTGATGACCGGGATAGTGCGCTCGCCCGCTGCAGGTACGGCTGCGCCGCCACCCATGCAGTCTTCGTTCGACACAGGCCATCCTGCGGCCGGCCGCTCCTTCCACGGCCCGGATGCCGTGGCGCGGAGTGTCACCGACCCGAATCTGCCGGAACCGGACAGCCTGGACAGCGCGCTCGTCCTGGAGATGCTGCGAGCCCTGACGGCACGTCCCACACCGGCAAGGATCCATTGATGCGCGGAGCGGCAAAGGTCTGTCTACTCGCCGTCCTCTTGTTCGGGGTAGCGTCAACGGCGCATGCAGCCGGGCCGCGCTGGGTGGCGGGTTCGCCCTGGTGGAACTATGGCCAGCCAATGAGTTGGGAGCCGGGAGATTTAACGTACTGGCTGGACAGCGGCAGCCTGAGTGCCTATGTCGACCACGATGCGGCCGTTGCTCTTGTGGACGCGGCGGCAAACACCTGGAACATTCCATCCTCTAAAGTGCATCTCTCCCGTGGCGGTACGCTCGCCGAAGATGTCGATGGCAGCAATGTATACCTGGGCAGTGACGGACCGATATGGCCTGCGGATGTGGACCAGGCGAACCATCTTCAGGTACAGATCGCCGTCATCCTGGACGCGGATGGGACGCTGACGGACATGCTGCGCGGCCAGGATGCAAGCAGCCCCGCAAACTGCCGGACAGCTGCCGTAACTGAGACAGTGGATTTGTTTGTCCAGCCGGGGAGGATTGCGCATGCTGTTCTGCTGTTGAACGGACGCTGCACGGGTCCTGCTGCGGAACAGCAGTTGCAATTGCACTATCAGTTGATGCGCGCGTTTGGCAGGGTGCTCGGGCTTGGCTGGTCGCAGACAAATGACAATGTCTTCACAGGTTCGCCTGCGCCGACCTACCAGCAACAGATGCACTGGCCCATCATGCATCCGATCGACATCGTCTGCGGCGTGTACACCTACCAGTGCCTGCCGCAACCCTTCACGCTGCGTGACGACGATATTTCGTCCGTCAATCTGCTCTATGCGAACGAGACCGCGCTTACAACCGCGACCGGCCTGTCTGGTCATCTCTTGTTTCCCGACGGAAGACAGGCTGCGGGCGTGAATGTGGCGATCCGGCGGTCGTACCCTTTCGGCACCTATGGCACAGATCCCTATGAGGACGTCTCCGCCGTAAGCGGGTATGCCTTCAAAGGCAACAACGGCAATCCCGTGAGCGGACCGGTGACGGGCGACGCGGCGTGGCAGGGGATCACCGACGAGAGCTACGCGGGTTTCTGGATCGCAAAGAGCGTTCCCATCGTGAACGACTTTTTCTTCATGAACTTCACCATAGAGCCGCAAAGGATCAATCCTCTTTATGTGAGGGGCTTCCAGGTGGGCCCGTATGGAATCGGCAGTGTAGATCCGCCAGCCGGCATACCGCCTGCGACGGAGTTCTATTTCGTAGCCCAGGGCGGTTTAGCGGAAACAGGCCCGCTGCAGAACACTGCGGCTACCCACCCATGCAGCGCCAGCAGTGATGCCGACGAGAGCGCGCCGGCCAGGCTGAATGAGACAGGTGAATGGAAGAGCCGGTTCTGCAGCTACGGGCAGAGCTCATGGACGGTGTTTCCGGTCAGGGCGGGTCGTTCGCTGACCGTGGAAGTTTCGGCGCTGGATGAGAGTGGCGCCGTCTCCGGGAACAAGGCGATGCCTGTAATTGGCCTGTGGCATGCGGCCGATCCATCGGGTGCGAATCCATCCATCGCGGCTGCGCCTTCGGCCTTCAATGCCCGGCTGCATGGCATGACGCAGATGAGAGCCTCGATCGAGACGACGGAGCTGGTACGGCTAGGGCTAAGCGATGAGCGCGGTGACGGCCGTCCCGACTTCGGCTACAGCGCAAGGGTGTTCTACGCCGACACCGTGGAGCCTGCGACGCTGCCGGCCGGAGGTGGCGCTGTACAGATTTTCGGCACGGGTTTTCAGCCGGGCAATACGGTTGCGGTCAACGGTGTGCTGGCGACGGTGACACGCGTAACCTCTACGGAGATCGATGCCGTTGTCCATCCGGCAGTTCTGCCAGAGAGCGGTGCTGATGTGACGGTGACAGATTTGCGCACGGGAGCCTCCGCCACCATCGCGAACGCACTGTTTGGAGGCCCGGCGCGTGCCTACCGGTTGCAGGTGCTGAAGGCTCCTGCGGGAACTTCGCCGCTAGGCGTGCCGTCGGCACTGAAACTTCGACTCCTGGACAGTTCCGGTGTAGCCGTTGCGCATAGCGCGGTTGCTCTCTCGGTCCGTGCCGGTGCCGCCCTCTTTGCCAGCTGTCTGGACACGATGTGCGTTCTGATCACGGATGCGGCTGGAGTGGTGCAGGAAACGGTAAGTGCCACCAGTGCCGGGCCCGTCACGCTGGAGGCGGTGGGAGAGGCTGGCGCGAGTCTGCTTGTCTCCTTCGTTGCAACTGCACCTGTACGCGCGATACAGCCACTTCGTCCGATTCAATACGTGGCAGCGAGAAGCGGCGCGCCCCTTCTTGCGCAGGTGACTCTGCTGGAGAATGGCGGCCCCGTTCTGGGAGTCGCGGTGCACTGGAACAGCCCGGGACGGGCGGTGCAGACGCTCGCATCAGAAGCCATAAGTGACGCATCCGGAGCCGCCGGTGTTCCGCTGCTGGCCACGTTAACGGGAGGCGAATCGCTCCATCTGAATGCCTGCGCGTGGACAGAGACACCGCTCGCTGTGTGCACAACGGTTCCGCTTCTCGGCGTGGCTATGCCGGATCTGCGGATCAGCAATGTAAGCGGAGATTTGCCGCCGCCCGGGACTGCTACGAGTGGCACGGCTGCTGTGAGTTTTCGCGTGACAGACAGGGACGGACATGGGGTCGCGGGGGCCGAGGTAGAGGTGCATCAGGCGCTCTGGGCGCAGGAACCACCCTGCCCCAGTACAGGCCGGTGTCCGACACCACCGTTTTATGGGAGCTCAGTAGACTCCGTTGTAAGTGATAGTGATGGCCGATGCACGGTTGCGCCATTGCAAAGTCATGCCGCTGCGGCGGTCTTGCAGATCACGGCAACGGCCGGAACGGATGGCACCGCATCCTTGACCCTCGCGCTCAGCCCTTAGCGGATAAGCGTCCCTTTGAGGGGGAGGGTTGTTCACGCATGTGTGCCGGATGAATATCGTCCCGCCCAACTGCAGCCGCATCCCGTCGCTTGTGACCGCACGCCGCCCCCGAGCATCACAACAATAGAGGTATTTCTCCCCATGGCAAACGGCGTAACGGGTGGAGTGCGGAAACGTGTTTTGATTGTTGGAGCCGGTTTTGCCGGACTGCGTGCGGCCGAGGCACTGGCGAATGCCGACGTCAACGTGACCGTCGTGGAT
>CAXTSF010000240.1:0-4255 GCA_964246865.1 uncultured Terriglobus sp.
CCTGCATTGTCCGAAGAGCGACAATGACCAGTTTCCAAACAGAGAAGAGAGAGTGATCGAAACCGAGTTCCGGCTCCATGATCTTGGCGACCCAATGACTTTGGAAGTAAGCAAGGCCCCTTGCGATGTGCAGCTGTGCTTCGGAGATAGTCGGGCCAAGAAGCGCCAAGCCGGCCAAGGTTAGACCGATGGCAAGCGCAACCGACGCTGCGGTTTCCCGATAGCGCTTCTGGGCGATGAGTAAGCCGAGTAGAACGAAGGGAAAGAGCTTCATGGCACCGGCAAAACCGATCAGGAGTGCCGACAGCCAGAAGCGATCACGTAAAAAGGCGAGAATGGCTGCGCTCGCGACGATGACAACAATCATCTCGATATTGGCCCGATTCATGAGGTAAGCCAAGGGCCAAGACGTAAAGACAAGCGCCGTTAGGAAGAGGACACTTACGTACCACCTGATTCCCCTCCTAATGAGAGCGGCGATGAGTGCTGCAGATGCCACGCAAACAGCAAGAACGATCGTGCACTCGTAAGCACGTAAGGGATGCCGCGCAAAGACTCGAAAGTAAAAGTCAAAGACAAGCGCCGTCAGCGCCGGGTAGGTAAACGGATAGCTCGGGTGTGTCCAAAACCCGGGCGTGCCAAAATGCCCAAAACGAAGGTGGTAGACCATGAAGTCCCATGCCGGTTCGTACTGGTGTATCCAGGGCTGGCCGTACGGGAAGTACTGATAGAACACAAAGGTCATAACGAGCGTGTAGCTCACGGAGAGGGCGGTGAGAATGAGCATGGCCCAGGCCACCCTGCGCACGGGCTGGGGGAGGTTGACCTTAGGCCGCCTACTCGTAGCTGGGGAGGAGGCACGCGAAATCATACGGCTCTGCGCTGCTGTTCCCACACCAGTGCCTCCGCGACACCGTTGTTCTTACTCATCTGCGGTGCCCACCGCAGGTGCCTGGTTGCCTTCGCGTTGTTGGCGACGAAGTACTTCTGGTCGTTGTTGCGCCAGGGCAGTGGCCGGGGGTTGAGCGTGATGCCGAGTTCGCGCTCCAGATGGCCGAAGAGCTCCAGCAGGGACATACTGTTGGCGTAGCCGCCTCCGATGTTGAAGGCCTGGCCGGTGGCACCGGCGACGTGCTCATGCGCCGCGAGATAGCACCGGACCGCGTCCGAGACGTGGAGGAGGTCGCGCACCTGTTTGCCGTTGCCGTTGATGGTGAAGCTGTGCCCGGGGTCCTTCTGCGTCTGCATGGCCTGCTGGCAGAACCAGCCGACCCAACCCTGATCGAAGGTGGAGATCTGGCGGCCGCCGTAGATTGTGGAGTGACGGAAGACGATGGTCTTCAGCCCAAAATTCCGCGCGTACTCCAGCATGTACTGGTCCGCCGCGCCCTTCGAACAGCCATAGGGCGTGTAGAACTCCAGGCGCGCGCCTTCGTCCACCTCCTTCTCGTGGACAGGTTCATAACGGGTCTGCGACTCGTGAAGATCAATCTGCAGGTCGCCTTAAAAAATAATGATGGAGGCGTAGACGACGGTAGCCTGCGGCGCAAAGAGGCGAACGCTTTCAAGCACGTTGATGGAGCCGCCGACGTTGACCTCGAAGTCGCGCCGCGGGATCTCGAGCGAGGTGGTCATGGCGACCTGGCCCGCAAGGTGGAAGACGCACTCGATGTCGATGCCGCGGAAGATGGCCTCGACATCGGAAGCGATGCGGGTGTCGCCGTGGAAGAACCGGAGAGGCCCGAGGGAGCGGAGCCAGTCGAGGTTGCCCGAAGTACCCGGGCGGGAGAGGCTGTCGAGCAGGACGACGTCCCTGCCGAGCCGCATGAGTTCCGCGGCAAGGTTGCTGCCGACGAAGCCGCAGCCGCCGGTGATCAGATAGGCCAAGGAACACCTCTTTCAAACATGGTCGGACCGTTTTGCGATCTCTTCCGCCTTGAAGCGATACATCTTTCGCATGGACGACAGGTAGCTGAGAGCGAAGGCGAGGAGGTTCCGTTTGCTCTCACCGGCCTTGCGGCGTTCAAAGGTGACGGGAACCTCAGTGACCGTGGCCCGGGCCTCGCCCGCGACGAGACGGATGAGGATCTCTTCCACGATGTCGAAGTTGTCGGAGGTGAGATGCAGGCTGCGGAGCTGGTCGCCCCGGTAGAGCCGGAGGCTGTTGCTGACATCGGCCACGGGCAGGCGGAACGCGAACCGGTAGGCGTAGTTGAGCATGCGGCTCATAAGGATGAGAGACGGGTTGTTTTCCGTGCTGCCGCCGGTGACGTAGCGCGAACCGATTACGACGTCGCTCTCTTGCCGCCCTGCCCACAGCCTGGGAAGCTCGGCCGGGTTGTGGGAGCCGTCGGCGTCCATGAGGAGGAGATAGCGGCCCTCTGCCTTCTGGATGCCGCTTCGAACGGCATCGCCGTAGGTGTTGCCGCCGGTCCGGTGGATGTGGGTGACGCCGTGTTCGGCGCAGATGGCCGCCGTCCCATCCAGCGGCTCCGCCGAGTCAGCGACGACGATCTCCGAGCTGGACGAGAGCGCCTGAACGACAGGGACGAGGCGGGGGAGCAGCATGCGGAGCGACTCGGCTTCGAGATACGCAGGCATGACGACGGAGAGTTCACAGCGGCTGGACAAACTGTTCGGGCTCCTTCAGGGCGAGTGCGGGGTGGGTTTCCTGCGCGAGCTGCCAGACCGCATGCGCGAGCCGATGGTTGGGTATCCAACCCAGGGTGTCACGGGCATGGGTGCAATCCGCGACCGAGTGAGCGGGTTCATAGGGATGCATCGGCACCGCGCCAAAGCGCAGATCGGGATCGATGTCCAGCTCGGCGCAGATGTTGCTGACAAGGGTGCGCAGAGGCAGGGCCAACCCACTGCCCAGATTGAATTTTTCGATGAGGTTGGCCTGTTTCCGTTCGATGACGAGAAGAACGGCCTTCGCGATATCGGTCACGGAACAGAAGTCACGCACCTGGCTGCCGGCCGTCATGGGAAGGGGCAGGCCGGTGGAGGAGGCCTCGAGAATGCGCGGAAAGAGACGCTCGCCGCCGTCGTGAATGCCGGTGAAGGCGAACGGCCGGAGGATGGTGAGCGAGCGGTGGAACTCGGCGGCGGCTGCCTGCAGCATGAAGTCACCCGCGGCCTTGCTTGCGCCGTAGGGATGCAGGGTTTCAATGGGATCCGCCTCCACGAGGGGCCGGTCCCCCTGCCGGTAGACGAGGCCTGTACTGATGTAGATGAAGTGCGAGTGGTGGTCGAAGCGGCAGTTCATCTGAAAGAGGCGCATGGTGGACTCGACGTTGAAATGCATGAGGTCGAACCAGGAGGATTTCGGAGGGCGCAGGCCGTTGGCCGCGCAGTGCACGATGACGTCCGGATTGGCCCGCTCGAAGATCTGCGCCGTATGGATGGCGTCGCTGAGTTCGTGCTCGATGAACTGCACGCGGTCCTCCAGCGCCTGCAGCTTCCGATGGCGTGTGCGGACGGGAGCAATGATGGTGTAGCGGCCCGCCGCCACAAGCTGAAGGAGGATGTTGTAGCCCAGGGTGCCGTTGGCACCGGTGACGAGGATGCGCCGGGGTTCCGGTGAGACGAACGTGTCCAGGACGGGGGCGCCGGTCATGATCCCCCTGTTTGTTTTCGCCGAGCCGCCATCGTCATGCGCGGATCAGTCCATGCGTTCGACGAGAAGGACCTCGTCGGTGCCGTCGATTTCGCGGAGTTTGACCTCGATGATCTCGCGGGAGGAGGTGGGGACGGTGCGGCCGGTGAACTGTGCCTCGATAGGGAGTTCGCGATGGCCGCGGTCGACGAGGACGAGCAGGCGGACGGAGCGCGGACGGCCGTGGTCGAAGAGGGCGTCGAGCGCAGCGCGGATGGTGCGCCCGGTGTAGAGGACGTCATCGACGAGAATGATGTCGCGGTCCTCGATGTCGAAGCCGACGCCGCTCTTGCCGACGGTGGGGCGGGGGCCGTCGGTGGTGAGGTCGTCGCGGTAGAAAGAGATGTCGAGGGAGCCGACCTCTACGGATTTTTTCTCAATGGTACCGATGATGCGAGCGAGGCGCTCGGCCAGGGGAACGCCGCGGCGGCGGATGCCGACAAGGCCGAGGTTGCCGCCGCCGTTGTGCTTTTCGACGATCTGGTGGGCGAGCCGGACCAGGGTGCGGTCGATCTCGGAGGCGGAGAGCAGGCGGCCCTTTTCGCGAAGGTGTTCGGGGAGCGGGGCGGTGCCAGGAGCGGGGGACGACATGGAGAG
>CAXTSF010000241.1:0-4248 GCA_964246865.1 uncultured Terriglobus sp.
AATCGGGAAAGGCCGTTGACGGTTGGTGCATCCATAACGCGGGCCTTCAGCCCGCCAATGCTTTGAGGGCGCCTCCCTGGGGCTTTGCCCCAGGCTATTACAGCGCGGGCCTTCAGCCCGCATGCAGCAAAGAGCCACAAGGTTAAGAGTTCTCTGAGTGCTGAGAGCGCAGGCTAAGAGCTGACGGCTAGGAAGCGGTAGCTCTTCCGTTGCTACTCCGTCCAGAAGCGTTCAGTGAGGTATTTGTCGGCGGAGTCGCAGAGGATGGTGACGATGACGGCTTTGCGGCCTGCGGCGTGTTCGCGTTCGGCGATCGAGAGGGCGGTGGCGACATTGGCAGCGGCGGAGACGCCGACGAGCACGCCTTCCTCGCGCCCGAGGCGTTTGGCCATGGTGTAGGCGGTTTCGGTCTCGGCCCAGATGTTTTCGTCGGCGAGTGTGGGGTCGTAGATCGGTGGAACGATGGCGGTGGGCATGTGCTTGAGGCCTTCGAGGCCGTTGAAGGGTGAGTCCGGCTGCATGGAAATGCAGCGCACGGCTGGGTTAAGCTCGCGGAGGCGGCGGGTGGTGCCCATAAAGGTGCCGGAGGTGCCGAGGGCGGCGATGAAGTGGGTGACGGTGCCCTCGGTCTGCTGCCAGATCTCGTTGGCGGTGGTGCGGTAGTGGGCTCGCCAGTTGTTGTCGTTGCCGTACTGGTCGGCGTAGAAGTATTTTTCCGGGTTGGCGGCGTAGAGTTCACGCACCTTGCGGATGGCGCCGTCGGAACCCTGTTCGCCGGGGGTGAAGATGACCTCGGCACCGTAGGCGGCGAGGATACGCTTGCGCTCGGGGGAGGCGCTGGTGGGGACGCAAAGGGTGACGGGGAACTGGAGGGCGGCACCAAGCATGGCGTAGGCGATGCCTGTGTTGCCGGAGGTGGCGTCGAGGAGAGAGCGCTCGGGCTGGACGTCGCCGAGCTGGCCGGCGGCCATGGCCGGGAGCGCGATGGAGGAGGCGGCGCGGTCTTTGATGGAACCGCCAGGATTGCTGAACTCGGCCTTGGCGAGCAGGGTAATGCCGGGCAGATGGTTCACGATGCGGTCAAGCCGGACCATGGGCGTGTTGCCGATGCGCTCGAGGACGGAGCTGCCGAGATGGGGCAGCAGTGCTGAGGCGGTTTCTGCGGCTTCCAGTGCAATTGCGTGTGCGGTCATCCGGGCGTCCGTTTGAGCTTCCATGTGGGTGTTGGGTTGGGTGCATTGCCGCGCGTGGGGCGGTATGCGAGAGTTACTGGTATGGACGCCGCGGACGGCAAGAGCGGCTGTTCAGACCAGAGGCAAATACAGTCATGTTTTTCAAGAAAAAGGTGGAAGCGCGATCCTTTAACGATGTGCTGACCGCACTGGGTGCACAGAAGTTTGATGTTGCGCCGGCGGGTGAGGGTTCCGCTCGCACCGGCCCGGCCCTGCAAAAGCGCGAGCCAAGCGCATACCGGGTGTCGAAGTACGGCTGCGCGGCGGAGATTGTGCCGGTGGTGGCCGTGAAGGGCGAGCAGGGGCCGTCGGCCGAGGTTGTGTCCAGGCCGGGTTGGGTGCTGAACGGGCAGATCGCGCGAATCCTGGACCGGGGCTATCAAAAGTTCCTGGCCACGCCGCGGCTGACGATTGTGGCGACGGCGGACCACCTCCGCGCCATTCACCAGTTCACCGAGGAGTTGGATCACGCGACAGGCGGGCGGATGCTCTACAACGAGAGCCTGGGAACGACGAGCAACCGGTATGAGTACGACCGGGTGCGGGGCCGGGTGGACAAACTGAAGGGCGAGCAGGGCGAGCCGATTGTGCCGGCGGGGGAGTACTGAGAAGAGAAGGTCAAAAGATGAAACAGAGAAGGGAGAAGCAGCATTGGGAAGTGCAGCTGCTGCCGGATGATGGCGGTCCGTCCTTTAGTACTTTTGCTCCTCTTCCAGTTCTGTCTGGCTTCTCTGCTCTATCTTCTTTGCTTCTTCTCGCTTTAACCCTTCTAGCGCGCGCGGGTGCGTTGCCACTCGCGGTAGGCCTCGCTTTTGCTGAGATGGCGGTCGCGGGCTACCTGCTTGAGCGCATCCTTTTCGGTGAGGCTGTTCGAGCGCATGAGCGCGGCCACGGCTGCGGCCACCGTGGTAGTTTCTCCTGCCGCAGGACCACCCGCGGGAGCAAAGTCACCCGAGAGTAGCAGCACCATCTCGCCGCGCAGGTTGGTGCGGGCGGCGAGAATACCGCGCACATCGGCGACCGGGCCGCGTAGCGTTTCCTCGTGCAGTTTGGTGAGTTCGCGTGAGAGGGCGACCAGGTGTGCGGGGCCGAAGACGGCTTCTACGTCGTCCAGGGCGGCGGCGATGCGGTGCGGCGTTTCATAGAAGATCTGCGTGGAGGGTGGGGTTGCGGCGGAGCTTTGCAGCTCGGAGCGGAGAGCCTCCAGGGCGGAGCGGCGCTCGCCGGAGCGTGAGGGCAGGAAGCCATGAAAGGTGAACCGCTCCGCCGGCAGGCCGCTGCAGATGAGGGCGCTGAGGACGGCATTGGCACCCGGCACCGGGTAAACGGGAATGGCGGCGGCGATGGCGGCGCGGACGATCTCAACGCCAGGATCGGCAATGCCCGGGGTCCCGGCATCGCTGACGACGGCGATGCGGGTGCCCGTGCGGAGTAGCTCGATGAGCTCCTCGGTGCGGGATTTTTCATTATGGAGGTGGTAGCTGACCGTCGGTGTACGGATGCCGTAGTGGTTGAGGAGCTTCTGCGTCTCCCGGGTGTCCTCGCAGGCGATGCGGCCGACGGAGCGGAGGACGCGCAGGGCACGGAGCGTGATGTCCTCAAGGTTGCCGATGGGTGTGCTGACAAGATAGAGGCCGGGGGCGAGCGGTGCATCGGGCGCGGCAGTGCCGCCGGGTTGGGAGCCGGAGAGGCCATGACCGTCAGGCGTTGCGGCAGTCTCGGAAGAAGCGGAGACTGTATCGGTCATTGGTCGCCGCGGCCGCGGGAGGCGCGCCGTTCCGTGCGGCGGTGGAGAAGCCGGCGTGCCTGACCGACCAACGACATGGACTGGCCGAGCGTTTCCGTGGTGACGATGCCGACGAGCGCATCGTTGTCAACGACGGCGATCAGGCGGGTGCCGGTGGTAACGGGGCCGCTGCGCAGAGTGCTCACGAGCAGGTCCGCTCCAGTGCAGACGGGAACCTGGCGAGCCATGACGCCCTGGACATAGCCATTGCCGTCCGTGCGGAGGGCGTCGACGATGGCGGAGCGGGTGACTGCGCCCACAAGCGTCTGGCCGCGCACGACAGGGAAGGCGTCCTGAAGGGAGTGGACGCTGGTGGTGAGCGCATCCTCAAGGGTGTCCGAGGCGGCGAGAACGGCAAAGTTCTGCAGCATAATGTCCGCCATGGTGACGGAGGAGGCGGCCTGTTCGGCGCGGGCACTCTGCGCATCGCCCTGGGCAGCGATGACGACGCAGCCGCCCATGAGCATGACCCAGAGATTGCTGAAGGCGGCACCCAGCAGGATGAGCAGCCAGCCAGTGGCCTGGCTGATGCCGCTGGCCGCGCGGGTGCCCCCGCTGAGGCCGCGAATGGCAATGAACTGTCTGCGAAGGAGGGCGCCGGCGTCCAGCGGAAAGGCGGGCAGGAGGTTAAGGCCGCCAAGCAGGATCTGCGTCCAAATGGCGGAGCGCAGCAGGTGCCCCGGCGTCACCCAGGGCCGCTCGAAGAGATTGACCTGCGCGGTGACGGAGTACATGAGCATGGCGAGTGTGACGCCCACGAGGAAGTTGCTGACCGGACCAGCAAGAGCGATAGTGCGGTCGCCGCGGACGGCGTTTGCTGTGAAGTCGGAGACAGCGGGGACAGCACCGGTGGGCAGGAGGACGAGACGGCTGGGGGCCCGGCCGAAGAAGGCGAGCACAAGTGCCCGGCCGGTTTCGCGCACGGCAACGGCGGCCAGGAAGAGGAGCCAGAGAAGAAAGCCGCGGGCACCGCTGCCATCTTCGATGGCACCGAGGGTCATAAGAACGGGCAGAATGAGCAGAAAGAAGATGGCAAGGCGGAGTTCGACGCCAAAGATTCTGCCAATGCCGAGAGACCAGCCACGCATACCGTGATTGTATGCGGGCGGCTGGGACCGTCACTTCTGTATCATCCGTGGCGATGCGGGTGATTGCAGGGACATACCGTTCGCGTGGGCTGATGGCGCCGCGCGGCATGGAGACCAGGCCGACGAGCGACCGGCTGCGCGA
>CAXTSF010000242.1:0-4189 GCA_964246865.1 uncultured Terriglobus sp.
GCCGTTCCGGCACGATCACACCCTTCGCCATCTCCCGGCAAAGCCGCCGTGCCAGGGCAAACGCACTCTCACCCTCAGAGCCACTGGCGCAGTGCACAACCGTCGCGGCATCCACCGTGCGCCTACCCGCGCGCACACCCGATCCACCATTGCGCACATCCAGCCACAGCGAGACACCCTTCGCATCCACCTGCCAGAACGCCAGCGCTGCGCCGCCCACACGAACTCCACATCCTGAGGTCCTCCCGGAATGGTGTACCAGCGCGTACCACGGCAGCACACGCTCCGGCTGCATCGGCAGCCATGCCAGGTCGCCGTAGCTTCGCTCCCACGCATCGCCCAGCAGGAGCGCATCGCCGGGAACACTCATGGCCCACCGCAGATGGATCCGGCGCAACGGAGTCTCCGGCGAGGCAAATTGAACCGGCAAGGCGGCACCGTCCGGTTTCACAAAGACCGTCACGCCTGTGCCGCGCTCTGCTGGCTCCCAGGTCTCGCCGCGTCTCGCGCATACCTGCATCGGTCCATCCGCATCGCCGGTCTGCACGCGAATGGCATCCGGCGGCTCCAGCACACGCAGGTCCACGAACGGGGCCGGGCGCCCTGGCGTCGTCACCCGCTTCGGCAGCATCGCCACGGCAAGCCCGGCCTGCAGCCACTCCCGCCGATTCATGCGCCTACCGCGCCGCCTCGATAAACGTCACCTTGTTGATCTCCTTCAGCGTCGTGATCCCCGCGCGCACCCGCTCCAGCGCTGAATCCCGCAGGAAGCTCATCCCCTTGTCGCGCGCCTTCTTACGGATCTCCGACCCCGGCTTCTTCTCAAGCAGCATCTCGCGGATCTCGTCATCGAGCTCCAGCAGCTCATGGATCGCCGAGCGTCCCCGGTACCCCGTCCCGCTGCACTCGATGCAGCCCGTTCCCTCGCGAAAGCGAAAACCGCGCCACTCCTCCGGCTCCAGCCCGCTCGCGAGTAACAGATCCTCGTCATACTCCACATACCGCGAGCAGAACTCGCAGTTCTGGCGCACCAGCCGCTGCGCCAGAATGCAGTTGAGCGCGGAAACGAAGTTGTACGGCTCCACACCCATGTTCAGGAACCGGCCCAGCACGTCCACCACGTTGTTCGCGTGCACCGTCGTAAATACCAGGTGGCCTGTCAGTGCGGAGTTGATTGCGATCTGCGCCGTCTCCGCGTCGCGGATCTCACCCACCAGGATCTTGTCCGGGTCGTGCCGCAGAATCGAGCGCAATCCACGCGCGAAGGTCAGGCCCTTCTTCTCATTCACCGGGATCTGCGTGATGCCGCGGATCTGGTACTCGACCGGATCCTCGATCGTGATGATTTTGTCCTCTTCGCTCTTGATCTCGTTCAGCGCCGCGTAGAGCGTGGTCGTCTTGCCCGAACCGGTCGGTCCGGTCACCAGCACCATGCCGTACGGCTCCTTGATGTACTTCCGGAAGCGCCGCAGATCCTCCACGCCGAAGCCCACCACCTCCAGCGAGAGCTTCTTGAACTTCTCGCTCATCGACTCCTTATCCAGCACACGCAGGACGCAGTTCTCGCCATGCACCGTCGGCATGATGGATACGCGGAAGTCAATCAGCCGCCCCTTATACCGCACTCGAAAGCGCCCGTCCTGCGGCACACGTCGCTCCGCGATATCGAGCTCGCTCATGACTTTGATACGCGACAGGATCGTCTGGTGGTGCTCCCGCGCAATCGGCGCCATCGCCTGCTGCAGCACACCGTCGATGCGGTACTTCACCAGCAGCGAGTCGTCATAGGTCTCCAGGTGGATATCCGACGCGCGCCGCTCCAGCGCCGTAAAGATGGTCGTGTCCACCAGCCGGATGATCGGCGAGATGTCATCCTCGCTCGTCAGCTTCTCGATCGAAATGCTCTCGTCGAGATTGTCGTCCGCCGAGAGCACATCGAAGGTCAGCCCCTCGCTCGCCTCCTCCAGCACACGCTGCGACTGCTCGGTCTTCTTCAGCAGATCCGTTATCTGGCTCAGCGTCGCCACCCGCGTCGTCAGCCGCTGCCCAAGCAGCCCACTGATCTCGTCCAGCACCATCAACCGCGAGGGATCGCTCACCGCAATCACCAGCCGGTCGCCCGCCATCTCCAGCGGAATAAAGTTGTAGCGGAACATCAGCTCCACAGGCACGCTCTTCACCAGCTCATGCTGAATCTTGAAGTCACGCAGATCCACAAACTCCGCGTGGTAGCGCCGCGCCATCAGCTGCGCACGCTCCGTCTCACTCAGCTCCGGATTCACAATAGGTACTGCCAGGGGTGTCGCCATGCTCGTTAGACCTGCCTCATCGTCATTGGTTTACCACGCCCGGCATGGACCCGCACTCCCCTGGCAGGGGAATGCCGGTTGCGGTCCATCCCCGATTCAGCCACATGGCTCTCCTAACGATTGATGCTGTTCGCACCCAGCGACAGGATCGGCAGGTAGAGCGCAATCAGGATCACCGCCACTGCAATGCCCATGAAGATCAGGATCGTTGGCTCAATCAGGCTCAGCACCGCCGCCAGCGACGTCTCCACATCCTCCTCGAAGAATCCGGCAACCGAGTTCAGCATCGTCGGCAGCGCGCCCGTGCTCTCGCCCACCTCAATCATCTCGATCGCCAGCTCCGGAAATACGCGGGTACCCTCCAGTGACTGGCTCAGCCGCTGGCCCTCACGCACCTGCGTCACGGAACTGAATACCGCATTCGACACCTGCCGCGACGAGATGGAACGCGCTGCCGTTTCGAGCGACGGCACCAGCGGCAGACCGCCCGTCAGCAGCGTCGACAGCGTTCGCGAAAACAGGGACACCTGATACTTCCGCCAGATCTCCCCCAGCACCGGAATGCCCAGGCGCGTTCGATCCACCGCGCTCGCACCCGCGTCCGTCTTCGCCCACCGGAAGAACAGATACCCCAGAGCCGCCAGCGCCACGGCGATGTACAGGCCGTACTTCTGCGCCGTCTCGCCCACATGCAGCAGAAACACCGTCAGCACCGGCAGCGGCGCGTTCAGCTGGTCGTAGAGCTGCGCAAACCGCGGCACCACAAATGAAATCAGAAACACAAACAGCGCCGCCACCAGCGTCACCAGCAGCGATGGATACACCAGCGCCGACGTCAGCTTTTTCCGCACCGTCAGCGACACCCGCTGGAAGTCCGCATACCGCTGCAACACCTCTTCCAGGTTGCCCGAGCGTTCCCCGGCCAGCAGCGTCGTTGTAAAAATCAGCGGAAACCCGCCCTGCGCATCGAACGCACCCGACAGCGACTCGCCCGTCTTTACCCGCGCCGCCACATTTACCAGCTGCGCCTTGAAGTTCTCATCCTTCTGCCGCCGCGCCAGCAGCTCCAGCGACCCCGGGATCGGCAACCCCGCGCGGATCAGCGTTACAAACTGCTGGTTGAAGACCAGAAATCCCTGCAGCTTTACCTTGCGCGCCTTGCCGGAACTCGTGATCAGCCCGCGCGGCTTCACCGAATAGACGAAATACCCGGCCTGCGTGAAGCGCGTCCGCAGCTCATCCGCCGTCGCCGCCGGATGCGTCTGTTCCTGCACACGTCCGCGCTCATCCGCGAGTTTGACGATAAAGTCAGTCATCGATTGGCTTGCACGATTTTAGACGGCGCTCCGCATCTTCTGTTTCGCAAAGCACGTGCTCGTCGCATACTAGTCCCATGGCAGTCGCTCACGTTATCCCCCGGGAGCACCACTCAATCCCTCCACAGCCCGAAACGTCCAGGTTCGTTTCTGTAGAAGAGTATCTGCACACCAGCTACGAAGATGGTGACCTGGAGTACGTCGACGGACACCTGGAAGAAAGAAACTTGGGCGAGTGGTCGCACGCGGATCTGCAGACAGAACTGGCCTTCATCTTCCGCGCGAATCGCAGCACATGGGGCAATCGCGCTGTTGTCGAATCGCGCCTCCAGGTCGCGCCGACCCGCTTCCGCGTCCCGGACGTGATGGTGCTGCACAAGGGCCAGCCGGCATCCCCCATCATCCGGCAAGCACCCCTGCTCTGCATTGAAATACTTTCTCCTGAAGATCGTTGGTCCAGAACGGAACAGCGATTTGAAGATTACCTACGCATGGGCATCGCTCACATCTGGGTCATCAATCCGCAAACCCGCGAGTCGGTTTCCGTCGACGGCAGCGGCAGGC
>CAXTSF010000243.1:0-1081 GCA_964246865.1 uncultured Terriglobus sp.
GTCGGCGAACGATCCTCCACCCGTTTCCTCGCCGGTCTTAACTCCCGCTCCGCCCCCGGCTCCAACACCCGCTCCGCTTCCAACACCGGCGCCAGCTCCAAGGCCTGCTCCAGCTCCCGCGCCTGCACCTGCGCCTATCCAGGCGACCGGCGTCCTCATCACCTCACCCGGTGCCGGCAGCAGCCTCTCTGGAGCTACTACCATTCAGGCGCAGATCACCGTCCCGCTTGACCCCGCTGGCTCTTACCTGATGGTCGACGGCGTCGAGATTGGCACAAGACACGTGAGCGATGGACCATACAGCTACCCGCTCGACTCCACCCAGCTCAGCAACGGATCACACACCTTGCAAATCTGGGCCCATACCATCGCCAACACGGTTGCGCTTTCTCCCGCGGTGACAGTTGCCGTGGACAACAGCATGGCAGCCGTGCCCGCCCCTGCACCCAGCACACCGCCCAACATGCCGCCCAGCACACCCTCCGATCCGGGGCCCGTCAGGAACGCAGCGTACCCCATCACCCTGACCTATCCCATGACCGGTCAAGCCGTCTCCGGCAGCCTCGACGTCACCGCTTCCATCTCGCAGACGCTCGACCCCTCCGGCTCCTACCTGATGGTCGACGGCCAGGAGATTGGCACGCACCGCGCCACAAGCGCGCCATTCCTCTACCAGCTCGACACCACGGCCCTGTCCCAGGGACCGCACCAGCTTCAGATCTGGGCACACGACATCGGCAACAACAATCTCCTGTCCAACCCTGTCACGGTGATGATTCACAACTAACCAGGCCATGGCTCCAAGTCAGAACGTGAGCTTCCTCCCAGACGGGAGGGTCCGCGTGGGCAACATCTGTCTTAGATCGATGCCCTTTTTGCCGGCTCAAGCCCGGCGTATCCCCAACTATGTTTCACCGCAGAACGCACCGCAGCGACAGCTACCGGTAACGCAAGCTAAGCCGACCTTGCGAAGGCCTCTGTCTCCATCTCCGGCGCCAGCCGCGTTGCGAGCGCCTTTTGCATGGACATGGCGCGTGCCTGCCAGGTCGCACCTAGGCTGGCGCGCCAGCGCATCTCTGCC
>CAXTSF010000243.1:1091-4186 GCA_964246865.1 uncultured Terriglobus sp.
ATCGTCGAAGCCGCACGCCTGCAACGCACGAAGCGCAGCCACGGCCTCGTCCGGCGTATCCACCAACTGCAGCAGCGGCTCCTTGCGTGTCAGTTCCTCAAAGCCGCGCGTGGCAATCATCGGCCGACCGGCCGCCAGGTGCTCATAGAAGCGCGTACTGGAGCCGGAGTACGTCGGCTCACACCGAAAGTACGGCAAGACAGCCACGTCGAAGGCGCGAGCATACCGCGCCAGTTCGCCATAGGCTTTACGGCCCACGAACTCAGTATTCGGTAGCTTCATGACCTCGGTCCGCGCCGCCGTCTGGCGTGGGTCGGCGATCTCCATCGTCGTCGGCCCGACAAAAAGCCAGGTGACCTCACCGGTACGCCGCACCGTCTCCGCCAGCCAGAGCCAATCCATATTCCCGGCGAGATTCCCGATCACGCCCGCAACAGGCCTCCGCAGGGCACCCGCATGCTCCGGCAGAGGTGAGGGCCCGGACGGCACTTTTGCGAGAATATTCTCGGCGCGGGTGGCGTTGGGCAGGACGTGAATCTTCATGGGATCGCATCCCGCGCGCGACACGAGGTACTCCGCAATCCGCTGCGAGTTGGGGCATACCAGGTCGGCAGCAGCGCACATCCGCCGGTCCAATGCCGGCACGTCGATACCCCGCGAACTCCCATACTCCGCGATCAGATCCGTCAGCCAGTACACCACCGGCCCCGGCCAGCACTCGGCCACCGCGGCAAAGTAGGGCACCGTGCACACCAGCGGAGACCGCCGCGGATCCGCCGTCCGCGCCCGCATCTCTTTCGCAACAAAGGGTCCGGTCCGCACCAATGACGACATCGGAAAGCGTGCAAACCCACGCGCGAGCGGCATGCAGCCACGCGTCAGATTGGCGTTTGCGCTATCCCTGCGGGTGCTGGCGTGCCTGCCCCATGGCCACCACGTGCGCTCCGGCTCCCACGCGAACACAGGGACGGTCTGCGCCAGCGCCATGCTGAACTCCTCGTCCAGCACATCCGACACCTGCAGGATGTGCCAAGGCGCATGAGGTGCGAGGGGGGTCGCCGGCATCCCTCAGGCCACCTGCCGGAAGCTGAGCGCCTTCTCCTCGGGCGACGCCAGCTTCTTCTGCATCGCGATCTGGACGTAGTCCAGCACCGCCATCATCAGCGCCGGCGGCACCCCCGGCCGTCCCGTCAGCTGCACCTTGCCACCCTCGCCAAAGCTGACCTGCAGCGTGTATGCAGGGTGTTCGGAGATGCTGTGGAACTGCTGCGTGAACGAGCGTCCACGCGCCTCCATGTGCGCCGCCGCAAAGTCAAGATCGTCGCAGGACCGCTGTATCACCGCCCAGCACTCTTCCAGCGTCTCCGCCTCCTTGAGCGCCGTGTTCATCTCCTCAAGATAGATCTGCTCCTGCATGACGCGCCGCAGCTTGCGTGCGGACAGCATTTTGCGGGCAACCTTGAACTCCACATACTCCAGCCGGTTTACCCCGATCAGCACCAGCGACAAAAAGATGAACAGAATTGCGCCGCCCAGTTCACGGTGCCCAAAGCTCTGCAGCAGTGCCAGCGAAGCCGTGATGCAGCAGAAGCCGTACAGGATCAGAGCCGCGCCGCGCGTGGAGAAGCCGCGATCCAGCACCTTGTGATGAATGTGCCCGCGGTCGGCGGAGAAGATGGGCACATTGCGGAGAAAGCGCCGGCTGATGGCCACCGTCACGTCGATCAGCGGCAGCGCCAGCGTCATCAGCGGACCGATCATCCCCACCATTCCCGATCCATGGCTCCAGATCAGTCCCAGGCAGCCGAGAAAGAAGCCGATCGTCAGACTCCCACCATCCCCCAGAAAGACGGTTGCCGGACTGAAGTTATATCGCAGAAAGGCGAGAAGGCAGCCGGCCAGCGGTGCCGTTGCCAGTGCCAGGCCGAAGTTCCCCGTCAGCAGCGCCACAATCAGTGTCGTGATGGTCGCCGTCAGACCTACACCGGCGGCCAGGCCATCCATGCCGTCGATCAGGTTGACCGCATTCGTGCATGCGAGCAGCCAGAGTAGGCTCACCAGCGGTCCCACCCAAACCGGCCCATGATGGAAGCTGAGCCGAGCGCCCAGGCTCACCGCCACACCTGCCGCAACCGCCTGACCCAGCAGCTTTTGCCATGGCCGCAGGGAAAACAGGTCATCCGCTACACCCGTCAGGAATACCACGCCCGTTCCCGGTAACAGAGCCCACACCAGCGCATGGTGCTGGATGTAAATGCGTGTCCCGGACGGCGCAAACAGGTAGAAAAGTCCCAATGCACATACATAGGAGAGGACAATCGCGATGCCGCCGATGCGCGGCGTCTCCTTTTTGTGCAGCTTCCTGTGGGCATCCGGCTTGTCCACAAACAGGCGCAGCCGGATGGCAAGATTGCGAAGCATGGGTGTTGCCAGGAGACAGATAAAGAAAGCGCTCAGGCTCAGTGCAGCAATAATCCTCATAGCCCTACCTCTGGATTTGCCAGATTGTCGCGCAGTGCGGCCTCAGCCGGTCTGCGTTCTTCTCGGAGCCGCGCGTGTGCCGTTTCCAGCACATCCGCGATCCGCTCAATGCCCAAGGGAAGATCGTAGTGTTCCAACAGCGCTGCACGTGCACGCCTGCCGGCTGCCTCCACCTCCTCCGGATGCCCGGCGAGATGCTTCAGCAGTTCCGTCAGCCTGCCAACTTCCCCGCAATTCACATGCCAACCGCAGCCATGCTGATCGATCGTCAGGGAGGGGGTGGCATCCCGCGGCCCGATAAACAGCAACGGTCGTCCTGCAGCCATGATCCCATAAACCTTGCTTGGCACCACAGAGCCTGAACACACATCCACCTGGGTCACCAACCCGATATCGCCGGCGGCCAGACCTTCGCTCAGCTTGTCGCGATCCACGTACGGCCGCATCTCCACCTGCGTCACCCCGTCGCGCCGGCACTCCTCTTCCAGCGCCGCGCGTTTGCCGCCGCCGCCCACGAACAGGAAACGAAAGCGGTGATCTTCCCGAAGCTCCCGCATCGCACCCGCGATCGTCTCTACATCGTGCGCCAGGCCAAGATTGCCCGAATACAGCAG
>CAXTSF010000244.1:0-4104 GCA_964246865.1 uncultured Terriglobus sp.
CTCCGGGCCCATACCTTGTTGCGGCTTGTGCAATTGCTTTAGAAGGTCACCTTCGCCGCAAACTGCCCGAAGCGCCGTTCGTCATTCGCTCCACCGTTCACACCGCCACGACGGCCCTGGATGCTCAACGCACTGCCGTACCCGCCTGCAACATCGTTGATGCTCTGGAGCACATACAGATTGTGATGATTCAGGATGTCGAAGCCCTCTGCCCGCAGCTCGACAGAGACTCGCTCCGTAATCGGCACCACCTTCGTCACGGTCGCGTCAAAGTTCCACGCTCCCGGTCCATAGAAGGAGTTGCGGTGCGTCATCGCCGCAGGATACGGCCCGAAATCCGAGATGCCGCCGTACGCCGCATTTCTGAACGACAAGGCCGCCGGCAGGGTGCCCAGGTTGTACACGTTCAACCCGGCCTGGCTGACAGCACGCGCGAATGAGCGATTGGTGATCGGCGTCGCCGGCGTGTACCGTGGGATACCGGCACCCACGCCTGCGTTCAGTGAATTAGAGCTATCCGAATACGTGAACGGGCTGCCGCTGCGCACCGTGTAAATCCCTGTTACCTGATAACCACCCAGCAAGCGGCCCACTAGGCTCCGGCTGTTGTAGTACCACGGCGTCTGATAGATCGGTGCCAGCACGAACCGGTGACGCGTGTCGAAGTCCGATGCGCCGTAATCCAGTGCCGGATTGAACGGGTTAAGATATCCCAGGTTACCAACACCGTTGGATGCGCTGTTGCTTTCGGAGAAGGTCGAGCTGATGTCGTCCATGGAATGCGAATAGGTATAGTTCGCCGTCAAGCTCAATCCGCTGTGGCGCAGATCGCTCACCGTCGCACCCACGTTCACACCGTCATAGTGGGAGTCCCCATTGCTTCCGCGCTCGTTGATGTTGCTGAACTGATTATTCAGGCGCGAGTAGTGGTACGTGGGCGTGCCGGTCGCAGTCAGCGGCGGTGTTACCGCGAAGCTGTCGCCAAGGTACACATTGCCCGCTCCGCGCATGTTGTAGTTCTTGATGTCGTACAGGTGCAGGCCGCGCGAACCGATGTAGCCGACCGAGAGTACGGCATTGTTCACCACCTGCCGCTCCACCGTGAGTGAGTAGAACTGTGTCGATGCCACGCGGATGTGATTGTCCACCGCTCGCAACGATGTCGGCGGCAGCGGCACGCTGCCGGTCGCACCCGCCAGCGGTCCCAGGTTGCTGTTCGTAATCGGCGTATCATTCGTCACGATCACGCCATAGTTCGGCGGGTTCTGGATGATGTTGAAGGTGACATTGCCAAAGTTCCGCTCGTACGAGATGCCATAACCGCCTCGCAGCGAGGTCTTGCCGTCGCCACTCAGATCCAGCGCAAACCCCACGCGCGGTGAGAACGTGCCGTGCTGCGGATTCCAGGGCCGGTGATTCGGCGAGTTTGGCGTCGTCAGCACCTGGCCGTTGCGGATCGTCTGAAAGAGATTCGTACCTGTGCCCGAAAAGAAGTTGCTCTGCAGATTCGGATGGCTCTCATACGGCACACCCAAAGCATCGAAACGCAAACCATAGTTGATAGTCAGCCGCTGCGTTGCCTTATAGGAATCGTTGGCGTAGACCGCCCATTCCTTGTACCGGTTGCTGCGCGCAAAGTTGGGTTTCACCGCCGGCAGATTGATGCTGCAGCCCGCTGTCACCGTCAGTGCACCTGTCACATAGTCCCGGAAGCAGGGCACGGCCCCGTTCGGATTGACTGCGGTCTGATACACCGACAACTGGCCGCTAAGGAAGTTATCCAACGCATTCGAAGGATTGCTGCCCAATACCTCGTTCGCCTGGTTGTAGGCACCATAGGTGATGTTGTTTTGAATGTAGAAAAGCTGCGTCCCGAACTGATAGGAGTGGTGCCCGTGCGTGTAGTTCAGATCTTCATTGATCTGCGCTGTATTCTGTGGCCCACCGGCCGGCAAGCCGCCCGTGCCTGTGAAAGTAGGAAAGAATCCCGGCAACTGCGCGGGGATGCCGTTGTAGGTTGCCGAACTGCGAAAGAACAGCGTCGGCGCTCCGAACAGAGCTGTGTTCGCCGTGTCCGTCACTGAGTTGCGCGTGAAGCTGAACTTGCTGCTGCTCACCAGCGTTGGCGAAAACTGGTGCGTCAGGCCATACAGGTAAGTCGCACCCTTGATGGCCACGCCCACGTTGTACTGTCCATAGGGCGAGTTCGCCAGGCCGCCCGCCTGGTCCACCTCGTTGTACAGGGCATACCGGCCAAACATCTGCGTCCGGTCCGTCGGATTATAGTCGCCGCGGCCTACCAGGTAGTAGGTGTTCTGCGGATTGCCGCCACCGGCATTCGTCGGCGGGTTGAAGTTCACGATGCCAAACACCGGCGTGTTGCCCGGCAATGCTGCAAATGGTCCGCCGGGAGCCGTCACCAGTTTGTTCGCCGCCACGAGCTGATCCTTGGTGATCACGCTGCTTGCCGCGGGTGCGTTCGCACCATACTGTGCAAAGAAGGCCTGCGTCCCCGGTGCCGCTGCCGCAATAAATTGTTGCGTCGGAATCAGCGACTGCTGGCTGCCCGTACCGCGCACCCGCACCCACTCCGTGCTCTGGAAGAAGAACAGCTTATCCTTCTTCACCGGGCCACCCACCGCGTAGCCGAACACGTTCCGCGTGTAGTTTGCCTTGGCAACTCCGCTCTGTGCGTTGGTCACCGTGTTCGCGGTGTATGCCGACAGCCGGTTGAACTCCCACGCCGAACCATGGAAGCTATTCGTGCCGGAGCGCGTGATGATGTTCACCACACCGCCCGAGGCCCGGCCATACTCCGGGCTGAAGTTGCTGGTGATCACCCGGTACTCCTGCACCGCATCGATCGGGATCGAGGACAGGGCCGGCCCGGTCAGGTAGGTGTCGTTGTTCTCCACGCCGTCCAGCAGGATCTCCGTTCCCGTGGAGCGCTGGCCGTTCAGCGAGAACCCCGCACCGCGCGTCGTCTGGTTCTGGTCGCCTGTCGTGCTCGTTGCACCGGACGAGGTCACCTTATCGCCGGAGCTGATGTTTCCGGCAATCGTGATGAAGTCGTATGGGTTTCGCGTCAGGCTGGGCAGCTGCGAGATCTGCTGGCTGCTCACAATCTGCGACACCTCCTGCGTCTGCGTGTTCACAGTCGCGCCGCCCTCGCCCACCACAGTCACGCTCTGCTCTGACCCGGAGACCGAGAGCTGCACATCGCTGGTCACGCGTCCGCCCACCGTCACCTGCAGGCGGCTCTTGGCCGGCTGAAATCCCGCACCTGCCGTGGTCAATTCATAGACACCGGCCGGCACAGCCTGGAAGGTGTAGCCACCCGAACCATCTGCCGTAGCCGTCCGCGCGGCGTTCGTCGCCACATTGGTTAGCGTCAGCGCAGCCCCGGGTACCACGGCACCCGACGCGTCAGTCACAGTACCGGCAACCGTGCCAGTCTCCACCTGCGCCATGGCAGAGCCCGCCAGCAGCAGGGGCAGCACCGCATAGCCCGGGAAAGAACGCAGCACAGAAGACAGGGCGAGAGAGCGAACAGAACGCAAGTATTTCCTCCAACGAGTCAACAACCAAACGGAAGCGATAATCGGTTTAGGCAGGCAGCTAAATCGATTGCCGAAATCAGCAGCCGTCCACAGACATACGGTCGAACGTGTCGACGAGTAGAGCGCGACACCTTGTCCGCGCTGAACGTCAACCTTCAAAAAATTTCTTGAAATAAGTATAGCCAACCCTACGGTGGCTGTCGTACATTGGCGTGCCGTGTTTGAGGAATCTGCTCGTTGAGGAAAGTACCTGACGCGGGCCGACTGCGTATCCCTGCCTCGCTATGGCGTTTGGCAAGAGCACCCAAAACCCGGTTTCAGCAACCTGCCCCGGTCACAAGGCAGGGCTGCTATGCCGTAGAGCTGCGCCCGCTCTGTTATAGGGCCGTCCGGACCCCGCGCCACACCGCTCGCACCGCCGCCCACTGCCCCAGAGACGCCCGCTTCATTAACCTGGCCCCCGCAAACAGCCATCTGCCAAGCCACGGCGAACGGCCCTGCTTCTCAATCAGCCGCATTCCGGATACTGTAATCTCCCGCTCCA
>CAXTSF010000245.1:0-3286 GCA_964246865.1 uncultured Terriglobus sp.
CCGCCAGCGCTGCCGGCTGCGCACCAATGCGCACGCTGCTGGTCAGGCGTCATTCTTATATCTAATTGATTCTCACCTAATCTTCACCTGCATTCGCAACCCAAAGGGTGCTGCCATCTGCTGAGACAAGACCAAAGCTGGGACTGTTGCCAATCGGGTACGAACCGCCGATCTCGTTGGTCGACGTGGCAATCTCGCTGATGCTGTCGCTTCCCGCATTGCAGACGAAGATCTCTCCCCCATCCGGCTTCAGGGCCAGGTGCACGGGTGCCTTGCCCACGCGTAATCGCGCCAGCAGACGATCGCTCGACAGACTCGAATCCTGCTTCGCGGACCAGCTGCCCGGGGCCGCGGCCAGTCCGATTGCGAGGACACTATCGCCTGCTGTGCACGCGATGAAGGCCTTACTGGAGTCCGGGAGAATCACGATGTCTGAAGCGCCTGCGCAGCCGGAGAAGCTTGCGCGCGGCGAGCTCTGCAGCGACTCAGAGCCAACGCTATATATATCCACGGAGCCGGAAGCACGATCACTTACAACCAGTGTGCGGCCATCGGGCGAAATGCGCACCCTCTCCGGTCCTTCGCCCGCATGCAGGGTTGTCATCTCTCTGCGCGCCTGCAAATCGAGCACGCTGATCGCGTTGGAACCGGAGTCGGCAACATAGGCGCGATCTCCATCCGCGCTTACAGCGATGGCAGACGGACGGCTGCGCACGCCGATCGCCCCCACGATCTGGTTGTGTTCCGCGTCGATGATCGTCATGTTGTTGCTACCGCGATTGACGACGTAGACCTCGTTGCGCCGCGGATTGGCGGCTACCGCCATCGGTGATTTCCCTGTCTGGAGGGTGGCCATCTGCCTCAGCCCTACAAGATCCAGAACGCTCACCGTACCCGCATCGGTATTGGCGACATAGGCATACTCGCGATAGTCCGCCGGCACCTCTGGAAAGCGCCATCGGCGGCATCCGGCAGCGGAAGCGACGAGCAGCGAAACAAAGATCAGTCGAGCGGGGAAGCGCACCCTCCCGAGTCTAAAGCAGATCCTCGACCCCTGCGAAGCTCAAGAACAGAGGGCGCGGGCCCACGGCAGAGGCGCAACAGACGACTCGCCTTGCCGGGCAGTCCTGAGAACTCTTCCTTATCGATTTCGATCCAGGTCGCGCCGGGTGCGCAGCCATCGTGCTGCGATCCATCCGATGTAGAGAACCTGCGCGACGGCAATCACAATGTAAGCGAGATGCAGGAAGAGAATGCTCTGAGGTGAGTACTCCACCGGCTAAGCCTCGACTGCCCGCAAGGCGACCTGCTGCTCGATCCGCTGTTCTCGGCGGGTGAGGGCATAGCGGGCCCAGACCAGAGCCACACCCCACAGAAACCACGCGAGCATATTCCACAGAAGCGCCGGCCACATTGACTGGTCGAGCTTCCCCTCGCCGGTCAGCACCGGAGACGGATGCTGCGTGCGCCACCAACGTATCGACATAAAGACGATCGGCACGTCCACACCGGCGAAAACGCTGAGCACGGCAGCGACCGTGCGGTTCGAGCCGCTGCTGGAAAAGCGCCTCACCAGCAGATAGCTGACGTAGAGGAGGAACAGCAGAAGAAAGGTCGTCAGCCGTGCGTCCCAGGTCCACCAGATACCCCAGACTGGCCGGGCCCACAGCATGCCGGAGATCAATCCCAGGCCAACGTACAGCACCGTCACCTCGGCCGAAGCAACGGCGAGCGCATCCAGCTTCAGCGCAAGCTCCGGTTTTGAGCGGCGATAGAAGAGGAAAGCGATGGAAGCAATCATGTTGACGTACGGAAAGATCTCGGCAGAGATGTTGATGGGCACGTGCCAGAAGAAGATCCGGTAGATCGGGCCCATCGTCACCTCGGTTGGCGCGACGTACATACCCTGGTAGAAGCCGTAGCACAGGAGCATCAGCGAGACAGCAGCCAGTATGGAGAATAATTGCTTCATCCGTACCTTCAGTTTACCCGCCCTGAACCCGTCGATACATCGCTAACCGCGCGGCGGTGTTCGCTATTCGGCATGAAGAACAAAGCCGAAGAGCAGCAGGCAAACAGTGGTGAAGATCACATCGAAGCCGGCCAGCAGCCTTACCCAGAGCGCCGGATCGAACTCACCGGTGATGACGCTCGTGGTCGATTCCACCACGGCCAGCAGAGCTGGAATTGAGATGGGGAAAAGGATCAGCGGGACCAGCAGCTCGCGATTGCGCGCACGGAGACTGAGTGCGGCAAAGAAGGTGCCGTTCACGACAATGGCCCAGGTACCGAGCGGCAGAATCAGCCACAACCACTTGATCTCGCCGAGTGGGTGGAGATTGAAGAAGACGATGAAAACAGGCGTCAGCACAGCCTCCACAATGACGACAAAGATGAGGTTTGCCAGTGCCTTGCCGAGAAACAAAGCCGAGGGCGCGGCAGGACTCATGCGGTGGACATCCAGCACCTGGTTGCGCTGCTCGCGTGCCCAGCTTGTCCCCAAGGCGTTCGTTGCGGCAAAGAGCAGGCCGATCCATACAATGCCGCCGGAGATCTGCCGGGCCAGCACCGGATTGGAGGTCGGGTCGAACGCAATCGAGAACACCACCGCGATCAGCAGCGTGAAGAAGAGCATGCCGGTCAGCGCATCGCGGTTCCGCCACTCCAGTTGGAGATCCTTGCGGAGATGCAGCCAGACGGTGCGCAGGTACATCATTCCCCTGTAGCTCCGGGCTCGTCTCTCGTCAGCTTTGCCGTGACTGCGCGGGTCGCTCGCAGGTACGCCTCCGGCGCGAGTAACATCTGCAGTCCGCGCGTGCCGGCCGACACACTGATGCAGTCATGGTGCTGCATCGCGATGTCGGCGTAGACGTCAAGCTCCTTCTTCGCCGCAAGCGCGGTTACGCCACCGCGGATGTAGCCGGTCACGTGCTCCACCTCCTTGAGCGGGGCCAGCTCCGCGCGTTTTGCACCGGCTGCTGTGGCCAGCCGCTTGGGGTCAAGCTCCGCATTGCCGGGTACCACGGCGAAGACATGGGTGCGCTGATCCAAGCGGCAGAGCAGTGTCTTGAAGACCTGCTCCGGCGGCATGCCGATCTTTCGAGCGACATCCTCCGCGGTCATCGCGTTTGGATCGAAGTCATACTTGCGCAGTTCGTAGCGGATACCAATGGAGTCGAGAAGGCGGACTGCATTGGTCTTCATGCGGCATTTGCCAGGCGCACCGTGCCTCGCTGCATGTACATAACCGATGCGGCAGAGGGCGTGACCAGGTCGGATTGATGAG
>CAXTSF010000245.1:3296-4103 GCA_964246865.1 uncultured Terriglobus sp.
CCGACAGGCCATGTCAGGAAATCCATCAAAAGCTCGACCAGTTCTCGCGCACCGGTGCTGTCCATGTTGGAGAAGGGCTCATCGAGCAGCAGCAGCTCCGGATCGGCTAGGAGGACACGTGCCATGGACACGCGCTGCCGCATGCCCTGCGAGAAGCTGCCGACAGGCCTGCGGATGGTGTGGTCCAGGCCGACAGCGCGCAACGCCATCTCGGGCGAGCCCGCACATCCCGCGCCGCCGCACGGGCGCTGCAGCCGCGCGAAGTAGCCAAGGTTCTCCATGGCAGAAAGCTCGTCGTACAGCATGGGAGCGTGACTCATGTAAGCCACGCGCGCCCGGCTCTCCTCAGGGTTTGTGCCGAGAATGCAAACACGGCCAGACGACGGCGTGATCAGGCCCGCCAGCACGCGCAGCAGGGTAGACTTGCCCGCGCCATTCTCGCCGAGGATGACATGCAGTCCACCCGCGGTGAAGGCACAGGAGACGCGGCGAAGCGCGGCAAAGCTGCCGTAGAGCTTGGAAACCTCGGAGACGGAGACAGCACTTTGCGGTTCGACCAACGCTGCACCTCAACGTTGCCTGATTGCTCAACGCTGCCTGATTGTACGGGGAAAGCGTGCGTTGTCAGCGCGCTTTGCTGGCGCTGGCAACCAGCTTTTCGGGGGACGCCAGTGCCGCTTTGCTGCCTACCGGCTCGCCGGCGGCACCGGGCTTCGCAGGTGCGTATTTGCTGGCGCACTTGGCCTGCAGCTGCGCTGCCTGAAAGATGCCGTCCCGGCCAAGGTGTCCCATGGCAAGCGCCTGCGC
>CAXTSF010000246.1:0-4093 GCA_964246865.1 uncultured Terriglobus sp.
GAGCTGAAAAGATGCGACGCCATATAACTGCCCCTGTCCAAAACGGAGATCCCCCATTAGGATATAGCTGTTGGAAGGAGTTGCGGGGAACTCCGTTATGCAGTGCCGTGCGATCAACACCCAGGACGTTCCGATGAGGCTCCCGGTACATGCATAATTGTTGTTCTTCCAAAACTGTACCTGTCCGCCAAGCTGAACGGAGTCTTGGCCGCCACTGACATTGGGCGTCGGCGCTTGCCCCCCTTTGCCGGCCTGCTGCGGGGCGGCTTGAGCCGTTCCCGGGAGCCCTTCGCCACACCCTGTGCTGAGGACGAAGATGACGAGCAGAGCTCGTAGGCGCATACGAGGGCGGGGAGAAATTACGCAAATACCTGTGTGGGTGGAATGTGAAAACGGTTGAGTTTTTACCAAACCCAGTCGCATACGCCTGCGGAGCAGCAAGAAGCCCGCTGGCGGGCATAGGATCATGCTCGCAACTAGGGAGAATGAGTGCATCCATGGATGGAAGGGTGCGGGCATGGTGGAGCCTCCGGGGGAGAGGGATGGAGAAAGCCTAAGAAAAACGTGCGGTACTACAACGATGTAGTGACCTTGGCATGAACAGGTGTCGAAGGCGGGATCTACGGGTTAGAGCCGGAGTGTCTCACTTCACTTGCAGGGCTACATGAGAGACATAAGGAACCGCGCGTCTTGCCGAATATTCGATAAACGCCTTAGCCATCGTTGTAGGACTTCGAGGAGGGGCACCCAGGCACCCACCTAAGCGCAGAGACCAACGGTAATGAGCAGCGATATGCATTTTTCAAACATCAGGCCCTCGTGTTCAATCATTTGGGCGAAGCATGCACCTCTCACGCGATGGTCTAGTCAGCGTTACCGATCTCTTAGTGGTCTACTCGGAATCTCTCCTACAAGGATGTTTTGGGACGGAATATCGTAGAGAAAGCGCAAAGGTTGCAAAACCACGGACTATCATTCGAAGACATCTTTGACAGACCGAAATACCCGAACTGTCATGTCGCACCACCTGTAAATATGAACGCTTACTGCGTGTTCACTAGGACAGCGTGCCTAAATCGCTACAGCCCACAAGCATGCTCTATGAATCCAGCATCGTCGTCGGTCGCTACTGAGTAGCCAACAGATACCCAAATAACGTTAGGGCTAGAGATTTATTCCAGTATCAGTGGTGATTTTCAGAAAATGAGCGAGCAACTGAAAGCTTAGCTGGCCGATGTCAAGGATTCTCGGGTTAAGCTTGACTTTGCCTCATGGTGGATGGAGATCGGGTCTCGATGACCTGAGACCCGACTTGCATCCAGCGTAACTCTAAAAGCTAATGCGTCGGAGCCACTACCACCATCCAAAGATGATCGCGTGTGCCATTATCCTGGAACTGAACGATGTTCGCGGTGTTCAAGGAGGATTCCCCGCTTACTCCGAGCAGCAGACCGCTGTTCACATTCTTTATCTGAAACTGGTTGTCGCCTTTGTCGATAAACTGCCAGGCATGGTCGGCTGTCCCGTTGTCAAGAGCCTGTTTTATCAAGGCGCCATCGGCCTTGGATTCGCTGTCGACACCCAGAACTAAATTGTCGTAATAGCTACGGATCTTGAAGAGATTGTAGCCGGCGCTCTCCAAACGCCAGACATGATCTTTTGATCCATTATTTTCATATTGCTGAATCTGCGCGCCGTCAAGGAAAGACTCGTCCTGCACACCGATCATCTTCCCGGTTTCGACACTGACGATCTGGTAGAGCGGTTTGGTTCGAGGGTCCGCGACCGTATTCAGGAACCAGTCATGATCATTGCTGAGAGTGTCATAAAACTGAACAACATTCGCGCCATCTGCTTTTGACTCTCCGTCAACGCCCAGCACCAGATTGCTGTTCTTGTTTGCTATGAGCTGTAGTCCTTTGGGGAACCCCGGAGGGCCTTGAAAGAGTACTGTGCTCCAAAGATGGTCGCTGGTTCCATTGTCTAGGGCCTGTTTGATCAACGCACTGTCGGATGTCGATTCATGATCGACACCCAGAACTAAATTACTGTGGACATTGCGGATCTTGGCATACCCGCCTGAAGGCTCAAACGCCCAGAGTTGATCGGGTGTTCCGTTCTCGCGAAACTGCTGGATTTGCGCACCGTCCGCAAGGGATCCATTCTGCACGGCAATGCTCACCGCAGAGGAGCGTCCCCGAAGGGTGAATTGAGCATTTGCCACCAAATGCCACCAAATCACTTGATGCGATCGCTCTAAGTTGTTGATTGGATGGTGGGCACAGCAGGATTCGAACCTACGACTTCCACCGTGTGAAGGTGGCACTCTACCGCTGAGTTATGCGCCCGAATGCCGGGATGGCAAGGATCGGCAGGGGCACATGTCGCCGCATGTGTGCTCCGCTATCGGCATCTACAGAGTAGCATGCGTTCACGGGGCAAGCTGAAGGTGCTGGACTCTTGAGTAAGCTCAGCCCGGTGGGATTTGCCGATGAGCGGCCGCGGCACGTTTAGCATGGGGCAGAGGGCCGGAACGACGCATGGCAGCGAGTGGGCGGGAGCACAAATTGGGGGAAGCAGCGGCCGCCGGAGCCGCCGGTACACGTGTGCCTGCCGCCGCGCACGCCCCAGCACAGTCGCAACATACGCCAGCGGACGGGGTTGAAGAAGACATGGCGACTCTCGCGGTAAATCCGGGCATGATGGGTGCCGTCGACATGCCGGGAGCTGCCCTGGCCGACCCACCGCTGGCTCATGTGGAGGGTGGCGATGCCGAGGTGATGCTTCGCCTGAAAGCCGGCGAGCTGGAGTGTTTCGATCTTCTTCTAAAGAAATATCAGCGGCAGATCGTCCACTTCATGTACAGAATGGTGCACAACCAGGCTGTAGCCGAAGAGATGGCGCAGGAGGTCTTTCTTCGCGTGTATCGCTCGCGGGAGACGTACCGCGCTGAAGCCAAGTTCAGCACCTGGCTCTACCGGATCGCGACCAACCTGGCTGTGAACTATGCGCGTGACACAAAGAATGAAAGGCTGGCGGCGAAGGTACAGCTTGACGAGCCGGATGGGGAGAGCGGGAGCCTGCCCGACGTGGCCGACAGCTCGCCCAGTGCGGAGGCGACTCTGTTGCGCCGGGAGCGCATGGCAGCCATTCGGGAACATGTGACGGCACTGCCGGAGCGGCAACGCATGGCCGTGTTGATGCATAAGTATGAGGAAATGGACTACAAGCAGATAGGGGCGGTGCTCAAGCTGAGCGAGTCCGCCACCAAATCGCTTCTCTTTCGTGCCTACCAGACGCTACGCGAACGCCTAAAGGATTTTGTTTAGACATGCCCTCTGCGGAGAGGCATGGGAAAGTGAGGAGAGTATGAAGAGGCTGGAAGAGGCTGGGATTACGGACGAGCGAGCCATGCAGGAGATGCAGGCGGTGCTGGACGGCTGGACGGCGCCGGAACCCTCAGTCTGGTTCGAAACGAGGATGGCGGCAAGGCTGCGCGAAGAGATACAGCGTCCGCCGGAAGGCTTTTTTGCGCGGCTTCGTGACCGCTGGCTGTTCAGCAGCGAGGTAACGGCGAGGCCGATGCTGGCAGGTGCGCTCGCACTCCTGCTGGCCGTTGCCGGAGGCAGCTATGTAGGGGTAACGCATTCAGCCATCGGTTCCCGGCCACCCGCCATCTCTGCTGCTGTGCAGGATCTCCAGATCATTGACAATAACGATCAGGCGCTGCAGCAGATGGACCAGTTACTGGACCAGAATGATGAGAGTGAGCAGCCGCAGAGCTGATGACCGGTGTCCGGCTGGAGCTGTGCATGGGTCTACCCTGCACATCCTAAACGGAACAGAAACAGCTCAAAGGGAACAGGAAACAGAGGCTTTGCAAGACGAACCATGAGCAGCAGGTCCAATTCGAAGGTGAGCTCAACACGGTCCCGTGCAGGCGGTCTCCGCACTCGCCTGCGCGGTACCTTGCTGACCCTTGTTGGCGTGAGTTGCTGGTTCGCGCAGAGAAGTCCTGCGCAAACCGGAGGTGCGCCGCAAAGGCCCGCTCCAAGGCAAGCCGCTCCCCGCCCCACCGCAAATACCGGTAGCC
>CAXTSF010000247.1:0-4054 GCA_964246865.1 uncultured Terriglobus sp.
GGCCAGCCCCTGCCGCAGCACCGTAACGGCCTCGCCGTACCTGCCCAGGTTGTACAGCAGCCGGCCCAGGTTGTTGTACGCCGGCGGCAGCGAGGCGTCCATCGCGAGCAGCTTGCGATAGTCCTCCACCGCCGCCTGCTCCCGTCCTGCGGCGCTCTCCGCCTGTGCCTGCGCATAGAGCCGCTGCACGGCCTCGCTCTGTGCCATACCGGCGCGCGAGGCCATCAGCACAAGCAGGACAAGCGCTACTCTCCACTGCTTCCGCACAGGCCCTCTCAGTCCCCTCTAAGCCTAGATCGCATACGCTCTCTGTGGCAAAGAGAAGGGCCGCCCCGAGGAGCGGCCCCCAGCTTGAAACAGCAACAGCGTTAGAAGGTGACGCGACCACTCAGCTGGCCGTTGCGTGCGCCGCTGGGTGAGCCCGTCAGGCTCTGCTGTCCATTTGCCGGCACCGTACCAAAGTTGCTGGTGTCGCTGATGTTGGTGTTCGGCCCGTTGAAGCGGACCCGGTTGAGCAGGTTGAAGTAGTTCATCTCCAGGATGAAGTTCACGCGCTCGCCGAGCGCAAACTTCTTCGAGGCCTTCAGCGATTCACTATAGAAGCCGGGATTCCGCAGCTCGGGGTAGTTTCGGACCGCGTTGCCCAGGGTGAAGTCAGTCGGCGTCACCGCGAAGGCATTTGTGCTGAAGACCTGGCGTGTGCTGCGGCCGTTGGCGAACTTCAGATTGGTGTAGCCATTTGAACTGCGGCCCACGCTGGCAACAACGTTTGGACGGTTGAAGCAGCCTGCGCAGCCGAGCGGATTTCCGTTCTCTGAGATGCCGAATGGTGTACCGGTCTCGTAGTCGAGAATGAAGCCAAGCTGGAAGCCACCCACGATCTGGCCCGTGATGCCCTTATTGTTCAGGAACGACTTGCCCGGGCCCAACGGCAGCTCATAGGTGCCGCTGATCTTGGCGTTGTTCAGCTCGTCGCTGCCAGAGACCGTGTACTCCGCTGCTTGATTGAACTTGTTTTCAGGAAGCGAGGCAAAGGTTCCAAAGCCGCTGTCCACATTCGACATGGTGCGCGAGAGCGTGTACGAGGTCAGGAACGACAGGCCGTTCGAGAAGCGCTTTTCCACGCTGACCTGCAGGCCGTTGTACTGCGACCTGCCGCTCAGATCGAAGTTGTTGAAGACGTTTGAATACTGTGGGAAGGCGGTGAGCGATTGCGCCAGCGTCGATCCGTCGCCGAAGTCTGTGGCAAAGTTCGGGTAGGGTGTCGTGAAGCCTGCCGCGGCCAGCTGTGCGGCCTCTGCGGGATTGCTGAAGCGCAGCCGGAGCAACGGTCCGTTGGCGAGGATGGACGGATTCTGCTGGTTGATCGGGTTCAGCTGTCCATTCAGGTGCAGGGCGCGGTTACCCACGTAGGCGACCTGGAGGAAGGTGTTCCAGGGCAGCTGCCGCTGTATGTTCACGTTCCACTGCTGCAGGTACGGCGGACGGCCGCTCCGCTTCGGATCGAACGCGCGGATCGTCGTTCCGATGCCAAGTGCCGGCCCCACCACCGACTTCGCCGGTGCAGGTACTGGATTCGCGTCGTAGGACCCGTATCCGGGTGTCACGCCGCCGGTGCTGTTACGTGTGAAGCTGCCCTGCAGCAGGTTGCCGTAGCTCGTGGCCACCTTGCTGGTGCCGTATTCAAACGAACCGCCGTTCAGGAAGGCCAGGTTGTAGCCTGCCTGAATCACCGTCTTGTCGTTTACGGCGTACGCCAGGCCAAGCCGCGGACCGAAGTTCTTGAAGTGGATATCGGCACGGGTGATGCCCGAGGATGGTCCAAACTGCGTCGCCACACCCGGCCGGTTTCCTGCCAGCGGATTCTGCGCCGTCTGATTCAGAAAGACGATCTGGTTGTTCTTCTCGGTGAATGGCAGCATGATGTCCCAACGCAGGCCGGCGTTGACCGTCAGCTTTGGCGTGAACTTGATGTCATCCTGAATGTAGGGAGCGATCAGCAGGTTGCGCAGACTCAGCTCATTCGCGAAGATGCGGCTGGCGCTATCGGCCTGCCCCAGCAGAAAGCTCGCGAATGAGTTTCCGGTTGTGCCCAACGCGTTCGGATTTGCGGTGGTGCGTTGCGAGAATCCAAGATTACCCGTGCACTGCTGGCACTCATTATCGTCCTGGTAGCTGCGCCGTGCCTCGCCACCGATGTTGAGCGTGTGACGGCCCTTGGTCCAAAGAAAATTGTTTACCGCCGACAGGCCCAGCTTGCGGTTGATCGACTGTGTTTCGCCGTTCGCGACTCCAAAGCTGTTGACCGCATTCTGACCGTCAAAGGTGATGTGCGGCATCAGACCTGCACCCGTTGGAGACTGCACCACACCGGCAAAGTTTGCCTTCGGGCTTAGCGAGAACTGGTTGTTAATTTCGCCGATCCAGGACACACCCGCCGTGTACACCAGCCGCGGTGTCAGCGTGTTCACGTAGTTGAGCAGAAACACCGAGCCAAGATCCGGCTGCGTCTTCGCGCTCTGCAGGATGTTGTTGGCCGGAAAAATCACACCACCGTTGCCTTGGATGTCGAAGACCGTCTCGCTGAAGGAGTGCCGCCACTCCGAGTAGTGGATGGACTGCGTTGGCGTCAGCGTGTGGTCGATCGAGAAACCCCAGTTGTGGTCCACCCTGGGATAGGAGTTCGGGATGTAGTTCTTGTTGTTGACCAGGCCTGGGCGGTCAGGATCGGGGATGGAGGCCAGGAGGCTTTTCGACGCCGCACTGAAACGCGCCGGATCGATGACATTCAGGCGGCCCTGGTACTGGAACTGCTGCCCGGTCGCCGGATCAAAGATCGGTATCAGCGCACCGGAAGGATCGACGAAATCCGTAAAGTCACCCGTCTTCTGCTGCACGGTCGGCACTGTGCCAAAGCGCGTATCGCTGTTCGACTGCTTCGCGAAGTCCAGAGCGAAGGTGAAGAAGGTCCGGTCCTTCGCGTTGTACAGGTGCGGGATGCTGGCTGGACCGCCAATCGTGAAGCCGTAGTTGTTCTCGCGGTCGGTCGGCGTCTTCGTGTTGAAGTAACCCTTCGCATCGAAGAACTCGTTGCGGTTGATATAGAAGGCGTCGCCGTGATAGTTGTTCGTGCCCGAAACCGTCTGGTACGTCACTGCACCCTGTGCCAGACCGTACTGCGCCGAGAACGTCGAACGCTCCAGGCGGAACTGCCCAATCAGCTCGAACGGCGGATTGAAGAGGGTCGAGAAACCGGCTGTCTCCGCCTGCGGTGCGGGAATGCCGTTGTACAGAATCTCCGATTGAAAGTCCGCGCCGCCGTTCACCCGGTGCGAGAAGGTGTCGCCTGACACTCCCGGTGCCAGAAACTGCAGGCTGTCAATCTGACGCCCGCGCCCGCCCGTGATCGCCACCGGCAGTGAGTTCACCACGGCAGGTTCGATTGTGGTGCCGAGTTCAGGCTGCGTTGTGTTCAGGGCGATCAGCGGTGCCGTCACCTCCACCACCGTCTCGTTCGATCCCGTGTTCAGGGAAATGTCGAGCGTCGCCTGTGTGCTGACCTCCACGTTGACCTGATCCCGGACCGTCTTGCTGAAACCGGCCGCGGTCACGGTCAGGGTGTAGCGCCCCGGGATCAAGCCGGTCACGTTGTACTCACCGGCGGATCCGCTCACCACCTTCACCACCGTGCCGGTAGCGATGTTTTTGATCTCCACGGCGGCGCCGGGCACCACGGCACCGGAGCTGTCCGTGATCGTTCCCGTCACGCCGCTGGACGCCTGCGCGAAGCACGTCATCGTGCTCACCGCCAGCATGCCCGGCACGATCAATCTCGCGAGCGTCTCTCGCCGCCACGCCACTACACAGCAACCCTGCATCCACCTGCGCACTGTCATATAAACCCCCTGAAGTCACACCGCGTACAAATTTGTCTTCGTGTCTGGAAACGGTTCCAATTTTGTGGCTCCAACTTAGCTCGCAGAACGGACACATGTCAACCGAAAGGATGAGATCTGTGCAAAACATGGCTCCTAACGGGCCCGCGGTGAACCTG
>CAXTSF010000248.1:0-4050 GCA_964246865.1 uncultured Terriglobus sp.
ACGCAGGCAGGTGACGCTGCCGAAGGTACCCGGCTCACCGTCGCAAAGCACTCCGCCAAACTCATCGTTCTCGGCTGATTCACCTTTGTGAACGCTGAGCTTATCGGGGTAAGTGAGGAATCTGCAGAGAAGTCTCTCGGCACTAGTGTGCTGCCGGTGCCTCGCCCGATGTTGGAGCGGCGGGTTTGCCGACCACCCAGATCAGCGGCACCATGATGATGCAGAACACACCCAGGATGAAAATGATGTCGAGGTACGCCAGCATCTGTGCCTGGTTGTGCAGCGCGTTATAGATGTTGCTCTGCGCCGCGGCCATGGCGTCCACGCGGCTACCTCCGCCCGGCCCGATGCTTCCCTGCAGCGTCGATGCAAGGGAATCGACACGCGATTGGAAGTAGCTGTCGCCCGGCGTCAAGTGCTGCACCATGTAGTTCTGGTGTGCCTGCGATCGCCGCGAGAGCATCGTTGCGACGAATGCCGTTCCCACCGAGCCGCCGATATTGCGCGCCAGGTTCGACAGGCCGGATACGTCGTTGTTCTGCTCGCGCGGCACACCGTTGTAGGCACTTGTATTGATCGGGATAAACAGGAACGCCAGCGAGAGCGCCTGACACACACGCAGCCACATGATGTCCTTGAAGCTCGACTGCAGCGAAAGGTGCGTGTACATCAGGATCATCGACAACGACAGCAGGGAAAAGCCAAACGTGATCATGACGCGCGTGTCGACCCTGCCGATCAGCACGCCGACCACCGGCATCATCAGCATGATGGAGAAACCACCCGGCGAGAGCGCCAGTCCGGCAAGCTCCGCCGTATAGCCCAGGAGCGTTTGTGCAAACTGCGGGATGAGCACCGTTGTTCCATACAGCGCAAATCCAAGGACGAAGAGAAGAACGGAGGAGACCGCAAAGCTGCGCCGCTTGAACAGCGTCAGGTTCAGGATGGGCCGTTTCCCCACGCGCAACTGCCGCAACTCCCACAGGATGAGCGTCACCAGGGAAACCACGCAGGTGATGGTAAAGGCAAGAATCAGGTGCGATCCGAACCAGTCATCCTCCTGTCCCTTGTCGAGGATGAACTCCAGCGATCCAAAGCCCAGCGCCAGCAGGCCGAAGCCGACGTAATCCAGGTTCAGCCCGCGCTTCTTGCTCTCGGCGACCTCCGCCGTAATGTGCGGTGGATCCTCAACCATGCGGCTCGTCAGGATCAGCGACAGAATCGCCACCGGGACATTGATAAAGAAGATCCAGCGCCAGTCATAGTTGTCGGTGATCCAGCCGCCCAGGGTGGGTCCGATCGCCGGGGCGGCGACGACGGCGAGACCATACAGCGCGAACGCCTGCCCGCGCTGCTTTGGCTCAAAGGTATCCGCCAGAATCGCCTGTTCGCTCGGCCCCAGGCCGCCGCCGCCTGCCCCCTGGATCAGTCGGAAGATGATCAGCATCGGCAGCGAGATGGCAAGGCCGCACATTGCCGAGGAGATGCCGAAGATCACCACACAGATCATGTAGAAGCGCTTGCGGCCGATGAACGTCGTCATGTACGCGGAGGCAGGCAGGATGATCGCGTTCGCCACCAGATACGACGTGATTACCCATGTCGCCTCGTCCTGAGACGCTCCCAGACCGCCGGCAATGTGCGGCAGCGCCACATTCGCAATGGAGGTGTCCAGCACCTCCATAAAGGTAGCCAGCGTTACCGTAAGCGCAATCAGCCACGGGTTGTGACTCGGCTTCCAGGGCTTGCTCGCGATCGCCTGTGTCTTTGCGCTTGTGCCACCCTCCGCAAACGCCGCGGAATCATCAACAGTTGCGCTGGTCGCCATGTCTTTCTACAGATTCGCGTTCGCAACCGCCGATGCAAATTTCCAACTACCCCAAACGTGTTACTACGCACTGTCTTCGCGTGGAGGCTGCCGAGACCGGGCAGTCAGGCTGAAATACGCGGCTGTGCTGCTCTTCGCGACAAGGCCGCACTCGCGAGAAGCGGCGATACAGCAAGAGAGATATCGCGCGTTGGAGGCGTGCTAATCTGCCCCGGAGGAGTCCGAGCCATGGACAACTACCTGCAGGTCACACCATTTCTCCACGTCGCCGATATCAATGCGGCGGTGCGCTTCTTCACAGAGGCACTCGGCTTTATCGCGCCTGTACACGGGCCCAATTACGCCTATGTGCATCGTGAGAGTGTCGGCTTTCGCCTCATGCTCCTGGACCCGAAGTACCCGGAGGAGACCCGCTATGGCGGCTTTACCTACTACATCGACGTTCGCGATGTGGATGCCGTGATCGCCGAAATCGCGCCCAGGCTCCCGGCCTGGCCGGAGGTGCACCTCCAGGGTCCCATCGATCAACCCTACGGCCAGCGCGAAATCATGCTCAACGCCCCGGACGGGCGTCTGCTGGTCTTTGGGCAGGCCCTGCACCCCGGCAACTCACCCGAAGGCCTGCTGACATCGCGGTAGTCCTGCCCAAAGAGCGCGCACAACGGTGCACAACCCTGGCGTGCTCTGGCGTGGAGCCTGCCCATGCTAGCCTGTCGAGATGGCGCGGATTGCAGTCGATATGGATGAAGTCATGGCGGATACCCTCGCCGAGCACCTGCGCCGCTACAACCAGGACCACGGGACCGACGTGCAACCCACTGATCTCAAGGGCCGCTGGCTATGGCAGATTATTCCTGAGGCGCACCAGCCCAGGCTCCAGAGCTACCTGGACGACCCGTCTTTCTGGGGCGAGCTCCCCCTCATGCACGGTGTGCAGCGGGTGCTTGAACGCATGACGCAGGAGCATGACATCTTCATCGCGTCTGCCGCCATGGAGGTGCCTCAAAGCTTCGCGCCGAAGTTCCAGTGGCTTCTGCAGCACTTTCCTTTTTTGACCCCGTCCAACTTTGTCTTCTGCGGCACCAAGGGCATTCTGGCTGCGGACTATCTCATCGACGACAACCCTCGCCAGCTCCGCGCCTTCCGAGGTCAGGGCATTCTCTTCACCTCGCCCCACAACGCGCAAGCCACAGGGTGGCCGCGCGTCGGGAACTGGGCGGATGTGGAGCGTTTCTTCTACCCCGAATCCTGAGGCTACTGGGGCCGTACCGTCATGGGCGGGTTGGATGCCGGTGCAACCGGCTCCGGCCGTAGTCTGGCGGCGGTCGCGCCCGATCGGTTCTTAAGGGCCGTATTCGCCAGCTGTGCCGCCGCCGCCTGTCCCTGCAGGGTCACAATCAGCGCCTTTGCCGAGGCTGGGCCGCCGCAGCTGTAGCTGTGCGGCGTGTTTGAGTCAAAGTAGACCGCGTCTCCGGCTTCCAGATGGTGCGTTGCTTCGCCGTGCAGGATATCCAGGTCGCCCTCGAGCAGATATAAGAACTCGCATCCCTGGTGCTGATGGCCACGCCGCGGTTTCACCTTCGGCAGGAATTCGGCAAAGTATGGATCCAGCTGCCGGTCCGGCACCATGTAGCCCAGCGATTCGAAGAAATAGGATGGCTCGTCTGTCCCGGTCTGCGGCAACCGCACCCGCTCCTTGCCGCGGTGAACACGAAACAGTGTCTTCGGCTCCGGCTCGAAAAAGTAGCTCAGGTCCTTGGAAAATACCATCGCAATCCGAGCCAGGTTACGCAGCGTCGGTACCACACGACCCGTCTCCAGCTGCGAAAGAAAGCTTGCCGACAGGCCGGTATGACGCCCCAACTCCACCAGGCCCATCGACTTGCGCAGCCGCAGGTGCTTAATGCGCTCACCCAGCCTCTTCTCTGTGATGAACATTTCGGCTGCATCGCCGGCGGACTTGCCTGGCCCTTCCGCGCTCTCTACACTCGGCTCGATCTCCGGCGTTTCAATTGCCGGAACTTCTGTCTCCACTGCCATCGCGACCTTCTTTGCCATGCAATACTCACAATCTGGCTTTTACCGTCAGCCGAACAGATGTTTTGCCCCTGTCGAAAGATGTACGTGGCCAGGCTGATCCATGGATTTGCAACGGCACAAATAATTTTGACCTCCTTTTCTGAGCAGTCCGGGGAGGTTCCCGGCTCACTCGCTCCGTTTCG
>CAXTSF010000249.1:0-1677 GCA_964246865.1 uncultured Terriglobus sp.
CCTCGCGCACTATCTCGAACAGGGCGGCAACTTTATCGATACTGCCAACGCGTACACCCGCGGACACTCCGAGAAGATCATCGGCGACTTCTTTCACCAGGGCAAAGGCAAGCGCGACCGCGTCGTCATCGCGACCAAGTTCTTCATGAACCTCTTTGGTGGCGACCCGAACGGCGGTGGAGCCGGCCGGAAGGCCATCGTCGCCCAGTGCGAAGAGTCTTTGCGACGCCTCCAGACCGATTACATCGACCTCTACTACATCCATAACTGGGATCGCTTCACGCCCATTGACGAAACCATCAGCGCCATGGACGACCTGGTCAAAGCGGGCAAGGTGCGTTATCTCGGCTTCTCCGACGCACCGGCATGGAAGGTGGCGCAGGCACAAACCCTGGCTCACTTTCGTGGCTGGAGTCCTCTGATCGCCCTGCAGATTGAGTATTCGCTCATGCAGCGAACCGTGGAAGGCGAGCTGGTCCCCATGGCTCAGGAACTCGGCCTTGGCGTGCTCCCGTGGGGGCCGCTCAAGGGCGGTGCTCTCACCGGCAAGTACACCCGTGCCAACGGCACGAAGATGCCGGGCATGCGTGGCGCACGCGCCGGCGAATTTACCGAGAAGCAGTACGACATTGTCGATGCCGTCGCGAAGGTCGCGGCGGAGTGCAACACCACTCCTTCTTCAGTAGCGCTCGCGTGGCTGGCCGCTCAGCCCGGGGTAAGCTCCACGATCATCGGAGCACGAACCCTCGAACAGCTCGACGCCAACCTGAAAGCGCTCGACCTTACCCTCACACCCGGGCAGGTCGCATCGCTCAATGAAGCTTCCAAACCCGTCCTCAATTTTCCGGCGGACTTCCTCATGCAGTCGCCCTCGATCGCTCATGCGGGAGCGACCGTCAACGGTGTCCCCAGCCAGCAGATCTTCCTTGTTCCCAAGGACGACAGCGCCCGCTGGTAGCGCCAGACGCTCCACGGGTACAGGCCCTATGGCAGTTCTCCACCTGATCGGGAGAACTGCTTCAAGGTCCCATTCAGCCGTACATGGAAAGTCACCCAGCCGCATAGGAAAGAAGGAGCGCAAGATGCAGGACAACACCCTTACTCCGATTCGTGAGACGAACTCGCCCGCTGCACCTCGCGTACCGGTCGATCACGCACTCATCGGAAGAGCCGAAAATATCCCGGTCACCGCCTCCACGCCAGTCATCTCCGTCAGCCCGGTCGTCCTGCCCGTTCCGGGGCGCCCCGTGGATTTGCAGCTCCGGGTTTCCGCGCCGGTTACCGGGCACAACCTGCCAATCCTCCTTCTCTCCCACGGCCAGGGAGGCTCAAACCATCTCTCCTCGTTGAACGGCTACGGCCCGCTCGCCGGCTTCTGGGCAGCTCATGGCTTTGTCGTCATCCAGCCCACGCATCTCAGCTCCAGATCTCTCCGTCTCCCTCGGACAACGCCTGGTGCACCCCTGTTCTGGCGCTCCCGCGTTGAGGATATGCGGCGCATCCTCGACCAGCTCGACCTCCTCGAGGCCTCCGTTCCTTCCATCGCCGGGCGCCTGGACCACACCCGCATCGCCGTGGCAGGGCACTCGATGGGTGGCCAGACCGCGGGCATGTTGCTGGGCGCGCAGCTCATCGATGAGGACGGAGCAAGCGTTAACTTAGCCGACACAAGGATAA
>CAXTSF010000249.1:1687-3700 GCA_964246865.1 uncultured Terriglobus sp.
CACATGCGGCCGCGCACTACCCCTTCCTGAGCCACCCCAACTTTGCCGAAATGACAACGCCCACCCTGGTCGTCGTCGGCGAGAACGACCTCTCCCCCCACCTGACTGTGCGGGGCGCGGACTGGCATGCTGACCCTTACCGGCTCAGCAACGGCCCCAAATGCCTGCTCACCATCGCCGGCGGAGGCCATTGCCTTGGCGGTATCTCCGGCTACGACGCCGCCGAGACAGTCGACGAGAGTCCCGAACGTGTTGCCACCGTCCAGCGCCTCACCTTTGCCTATCTCCGCAGCACCCTCTACCCGGCGGATAACGCCTGGCCCAAAGCATGCGCCGCCCTGAAAGAGGTTACCGGTCTAGCTCACGTTGAGAGTAAATAGTTCCACTGCGGGATGGCCTCTGAACAAGAAAGAGCGGGGGAGCCGGCGCAAACCCGGCTCTCCCGCGGACTTACTTATTTAAATGCGTTAAAGTTACTTGTGAACTGGAAGTTGTTCTGCGTCAATCCGCTGCAGGTCGGTGACGCCCAGGTCTGCTTTGCGCATCCGCCGTTGTCCCGGGCCAGGGACCACATCGCGATGCGTGTGATGTAACTGTGGCTCGCCGCAAAGTTCAGCAGCGTCTGCGCGTCGTTCAGCTGGAAGATCTCAGTATTCGTGTCGTTCACACCGATCATGGGCGTCACCCCGATCGACGTATTCGTCAGCCCCGCCGTTTGCAGCTGCTGATAGGTGGCCGCAGCCGCGTACGTCGCATCCAGCCCCATGGCACCGTTGTTGTCCGAGGCCGAGCCGTAGTCCATGGCCATCACATTCACCACGTCCAGAGCCAGCCCGTCGGCCTTGACGCTGTTCAGGATGTTCACGCCGGACTGGATCAGCCCTGTTGGCAGCACCGGCAGAGTATACGAGAGCACCAGCCCCGGGTTTGCGGCCTTCAGCCCTACCAGCGCCTTATCACGCTGCGTCAGCGCCGCCTGATTCGTCGTCGCGCCGCCCTCAATGTCGAAATCCAGCAGCTTCACGTGGTAACGATCGATCGCCCCCTGGTATACCGCCTGCAACGCCGCCGGGCTGCTGCAGCTGCCGGCCGGGTCCTGCCCATTTGCACCGCCAAACGACAGGATCACCTGCACTCCCGCGCCCTGCAGCTGCTGCACCATGCTCAGCACCGTCGTGCCGTTCGGGAAGTTGTCTGTTGGCAGCGTTCCGCCGAGACCGCCCCAGCCCACCGCGCAACCGTTGCTCGCGTCCAGAAATGCCAGCGTAATCGCCTTGAATCCCGCCTGTGTCTGTTGCGACGCCACAGTCTCACCAACTGCCAGACTGATATCTGCATACGGCGCAAACAGGTGCGCCCCCGGCGGAGGTGGCGGGGTGGTCGTCCCACCGCCGCCGGAACCGGTGCCGCCACCCGATCCCGTCCCGGTCCCGGTGCTGCATGCACCCTTGCTCGTCCACGGCTGGCCGCTCCCGGAGCCGCCATTGTTGGTCGCCGGGGAGTTCCCCTGCGTCCACCAGTTTGCCGTGTAGTTGATACCACTCTGGCTGGCGCTCTGCCCGCCGGTGTACGCGGTGCTCGCGTTCCATGCGGCAGCACAGGCGGTCTGGGCTCTCGCATGCGGGGCCAGCGCGCATACCGCGGCGACCAGGGCAAAGGCGGGCAGGGCTGCGATCAGCCTGCAGGACGAATTACGGAACATCTGAAGCGGCATGCGAGCCATGGGTAGCGATCTCCGAAGTGGGTTAGGTGTATCTGTCGACAGACCGGAAAAGGAGAACCACAAGCACCGCAGATACGCGACCACACACCGCTCCGGCTCACCAACGGCCCACTCGCAGGAACCCTATGTCGTCCGGGTAATCCGCAGATGCGCCTGAGTCGACGCGCGCGGTCAAACTACCCACCTACCGCATGTCTTGTCCACACAAATCTTCCCCCATGCTGAAATTCTTTGGAGATGCTCGCTCAGGATCATCGCCACAGGCTGGCAGACGCCGCTCTGAAAAGGCC
>CAXTSF010000249.1:3710-4028 GCA_964246865.1 uncultured Terriglobus sp.
GCCCTGTGATCCTCCGAAGCTCCCAGCCCGCCTCCGCGCCCACCTCCTCTGGCCACTCCGCGTCGCAGTTCGCCTGGCCCGCTTTTGAAGCTTCGCAGCGCGATGGCCCACCCGGGGCCTGCATCACCCAGCCCGCACACGCCGCGCTGAGCGGCCAGATCGCCGCAGCCCTGCACCCCGGCCTCTTCGGCCCCCTGCCGCCCGAACTGCTGGACACCATCGCCCGGCACGACGCCGGCTGGTCCGGCCCCGACCTCGCCGCCCTGGAACACACCGCCAAACAGCCGCCCGCCTCCTTCCTGGCTGTCTCTCCGGCGA
>CAXTSF010000250.1:0-4018 GCA_964246865.1 uncultured Terriglobus sp.
GAGACCCTCGGAGGATTTACCCAAACCTTCGATGTTCCTTCCAAAATGCCGGCCAGGGCTGACTCGTGCCGTCGCAGACAAAGATGTCAGGATGCTGCTGGCTCTCTTCGTTCTTGAGAGATGCGGGATTTACCGTTGCGACCGGCCAGCCGGCAAGCTGTAGAAGTGCGTTCCGCTTCCTGGCGAGAGAACCCGAACACAATGAGAGCGTGGACGGCAGCGGCAGCGGCTCCGCTGCCCATAGCGGCACGGCATAGGCGTTCGTGCAAACAACAAATTGCTTCCAGAGAAAGCCGTCGGTGCGTCCCAGCCGCGTTTCCCGTTCATGCATGGATTTTAAGAAACTGCCATGAGATAAAGCCGTGGTGCAGCAATCTGCAGCGAGCGAGAGGGTGTCATGCGGGCCCTTTGCCTGTCGATGTTCCTGCGTTGGGGAGGAGGTACCGCCGTGCATACAAGAGTACGCGGCACCGCGAGGCTAAGCCGGCTGAGCGTTCGCGGCAAAGCTCATGGCAGGACGTGTGTTTTGCAGCAGAGCATCCCATTGCGCGCCGTAAGCGGCCCATCCGCCGAGATGCTGCACGCGCGCCAGAGCGGCTTCGCGAAGGCGGCCGTGCAGTTGAGCATCGGCACTGACCTGTTCCATACGTTCGAGGAGCGCGTCTGCGTCGCGGATGGGAACGATGAAGCCTTCGCGTCCGTCAGCGAAGAGGTCCTCCGCTCCGGTGTTGGTGGAGGCAAGCACGGGGCAGCCGCAGGCAAGGGCCTGACCCTGCACCAGCGCAAGGCCCTCCTCGATGCTGGGCAGCACCAGCAGATGGCTGCGGCTCATACGGGCGGCGACCTCTGCCTGTGGGAGTATGCCCAGGTAGTCAACGTTCTCCTGCGGGAGACGCTGCAGCACCGGCCGGATCTCGCGTGAGAGGGCACCAACGACGGAGAGCCGCTTATGCGGGTGCCGCAGTTTGGCAAAGGCCTGCAGGAGGTAGGGGAACCCCTTGCGCAGGCCGACGGAGCCGACGAACAGAACCTCGAAACGGTCGGCTGGCGGCTCGGCCTGTGGCGAAAAACGGCCCAGCTCGACGCCGTAGGGAATCGTGTGTACCTTGGCCGCGGAGACGCCCATGGCCGTGAAGGATCGCGCCGCGAAGGAGGAGGGCACCACGATAGTGTCGGCCTCCTGATAGATGGCCTCCTCACGGGCGGTATCGCGGGGATCGCTGACGGGCGTATGAACGCCCCAGCACCGGTACTCCTCCGAGACGAGCTCTTCCTGGAAGCGCTGGTGGGAGGATCCGCGGTCACAGAAGAAGCGTCCGCCCCTTTGCTGGACGATGCGGCCGGTCTTAAGAGAAGAGCCGGAGATGCCGATGAGGGCGTCGCACGCCGGGATGCGCGTGGCGGTGTATTCGTCGAAGAGCAAGGCATTGGCGTAGCCGAGCTGGTCATCAAGCCAGTGGGGTAGGAGGCCGGCGCGGCGCAGGAGGTACTCCGGCGTATGGATCCAGGGAAACGTGTGCACGGAATGGCGGGGGAGAGCTTCGCGCCGCAGCCGCTGCCAGGGCCACGTGGAGAACACATCCACGTCGTGCTGCCGGTGCCGGAGCTCCCGGGCCAGGTCAAAATGGTGGAAGACGCCGAAGACAGTCTGAACGATCCTCATTCGATCTGGCCGTCAGCCTTCGCTGGGCAGAAAGATGCGGAAGACGGTGCCTGCCCTGCCCGGCCGCTGGCTGCTGCGGACGCGGAGCGTGCCGTGATGCCGGTCGATGATGTCGCGGCTGATCCAGAGGCCCAGGCCGGTTCCGGTGGTCTCCTTGGTAGTGAAGAAGGGCTCGAAGATCCTGGTGACCGTGCTTTGAGCCATGCCCGGGCCTGTGTCGGCGACCGTCAGAAAGAAACCACGTGCGCCTCCGGGCTGCCGGCCCTCGCGGCTCCGGAGAAGGAGGCGTCCGGGCTGTGCTGCCATGGCGTCAATCGCGTTGCCGATCAGATTGCCGAGGACCTGCCGGATCTCGCCTTCGAAGCAACGGACAGGGTGTTGACCGCGCTGGCGCTGCTCGACCGTGATGGCGCTGTTGCGCAGCCGGCCCTGAAACATGGAAAGCGTGCTGAGAAAGAGGGCCTGGCAGGTGACGGCAGCTGCCCTTGTGGATTGCCGGTTGAAGCGCAAAGTGTCATTGCTGATGATGGCGACGCGCCGCAGCTCATCCTCCGCAGTCTCGAGAAAGCGCCGGACCTCGGCGCTCCTCGTGCCCTGTTTCGCAAGATAAAGGAGGTTGGTGATGGATTCGAGAGGGTTGTTGATCTCGTGCGCGATGGAGGCGGCAAGACGCCCGACAGCGGCGAGTTTCTCATTCTGAATCAGGGCCTGCTCGGTGCGTTTGCGGTCGGTGATGTCGAGGCAGACACCAAGGAAGCGCACCGGCCTGCCGTCGGCACCGTAGTAGCACGTGCCATTCGCGGAGATCCAGCGAAGTGTGCCGTCCGGCAGGAGGATGCGGTAGTCGGCGGTGTAGCCGGGATCGCCATCGAGTGTGCGCTGCACCACCGTGCGCATACGCTCTCTGTCCTCGGTATGAATGCGGTCGAAGAAGGCCTCGATGGTAATGCTGTCTGTGTCCGGGCTGCTGCCGAAACCGAAAAGGTTCCGTGCGGCGAGATCGAAGACGATCTGATTGCTCGGGACGTCCCAATCGAAGGTGCCCATGCTGCGTCCCGCCATGAGAGCGAGCCGGAGCCGGGCCTCACTGGCCCGAAGCGACTCCTCTGTGCGCTTCTGCTCATCGATGTCTTCCGTCGTGCCGTACCACTTGATGACGTTGCCGTGGGCGTCGACACGAGGAAAGGCCCGGGTACGCCGCCAGGTGTATGCGCCCGAGGCAGTCTTGATGCGGTGTTCGATGTCATACCCGCTGCCGGAGCGGACCGAGGTGAGCCAGGCGGATCGCATACGCGGACGGTCGTCAGGGTGGGCGATGCTAAGCCAGCCCTCGCCCAGCGCCTCCTCGTGGGAGAGGCCCGTCACCTCCAGCCAGCGCGCGCTGAAGCCGGTGATATTGCCCTGCGCATCAGCGCTCCACGGAATCTGTGGGTTGAGCTCGATGGTGTAGCGGAGCTCCTGTTCGCTTTGCTCAAGCGCTTCCCGGGTCCTCTGCAGCTCATCGATCTCCGTATTGGTACCGAACCACTCCGTTAGCCGGCCGCTCTCATCCTGAGCGGGGACGACCCGCGTGAGGAAGGCCCGGTAGACGCCATCCGCGCCCCGGAGAGGGAAGACCATCTGAAAGGGTTTTCCGGTGGCGATCGAGCCGGTCCAGCGCTCCATCACCTCGGGCAGGACCGTGGGATCGTGAACGGACTGCCAGCCCCAGCCCTCCATCTGTTCCGGCGTGGTACCGGTGTACTCGTACCATTGGCGGTTGTACCAGGTGATCCAGCCGTCCGCGTTCGCAATCCACCCCAGGGTTGGGATGGCGTTGGCGAACCCGCGCAGGCTGCGGCTACCACCGGAATGCGATACAGCTTCATGGTTACGCAGAACGATCAACCAGTCGGCTCCCAGGTCGTTGGAAAAATCAAATCGGCTTCCGTATGCGAAGACGATGAGGTTGCGGCATTACGAAACAGGCACTTAGACGCAGAAAGGTGCCACCTCGTTACCGTAATTCATGCGACAGCGGATGTGCGAGGCTCCGGCCTGTACACGGGACAGCAGTGAAGAGCGGCGGTGAGCGATCTGCATAGGACAAGCCTGCCCTGCGAACGCCAGTGCTGTCACTACCACTTCGCGGTATCTCTTGCGCGAGGGCGAAACCTTCCGGCACCGGCCGTTGTGCAGCCGAAAGACCGTCGAATCGCGGGAAGCAGCCTGGAATCCAGGCTTGGACCTGCCGGGCCGAACCCGGAATGCCGCATCTTGGATCTCCCGAGCGGCAATGAAGGCCTTGGCAGGTTCACAGCGGGCTCGTTAGGAGCTATGTTTTGCATAAATCTCATCCATTCGGTTGACATATGT
>CAXTSF010000251.1:0-3931 GCA_964246865.1 uncultured Terriglobus sp.
GTCCGAGCCGGCGCTGGAACCGTGGCGAGAGGCGCTGGCCGAGGAACCGCGCGAGCCGGCAATGCCGATCCCGGGAAACCTTCTGGAGTTCCCACGCCAACTGGTGGCGGCGCGCAAGGCAAGGCCACGCCTGGCGGAGGGACCGCTCCGGGACGAGGCAGATCGCTCACCGGACCGGGCACAGCTTCGCATTTTCGAGGTAGATGCACGCTCCGTTTCGACGGAAGCCACCGTGGACACCGTATTACCGGAGTGGGTGAGTATACGGCTGGAGAACGGACGGGCTGCACAGAGCTCTTCTCCCGAGACCGGCAGTCCATTCGCACCGGCGATCCAGACTGCGCCTCTGTCGCGCCGCTGCATGGCCGCCGCTGTAGACGGCTGCTGCATCACCTCGGCCTGCCTTGTAGCCATCATCGCGACGGCATATGTCATTCCGGAGCTGCCAACAGGCATTCCGGCCGCGGTCAGCATCGCCGGTCTTCTGCTCGCCATGGTGCTTGTTTACCAGATGATCTTCTTCACCTTCAGCGATGCGACGCCGGGGATGCGTTTTGCGCGGGTCGGCCTGTGCACCTTCAGCGATGAGAATCCCACCAGGCGCGCCATGCGGCGGCGGATCTTCGCCCTGGTGCTTTCGGTCATACCGGCTGGCCTTGGCGTTCTGTGGGCCTTTCTGGACGATGAAGGTCTGGGCTGGCATGATCGCATCTCACACATGTACCAGCGCGCCTACTAAAGCAGTTCCCGAAGGAAAGAGAGAGGGCGTCTCTTGCGGACGCCCTCTCTCTTTTGTTCACTCGGAAGACACCTTTTAGAAGGTCGTACTGACCGAAAGCCGAATCGTCTTACGCGGCTCGCGCAGGATGTAGTTGGCGCCGTAGAGCTGCTGTGCCAATTGGTAGGAGTACAGGCCTGCACCTGTGGAGGGAAAGAAGGAGCGGAAGGTTTGCGCCTGCGTCTGCCCGTTTTGCGAAGGAATGAATTGCTGCGGCAGGCTTTCATACAGACGCAGCGGATTGTAGGCATAGAAGAGCCGGAACGGCGCGTTCACGATCGGCAGAGTGACCTGCAGTTCGATACCGTTCGACATGCGTGGCACCAGGTTTGTGCCTGGGGCTGTACGCAGCAGGTTGGAGGGGAATGTCACAGGCTGACCACCCACACAGGAGCCGTTCACGAAGCTGGTGCAACCATACAAGCCGCTTCGGATCTGGGCCGCTCCCAGCACGCTCTCGCGCAGCTGCGACCGCAACGCGTCGAAGGTGAGATTGAAGTCCGTGAAAAATGCGAAGGTCACCATGGACGCAATCGGAATACGGTACTCCACGTTGGAGGTCAGCGAAGTATCGCCACCCACCGTGACGAGCCGGTACACCGGCAGTGGAATCTGCAGGTTGCCCAGGGTAGAGTTCGTAGGATCGCGCGGCACAACGGATCCGTCAGGGTTTTGCAGGTTGAAGAGGATCTTTGTGGGGATGAAGGTATAGGGCGATGCGGACCGGATATCAAAGCCGCGGATATCGCTCTCGCCACCGCCATAGGTTCGATTGAAGGGCGGTGCCACCTGGCCGCCGAAGCCCTCCACGTGTGAGAGCTGGAGGCGCGTTCCGAGAACGTTGTGACCCTCGCGGTTGATGCGCAAACCCTTCATGGGGTAGAACTGCCGCAAGCTGAGCACCGGAGCCACGTACTTCACGTTGCCGCCGGCACCCGCCACCTGCACCGCCAGATTCAGGTCGCGTCCGCTGTGCGGCCCTACGGCCCGGTCGATGGAGGAGTAGGTGAAGGAGGGAGTGATGATCGACGAGATGATGCCCTGCAGAGGGCTGTTCGTCGCGACACCGCTCGAGTTGCGGAAGGCAAGGCTCTGGAAGACGTTCCGAGTGTTGTCGTTGAAGGTGGTGATGTTCGACCGCGACAAGGCATAGGACAGGCCGACACGCTTGAAGGAGCGCCGGATGGGATAGCCCACAGAGACGGTGAGGCCCGTCGACGACTGGTTGTAGTTGGTCAGCAACGACTGCTGTGCGTTTGAAAGATTCACCCCGGCGTTGGTAGTCTGGTAACTCTTCGCGGGGTTGTAATCATACTTCTGGGCAAAGACCTGGAAGCCGAGTGAGATGGGCTTGTTGCGCAGGTATGGTTCGGTGAAGCCAAAGGTCAGGTTGCGCGAGAGCGAGCCGATGTTGGCCACCACGGAAAGCGTCTCGCCAAGGCCTAAGAAGTTATTCGTCTCATAGTTCAGGCCGATAAATGAGCCCGAAAGACCGGAAAGGCCGCCGTTGAGGCCGATGGAGTTCTTGCCCTTTTCTTTCAGCTTGAGCAGAAGATCGACCGTGCCTTCGTCGGCGTTGGTGCGGGTCTCCGAGTCCTGCTCTGCCTTCAGGGTCTCGAAGTAGTTGAGCTGGTTCAATCGGAGGATGGAGAGTTCCCAGAGCTGGTTGTTGTAGCGCTGGCCCTCTTCCAGCAGGAGCTCACGGCGGATAACGCGGTCGCGCGTGACGCTGTTGCCGCTGAACTCGATGCGTGACACGTAAAACTGCTTGCCCTGATCGATGTCGATGTCGAGAAAGATCAGCTTCTTGGCTTCGTCGAAGCGCGGCGTTGGCGTGCCGACCATGTTGATGTAGCCGAGCGAGCCATAAGCCTTGCGGAGATTGTCGAGACCCTTGCCCGTAAGCGTCCGATTGAAGAACTCGCCGTCCTTCTGAGCGAATTGCGCACGCAGAAAAGCGGGGTTGACCGTGTTCTTGTCGAAACCGGTGAAGTTGATCCCGCCCAGCTTGTAGCGCTCTCCCTCGTCAAGCGGAATGTTGATGTCGATGCGTTTGCCGTCCGAGGCCTTGAGTTTGAAGATGTCGATGCCGCCCGCGTCGCGCACCTTGGTCTGGGGCTCGCCGGGCTGCATCTTGAAGTAGCCACGGTCACCGTAGACCTGCCGGACCCGCTCCACGTCTTCGTCCAGCTTGGTGGCGTCGAAGGTGCGCGAGATTAGATTTTCCGCAATCACCGACTTGGGAATGCCGATCGGCTTCGAGTTTTTCATCGCGGCGCGAAGGGTGCGGCTGTTGATGTGGTTGTTGCCCTCAAAGCCGATCTTGCCTACCTTGACGGTCGGACCCTCTTTCACGACGAAGGTCAGCGCGACGCGGGCAGGTGGGATCGTCTTGACCTCGGTCCGGACCGTCGCGAACTGGTGACCATGCTCCGCAAGCAGCCCTTTGAGCACGGTCTCTGCACGCTTGATGCGGGTGGGGTCGTACTGGCTTTCGACCGTCAGACCGACCTTTGCCTTCTTGTAGCGCTCCAGCACGTCCGACTGTGTAACAGCGTTCAGGCCACGGTAGTTGATCTCGCCAACCGTGGGCTTTTCGCGCACATAGATGGTCAGCTGCGTGCAGTTGTCTCCCTCGGAGCGCTCAATGCGTACGTCCTCAAAGTAGCCCGTGTTCCAGAGCGAGTTGAAGTCGCGCTCCACGGTCGTCTGGTCGTATGGCTCACCCTGATGCGAGAACAGCCGCGCCAGGACAGACTCCTTCGGGATGCGGCGGTTGCCGATGACCTGGGGTTGGCACAGCAGAGGTCCGCTTACCGGCGCCGCAACTGCGGGTGCAGCTCCCGGTGCAGTCTGGCCGTGGGCCGGAGGAGGTGCCAGAAGGAGTGCGCTAAGGAGAAAAAGGCTGAGCGACGGTACCGCGGTCGCGCCGCGTGAACCGGTACGACGCTGCTGTGGGCAAAACCGCACACATGGAATCGCCTTTTCGGGAGGGCGATGGCCCCCTTGCTTTCTGCTCTGCAGCAGCATCACGGTAAAAATACGCACACCCTCACAGCTTTAAAAACTCGCCTGCCTCCTGAGCGCCAGCGCGACGATGCACTGAGGATTGCCCGGACGAAAGCTTGTCCTGAAGAGACGATTATATGGGAC
>CAXTSF010000252.1:0-3924 GCA_964246865.1 uncultured Terriglobus sp.
GGTGACACGCTGCAGAGCCATTTCACGCAGCGCAATCAGGTTTCCGCGGCGAATGAAATTGGAGAGAGCGCGCTCCACTCGTTCCATGGGGTAAATGTCGCCCCGGCGCATACGTGTGGCCAGGGCCTCCGGCGTGAGATCGCTGATTACAATCTCGTCAGCGCGGTCCAGCACCCAATCGGGGACCTGCTCGCGCACCTGAATACCGGTGAGCGCCTGTACACGAGAGGTGAGGCTCTCAACATGCTGAATGTTGATCGTGCTGAGAACATCGATGTTGCTTTCGAGGAGCAGCAACACATCCTCGTAGCGCTTCGGGAACCGGCTCCCTTCCACATTTGTGTGGGCGAGTTCATCCACCAGGACCACCTGGGGCGCACGAGCGAGAATCGCGTCCACATCCATCTCGGAAAAGAGTGTGCCCTTGTAGTCGACCTCGCGGCGCGGCACTCGCTCCAGCTTCTCTGCGAGCTCGGCAGTGGCGGCACGGCCATGCGTCTCAACGATGCCGATCACAACATCTTCGCCACGGCTATGGCGGCGGATTCCCTCACTGAGCATGCTGTAGGTTTTGCCGACACCCGGTGCGTAGCCGAGAAAGACCTTAAACCGGCCTCGCTTCTTTTCGTTGTCGCTGGCGAGCAGCCATTCTTCCGGAGACCTCTTGTTCTCTGCCACGCCGTAGAATGCCTTTCATGAACTCAAGCCGCGCGGTGTCGATTACCCGGTGGACGATCGCGACCCTGGCCCTGGCCGGAATTGTACTCGTCTACCGGCGCTGGCTCCACGTGAACCCGACCACCGTCGCGCTCACGCTGCTGCTGCTGATTCTGAGCCTCGCCGCGAATCTTGGCCTGCGTTACGCCGTCGTCATCTCGGTTGCCGCCACCGCCTGCTACAACTTTTTCTTTTTGCCGCCAGTGGGTACCTTCACCGTCGCCGACCCGCAAAACTGGCTGGCCCTGTTTGCCTTTCTGACCACGGGCGTGATCGGGAGCCGCCTGTCGCAACGTGCGCGCAACGAGGCGGATCAGGCAAGATCGTCGAAACGGGAGATCGAGGTCCTGTTCACCCTCAGCCGCGAACTGTTGCAGACGGAGAACGTAGCCGCCCTGGTCAATGCTCTGCCATCGGTCATCGCGAGCGTCTCCTCGGCAGACTCCGTGCTGCTGTTCCTGCTGGAGGGCGATCGTCTCTATCAGGCCGGCAGCGAACCTGTGGCGCTCGTCGAGATACCGCATCTCCGTCAACTCGCACTCACGCTCTCTGCGCCGGAGACAAGCCCAGGGCAGGAGACGCGTATCCCGGTGCGCGCGGGCGTACGGCCGCGAGGTCTGATTCTGCTGCGAGGAGTCACCCTCTCCCCGGCAAGCTTTCAGGCGATCGGCGGCCTGGTCTCGATTGCGCTTGATCGTGCGCAGGCGCTCGAAGACCTGGCTCGGGGCGAGGCCGCGAAGGAAAGCGAGCGTCTGCGCACGGTGATTCTCGACTCCATCACGCACGAGCTGCGAACCCCCCTGACGTCGATCAAGGGTGCCGTCTCTACCCTGCTCTCCGCGGGTAACCTGCCGGAAGAGAGCCGGACCGAACTGCTGACCATTGTGGACGAGGAGAGCGACCGCCTGAACCGGCTGGTCGCGCAGGCTGTGGAGATGGCACAGCTCGAGGCAAACGAGGTGCACATGACGGTCGAGCCCACCTCCGTGCAGACCATGGTGGATGACGCACAGGGTGTGTGCGCGCAGATGGCCGGCACACATCCGGTGCACATTAGTATCCCGGATCTGCCACCCGTACTCGCGGACCCGCAGCTCGTAGGTAAGGTTTTCTGCAATCTTCTGGAAAACGCAGCGAAGTACTCGGCTCCGCAGGCTCCAATCTTCATTTCAGCGGAAAGACGGGGGGACCAGGTGATGACCAGCATCGCGGATCGCGGAGTGGGTATCGATCCATCGGAACAGTCCCTGATCTTCGACCGCCTTTACCGAGCGCGCTCGCAGAGCGGTAACACCTCCGGGACAGGGATGGGCCTGGCAATCAGTCGCGCTATTGTCGAGGCGCATGGCGGCACAATCTCTGTCACCAGCCAGCCGGACCATGGCTCCGTCTTCAGCTTCACGCTTCCTCTAGCGAACCCTTGAATCTGCCAGCAAAGCCACCCAAAGGTGGAGTAGACACCGGGTACAGCCACGATATGCTCTTGGGTGACGGTGCGGCATGGAGTCGCTCGCCTCGAGGGTACGGCACTGCAGGGTTATGAAGGCACTTTGGCATCTGCGGGAGCGATCGACGCTCTCTTGCCGATAGGCGTTTCTACGCCGGTCCACCTGCCACAGACGTGGGCACCGCCGCTGTATCAGCGGCCAGAGTGGATGGAGCACCATGGGCGTGAACACTTCCGTTCCCTCGATATCGTCAGCAGCAGCGGAGCCCCGTTCGGCGCCATCAGTGTTCAGCTTGCAAAAAGCCGCCTGCTGCCCGGGCATCGCTCGGCAAGAGTGCTCCGCTTCGGAGAAGGGATGCCGGCGGAGATGATCGAAGCTGCGGCATCTGCGCTGGCTGCCTTCGCACGAAGTGATGCAAGGGTGCTGCGGCTCGTGGTGAGTGTCTTTACGAGGGAAGGCAAGCACTGCATCGCTGATTCGTTGAGCCGGCATGGCTTCAAGCAATCTGCCGAGCCGCTTTCCTACCAGTACACGCGCTTCGCTCATCTCCTTGGCGAGGAAGCGGAGCTGCTGAACGGCCTGGATAAACGCGCGCGGCGCGACCTTCGTGATGCAGACAGCGCGGGTGTGCAGATGCGGACCCTGACGACAGAAGACTTTGCTGCACCCCTGGCCGCGCTGGAACGGCTGGCGATGAGCCGCAGCGGTGGCACCTTTCGCGTACAGGAATGGCCATCGCTGCTGCGGTTTTCAGCCCTGCACCCCGGGCTATCGCGGATCACAGGGCTGTTTCTGCCCGGAGTCCCGGCCATCCCGGAGAACCTGGTGGCCTTCGCCTGGGGATGCATGCACGGCAGCCATGGCGAGTACCGCTCCGCTGGAACGGCCCGCCTCTCAAACAATCGCATCGTACTCAGCGCCCCCCTGGTGTGGGACCTCATGCTTTGGTCCAGGCGAGAGGGTGCGACCTGGTTTGACCTGGGCGGAGTGTCCGTCTCAACCGCACCCGACGATCCGCTGCAGGGTATCTCAAACTTCAAGCGCAGATTCGGCCCCGAGCTGGCCGAAGTAGGTGAGGACTGGATCCTGGAGGCGCATCCGCTGCGGGCGCGTATCGCAGTCGGTCTCGGCAAAGCTGCCCGCTTGCTCGCAGGGGCTGGTCAATTTGTACTCAGAGGCGATTATGGCCGCTGAACTCGTCAGTGTCATTATCCCGACCTACAACCGCTCGCACTGCATCGCGAAGACACTCAGAAGCGTACTCGCGCAAACGCATACGAATTGGGAGGTCGTCATTGTCGACGATGGCTCGGAGGACAACACCGGCGACTTGATTCAACGCGAGTTCGGCACCGAAGAGCGAATACGTTACATCTACCAGCAGAACGGCGGCGTTTCGCATGCCAGAAACACAGGTATACGTCTGGCCGAAGGTGACTTCATCGCATTCCTTGATTCCGACGATGTCTGGAAGCCATGGAAGCTCGAAACGCAGCTCGCCTGCTTGCGCGCGTATCCGCAGCTTGGCATGGTGTGGACCGACATGGAAGCCGTCGATCCCGAAGGCAGGACGATCGAAGCACGGCACCTGAGGACAATGTACAGCGCCTACCGCCATCTTCCAGCGAGCAGGCTCTTCGAAAAAGCCGTTCCGCTCCACGCGATACCCGGCACAGATGCAACGCCGGATCGCAAGGCAAACTTCTTTTTTGGAGACATCTATCCCATGCTCATCATGGGCAATCTAGTGCATACCTCC
>CAXTSF010000253.1:0-587 GCA_964246865.1 uncultured Terriglobus sp.
GGAGCCGCCTGCAGCGGCGCGCGGAGGCGATGGTGCAGTTGCAGGCCATGGTGTCCGCGGACCCGAAGGATCAGGAGGCCTGGTATCTGCTGGGCAAGCTCCATCTGGAGATGTCGCAGGAGGCTTTCGGGCAGGTGGCGGCGATCAACCCGAAGAGCCCGCTGGCACACGAGATGGACGGCGAGATCATGGAGGCGATGCAGAACACGCCCGGTGCCGTGGATGCCTACAAACAGGCGCTGGCCGCGGCACCCGGAGATCCGGGGGCGCTCGACCATCTGGCCCACCTGTACTGGAGCACCGGCGACTGGACGCATGCGCGCGAGACACTTACGGCGCTGATCGCGAAACAGCAGGAGAACTGCATCGCGCACTGGCGTTTGGGGGACGCGCTCGACAACCTGGGCGAGCCGGCCGAGGCGGGCATGAAGGAAGTCAGCCGAGCGTTGGAGCTTTGTCCGGAGCTGCCGCAGGCGCACGCCGAGCGGGCACGGCTTCTGCTGCGCATGGGCCGGGCCAAGGACGCCCTGACCGATCTCGCCATTGCGGAGAGGGCCGCACCCAATGAGCCGAGCGTGCAGCGGCTC
>CAXTSF010000253.1:597-3916 GCA_964246865.1 uncultured Terriglobus sp.
GCGTACCGGGCGCTGGGAGAAACGCAGAAAGCGGAGGCAGCAAACCAGAGATTTCGTGAACTGGATGCGGCCGAGCATGCCGGCAAGGAACGCAAAGCGGCACGGGTGATCGAAGCGAACCGCTGATCGGAGTCGTCATCTTCATCCAAGCAGATCGGGGCGAGGAATGACTGCGGCTTAGAAGGATCCGGCGGTTACGAGCAGGTCACTCTCGTGCAGGGCAGTACCCTGCCGGGGGCAGCCGCAGGACTCACGGACGACCAGCCGGGGCGCAAGCAGATGCGGTGCGGTGGGCGCATCCTGATCACGGCTCTTCCAGTCAGGTGCCTGGGCAAAGAGCAGCTTGGCAGCGGCCCTGCCCATGGCTTCAATGGGCTGCTGCACGACACTCATCGGCGGCGTGAGAGTGTCGGCGAGGTCGAAGTCGTCGAAGCTGAGCAGGGCACACTGGCGTGGGATGGAGAGCGCCAGGATGTGCGTGGCCTCGCAGATATACCGGGCCGTCAGGTTGTTTCCGGCGAAGATAGCGACCGGAGTTTTGCTGTCACGAGCATGCATATGCCGTTCGAGCAGTGCAATCGCATCCTGCCGGTCGCGGATGACCTCCTGCCGGCGAGGCATGGCGGCTGCCTCCATCGCGGCTGCATAGCCACGGGCGCGCTCCTGCATGGTGTATAGCTCGGGCTTTACCTGGACGTTGATAACGGTGCGATAGCCGTGATCCAGCAGGTGCTGTGTGGCCATGCGGGCACCCTCGTAGTTTTCGCAGAGCAGGGAAGGATAGCCCAGGTGCTCCAGGGGTCGGTCGATGCCGACGACGGGGATGCGTGAGGTGCGCAAAGCTTCGGCGAGATCCGGATTCTGCCAGGTGGAGTGGGCAAGGATGAGGCCGTCGATATGGTGCTGAAGCAGGTGACGGAAGCTGTCAAGAACGATCGAGTCGTCATCGTGGGATGCGACGAGGACGAGGATGGCACCATGCTCCTTGACGACACGTTCGACCGCTTCAGCACACTTCGAGAAAAAGAGGTCGGAGAGGCTGGGAACAATCATGCCGATGATGCCGGAGCTGCCGCCCTTCAGGCTCTGCGCCACGCGGTTGGGCTGATAGCCAAGTTCGCGGATGGCACTGGCGATCTTCTGAAGCTTCTCGCTGCTGACATTCTTGCCGCCGGAAAGGGCACGCGATACTGTGCCGTTACCGACACCGGCGAGGCGAGCGACGTCAGCTAGTTTCGGTACATGCGTGTGCGGTTTCGGCATGCGTCCTTAGACAGCGGGCGGTGAAACCCCCGTAAGCCTAAGGGTATACCGGAGAGGCCACTTTCCAGAGGAATTTGAGCCAGAACGAGCTGCCTGCGCATCTCCGTTCCTGCCATGTACATCGAGAAAGTGGTGCCATGGAAGGATCACGCGCTCGGAAGGACGACTAGGCCAGAGGCTTCCCGCTCTGCCTGGTGCGTTTCCCGCGATCCATGGTGCATGGAGGCGAGAGGGTTCGTCTCCCACACCGGGCTCTGCAGGCCGGGCATGGGCGTGGCCGCGAAGATCTTGCGGGTCTGGGCGGCGGTCCATCGGGCCCAGCGCTTCGACTTCTTCTTGCGGGCACTATCGGTGGAGATGCCGGTGCCGGCATACATCTGCCGGTAAAGCTTGGAGAGAAGACAGAAGGCGACGCGGGCACGCAGTGTTGGCGTGCATTTTGAGCGCTCCCAGATCGCTGGCCAGTCATAGAAGCGATCCCAGACCTTTTGGGTGCGGTCGCTGATCTCGCCCGAGCTCATGGAGGGATGGGGCGTAAACATCTTGGGGCGAGTCTCGGTGGGGATCAGCCAGTAGCGGGTGATGGGTACGTCGCCGACCATCTCCGGTGCTTTGGCCTGCTCCTTTTCCCAGCGGGCGAAGTCGACGGTGCCGGGGAAAGGTGTCATCATCACGAACTGGGCGAAGGTAACGCCGGCCTGCAAAGCCATGGAGACGGTGGCGTCAAAGGTGGCTGGCTTGTCCGTGGGCAGGCCGAAGATGAACGAGCCCAGGACATGCACGCCGTGCTTCTTGAAGGTCTGGAGCTGGCGGGCAAGGGCATCGCCGGAGTAGTTGAAGTCCTTGAAGACGGCCTTGAGACCCTCGGGCGTAACGGCCTCGACGCCCACCAGAGCGCCCTTAATGTTGGCACGGCGCATGGCATCAAGGTACTCGCCGTCCTCGCCGGCTTCCATGGTGATCTGGGTGAAGAAGACCATGTCCTTCGGCAACTTGGCGAGCTCGGCCATGAGCTGGAAGCGTTCCTCGCGAACGGCGGTTAGCTCGGCGAGGCGGCTGTGATTGTTCTGCTCGCGGGCAAGGCGTAGATCGGTCAGTGTGACTGGGTAGAAGTTGTCGTCGGCGAGGGCGATAAAGCGGAAGCCGATCCGGCGGAGATCGACGATTTCGTCGATGACGCTCTGAAAGGCGCGCTGGCGAGGTGCCTGGCCGTCCGTCCGCCATACGGAGCAGAAGGAGCAGTGCTTGGGGCAGCCGCGAATTGTCTGGACTGAAGCCCACATGTACTTGTCCTTGGCCATGAGATCCCAGCGGCCGGGAAGGAACTGACGCCCTTCAATACGGCCGCCCTCATAGATCTGGCCGGGGGTGCCGGCCATGCAATCGAGCACGACCTTGCCCCAGGCGATATCGCCGTCACCCTTCACAACCGCGTGCGCCTGGCCGTGGGACAGGGCCTCCTCCGGGAAAAGCGTCGCGTGAATGCCGCCGTAGACCACCCAGGCGCCGCGAGCGCGGGCAAGCCGGCCGACGGCGTAGCCGCGCAGGGCATTGCCGGTGTGCACGCTGATGCCGACAATATCGCCCGGCTGGATACTCTCGGGATCGACAGGCTCAAGAGATTCGTCGACGAGGATGGGATCGCCAGCGATGGCGGGCGTGGCCGCGGCAAGGACAAAGAGCCAGCGAGGCGTGATGACCGCGGTACCAAAGGAGTTGTCGCTGGGATTGATTAGGTGCACCCTCATCGGGACCCGGCCTTTCGCGAAGCGCGTGCGGGTGATGGAGAGTGGGTGCAAGCGAATGGGCCAGGCGGCCCACGATCTGTAGTGGACAGAAACTATGTCCGCTACCGCACTGATGGTAGCGCAGAACGGCGCTTTCGCCCTAGGGAATCGAAGAACGGACCAGCATCTTCAGAAGCTTTTGGTGAAGTGAACAAAGATGACGAGGGACGATGTACGGAAGAGCGATTCCGCTCAGCTCTCATCGTCGCATTGACGCCTCACAGGCTCTCAGGAGCTGTGGCACTCCTGGTTGACGACATCTCCAGGAG
>CAXTSF010000254.1:0-3902 GCA_964246865.1 uncultured Terriglobus sp.
GACCATGGATGAGGTACTCGAAAACGTGAACGCCGTCGTCCAGGAAGTCGGAAACACCCGCAAGCTGCCCTCCTTGCCCATCATCGAGGACACCGTTCCGGATGAAAGCCAACCGGCAGCTGTGACCGGTGAGTCACCGCTGCCTGCATGAGCAGTCTGGGAGCACGTATGACTCGCCGGGCCTTCGTTCTTCAGTCAAGCGCAGCCGGTCTTTTCTCGAGCGCCCTGGCCGCACAGATTCACCCTGTGCTCGCGCGACAAACCCTCTTTATCGGTACCGCAGGCCGCGGCAGCAAAGGCGTCTACCGCGCGGAGTTCAACGCGAACACCGGTCAGCTCACGCTTCCGCAGCTCATGGCACCCGCAGAGAGTCCCAGCTTTCTCGCGCGCACTGCAGCCTTTCATCCCCGCCTTTACGCCGTCACCGGTGGCGATGCGGGCAACGCCGCCGCAAACGGCTTCGCTCTTTCGGCCGATTCCGTTCCTTCGCTCACGCCTCTCAATATCGCGGACGCGGCCGGCCCGGGCGGCTGCCACATCTCGGTGCATCCTGACGGCCGCAGTGTCTTTGTCGCGAACTACACCGCAGGCAGCATCGCCTCCTTCCTGGCCGACACCCGCGGCCTGCTCACGCGCGCCTCCTACATCGCCTTTCCCGCGGATGGCCACGGCCCCGATCCCGACCGCCAGACCAAGAGCTTTGCCCACTGCGCCCAGCCGTCCGCAGATGGAAGCTTCCTCTTCGTCAATGACCTCGGCCTGGACCGCATCCACATCTTCCGGCTCGAACGTGCCACCGCGAAGATTACGCCGCATGGCGAATGGCAAGCACAGCCCGGCAGCGGGCCCCGTCACGTGGCCATTCACCCCAACGGCCGCTGGGTCTATAACATCAACGAGCTCACGTCCACGGTCGATCTGCTCAGCTGGGACTCTGCGAAGGGTGCGCTCAGCACGCTCTCAAGCATCAGTACCCTGCCGCACGGCGCAACCCATTCGAAAGCCGGCGCCTGTGAGCTTCTGCTCTCACCGGATCAGCGCTTCCTTTATGCCAGCAACCGCGTCGGGGAAGATTCCTTTGCCCTCTTCTCGATCGCACCGCAGACGGGCGAACTGACCCTCTTGCAAGTCGCCCCCAACCGCAACAAGCACTCGCGCCACATCGCCATCGACACCTCCGGCCGCTGGCTGCTCAGTGCCAACCAGTTCGGAGACAACATCTCCGTTCTCCCTCGCGACAGCACCACCGGCCATCTTGGCGAACAGGTCTGCACCGTCCCCCTCGGCGGGCCGTCTTGCCTCATCTTCGCCTGACATGTTTGCGCGCCGGCTCTATATCGAGTACACCGGTGCGACTGGTGTCCCAGTACCCTGCCCTCTCGCATGGATCGACAACTTTGCCATGCGTAACTTCACCAATGATGCCGCTTTCGACGATACCCTGCCGCTCGCCGACGGTCTGATGGAAGCAGGAAACTACGTACCCCTACTCGTGCTGACCGAGAAGATGGAAGCGTGGTTTCGCCGCAAGCAGTATCTCGGCCCGGACGAGCACCTGCGCATCAGAGAGCTCTAGCCGGCGTCACCAGATGAGCATCGAAAAACGCGTGAGCGGTCTTCGCCACCGCATCTCTCACCATTCTTGCCTTCCTTCGCTGCTTCTTCTAACTTCGGGCGTTCCTGAACTTTGAACTTCCAACTCTTCTCACCGCTGAACCTCTCACCTGGCGTTGATCCTGCCTACTCGTCATAGTGCAGCAGGCTGTATACGTCATACTCCGGAAAGCGTTGCCGGCCCTTCAGGAAGTCCAGCTCTACCGCAAATGCCAGGCCCGCGATCTCACCGCCGAGCTGCCGTACCAGCTGCACCGTCGCCTGCATCGTACCACCGGTCGCCAGCAGGTCATCCACAATCACCACCCGCTGCCCCGGCTGGATCGCGTCCAGATGGATCTCCAGGGAATCCGATCCGTACTCCAGGTCATAGGTCACCTTGGCCGTAGGTGCAGGCAACTTCCTCGGCTTGCGCACCGGCACGAATCCTGCATTCAGGCGGTACGCCATTGCCGGGCCGAAGATGAATCCGCGCGCCTCAATCCCAAGCACCAGGTCGATGTCCTTCTCGATGTAATACGCCGCAAATGCATCGATCATCTGCGCAAAGCCAGTCTTGTCCTTGAGCAGTGTCGTGATGTCATAGAACAGGATGCCTGGCTTCGGAAAATCGGGAACGGTGCGAATCAGAGACTTCAACGGTTCACAGGGGATAGGGGTGTCCATCCCTCGTTTCTACCATGATCCCCGCCCTGCTACCGGCCCGGATCAGAACGCACCCTCGATCACAAATGGCTGCAGCGGCTCACCCTCATGCGGCTGCAGCTCATGCACAATCACGCGATCCACCCGGCTCCCTCGCGATCCCTTGTGCAGCGCCTCCTCGAGCGCCGTAAGTTGCGCTTCTTCCCCGGCGGCAATCGCTTCCACATGTCCGTCGTGCGTGTTCTTTACAGAGCCACGCAGTCCCAGTGCCGCCGCTTCCCGGTGCACAAACCATCGGAAACCGACACCCTGCACCCGCCCCCGTACCTGGTAATAACGCACGGTCATCCGTGCACCATCAGGTGCTGCAGGATCTGTGCCGCTGTCTCTTCCGGTGCTTCCCGGCTCAGAAAATGGCCCACGCGGTCCAGCAGCGCCCGCCGATAGTAGCCATGGAAGTAGCGGTCGGCACCATCCGTTGATTCCACCAGCGTGCACCGGTCCTCCATGCCGTGGATCAGCAGCGTCGGCACGTCCAGTCCGGGTGTGCTCTCAAATCGTGTCTGCAACACCTGGTAGTCAGGATCAAGCGACGCTTCACCGAGCCGTGACCGGTAGAAGTGCAGCACCACATCCTGGAAGTCCTTGCCCGCCCAGCTCCGCGCCGCCTCGGCAAGCTCGCTCCTGCTGTACCACCCATCCGGACTCCACGCCTGCCACTGCGCCTCTCCAAAGGCCACCGGGTCCTTCCGGAAGCTCTCCTCGCCCAACCGCGTGCAAAGGAAGTACACGTACCAGAATGATCTGGCCTGCGGGAGCGATGGCAGCTTCACCCGGCCCGGCGAGAAAGGCACGGACATCGCCGTCAGCGACGTCAGCCTTCGCGGGAAGAGCGCCGCCAGCGCATACCCAGCCCATGCGCCCCAGTCGTGGCCTACGAACGCAAACCGCTTCAGCTTCAAGGCATCTGCCAGATCGATCACGTCCTGCGCCAGCGCGACCGGCTGCCCGGTACGCCGCCGTTTGCGGCCAAAGATGGAGCTCCGAAATGCACTCGGGCCATATCCACGCAGGTACGGCGCAACCGTGCGATAGCCCGCGGCGTGCAGCACCGGCAATACCCCATCCCACGTGCGCGGCGAGTCCGGCCAGCCATGCAACAGAATGACAGGCAGTCCATCGCCCGGCCCGGACTCCTCGTACGCAAGGTGCAGCGCCGAAGTCTTTACGTCTCGTATCGGCATTGGCTACCGGATCCGGTACACAGACGCGTCTTCAACGTAGGAGCGTCCCAGGCTCTGCCCTTGTAGACGCATCCCGAGTGGATCTTCCGGACTGCTGTATGTGTCGCGAAGATTCTTGATGAACGAATCAGACATCGGGCGAATGGCGATCGCCGGGGCGGCAAAGACAAACTTGCCATCGAGCGCAGACGCAATTGGAGTGTAGGCGTCCAAAGTACCGGTCTCATCGAAGGCAGGCGACGCAAGATACAGTCTCCAGTCGCCATACTCTTCGAGCTTTGCCCCAAGAGCCACCTGCACCTGAACTCTGTCCTCCTCCAAAGCGCTTATGACCTTGGAACCAGCCTCAACCTCAAAATCTCCCAACGTTGCCTTAGCCATGTCAAAACTCCATTCGCC
>CAXTSF010000255.1:0-3880 GCA_964246865.1 uncultured Terriglobus sp.
CTTCGGAGGCGGGAGCCCACTTCTTCTCGGCGGGCGCGCTGTTCCTCAAGCCCTGTTCCCGGCCGACCTACTTCGATTTCGTCCGCGAGCACTTCCCGCATCTGCAAACCGAGTACATCGAGCGCTTTCGCGCCAACGACTTCGCCGCTCGCCCTTATCTCGAACGCACGCGCGCGCTCGTCACCGCGAGTTGCAAGCGTTACGGTCTGCGCGAGCGCTCCAGCGACTCCCTGCTCACGCGCGAGATGGACGGTGCCCGCAAGGATCCGCAACGCGCCACGAAGCCGCCGGCACAGTCCAGCCTCTTCGCCTGACAGCATCTCGACAGCGAAGCGTCTATGCGGCCACGAGCGCACTACGCACTGCCGGTGCCACCTTCGTTCCCAGCAGCTCAATCGCCCGCATCAGCCGGTCATGCCGCAGGGCCGCGACGCTCATTTGAAAACTCACCCGCGCCAGTCCGCCCAGGTCCTCGCTCATCTCAAGCACCTTTTCGACCACCGTCGAAGCATCGCTCACCAGCAATACGCCCTTCGGCCGCCGCAGTGCCTCAAACTGCCGTCGCGTCACCGGAGGCCAGCCGCGCTCCTGTCCTATCTTTGTAAACGCCTGCGCGTAGCCGGGGAAGAAGTCGTCCGCTGCCTGCTCGTCCGTGTCCGCCACATAGCCCAGCGCGTGCACGCCCACCTGCAGCCACTCTGGCCCATGCCCCGCGCGTTTGCCCGCTTCGCGATAAAGATCGACCAGCGGCCGGAACCGGTGCGGTTCACCCCCGATAATCGCGATCATCAGCGGCAGCCCGAGCACACCAGCACGCGCAAAGGATGCCGGCGTTCCACCCACGCCCAGCCACACCGGAATTCGGTCCTGCAATGGCCTTGGATACACACCCTGCCCTGTAAGCGCGGCACGATTCTTGCCCGACCAGTGCACATGCGTCTCCTCCCGCAGAGCCAGCAGCAGGTCCAGCTTCTCCGCGAACAGCGAGTCATAATCCTGAAACTGGAGGCCAAAGAGCGGGAACGACTCTGTGAAGGAGCCGCGCCCCACCACCATCTCCGCCCGCCCACCGGAGACGAGATCGAGCGTGGCAAACTCTTGAAACACACGCACCGGATCCGCCGCGCTCAGCACCGTTACCGCGCTCGTCAGCCGAATCTGCTTCGTGCGCGCCGCGGCCGCGGCCAGGATCACCGGCGGCGCCGAATCCAGGTACTCTTCGCGATGGTGCTCGCCCAGCCCAAACACATCCAGGCCCACCCTGTCGGCGAGCTCGATCTCTTCCAGCAGATGCCCCATCCGCACGGCAGCCGTTACCTTCTCACCCGTCAGGGGATCCGGCACCAGCGCCGCAAAACTATCGATGCCAATCTGCATAGCCCCATCCTCGTCGCAACAAGGTGATGGATGCGGCGATCGTAAAACCGATGCACTCGGCGCGGATCGCTGTGCAGCCAGGCGCCGTTGGATGATGCCCGTCCCAGGGACGACGGATAAACCGTCAGTCGGCATCCATGGAGTAGCACACGAAGGGGAGGAACCATGGGCCAGCCTTCTGTACGCGTGATCCGTCCACAGCGCTTCAACGCAGCCACAGACCAGACACCGGGCTCGCAGCGTCAGGCCGCCATCGACGCCGGCCACGGTACTGCCTCCCCCATGTGGGCCGGCATCTTCCTGGTGGAAGCGGGAGCGAGCACCGGCATCCACCACCATGGCGAGCAACACACGGTGGCTTACGTGCTCAGCGGCACCTCGCAGGTCTGCTGGGGCGAGCGTGGAGAGTGGAACACTGTTGCGGAGGCAGGAGACTTCCTCTCTATCCCGGCATGGCTGCCGCACCGGGAGATCAATGCATCTGCGGACCTTCCCTTCCAGTGGGTCGTCGTCCGCAGCACATCCGAGCCAATCGTCGTGAATCTTCCAGACGACTTCTGGGATAAACCGGCGGGGAAACAGTGAAGGCCCGCCAGGAGGCGGACCTTCGTATCACACATGGTTGAGCAGAGAAGCTAACGGCTGGCTGTTGCCGTTCCGCCACCCGTGTAGGTCACGCGCCAGATGGTGTTCGCCCCATCTTCCACTACCACCAGGGCGCCGTCCTTGGCCATCGTGACACCGACGGGCCGGCCCCATACCTGACCATCCGGTGTCACGAAACCGGTGAGGAAATCCTCGTACTCGCCCGTGGCTTTGCCATTCTTCATCGGGATACGGATGACCTCGTAGCCCGAGCGGTTCTTGCGGTTCCAGGAGCCGTGCTCCGCGGCAAACGCATCGCCGTTGGTGCCCGGGAACTGGTCACCCGTGTAGAAGGCCATCTCCAGCGAGGCCATGTGCGGCTGCACCAGCACATCCGGTGTCGTCACTTTGCCGTTCAGCTCCGGATGCTTGCCCTCATGCCGCGGATCCTGGTGGTTGCCCATGTAGTACCACGGCCAGCCATAGAAGCCGCCTTCCTCCACATGCGTCACGTAGTCCGGCACCAGATGATTGCCCAGGTTGTCGCGTTCGTTGGTCGAGCACCACAGCTGGCCCGTTACCGGATTGATCGCTTCGCCTACGCAGTTACGGATCCCTGACGCGTACACCTTCACAAAGGTGCCGTCCGGCTTGTATTCCAGTACGTCCGCACGGTGAAACTCCGTCGGATTGTTGTCCGTGTCGTCGACGTTGGACCGGGAGCCAACCGAGATGAACATCCGTGTGCCGTCCTTCGAGAATACGACGTCGCGCGTCCAGTGGCCGCCACCACGGAGCTGCGCAAACCCCGGCAGGTCCTTCACGACCACCTCAGCCGGTCCACGCGCCTTCAGATCGCCGCTCTTATAGGGGAAGCGCACCACGTTGATCGTGTTCGCGACGTACACCCACTTGGGGTTCTCCGCCGGGTAGAAGTTAATCCCGAACGGCAGTGTCTTGCCCTTCTCGTTATCGAACTGCTCAACGCTCGCATACACCTGCTTTTGCTGCGCCTTGCCATCCGGCCCCACACCGCGCATCACCCAGATCTTGCCTGCCTTGGAGTCGGAGAGGAAGATGTCGCCGTTTGGCGCCGTGCGGACCAGGCGAGGATTGTCGAAGTCGCCCTCCGCGTATAGCTCCACCTTGTAGCCCTTGGGTGCCACCGGCATCGCACCCGCCGGCCGCGGCACCACGTGCGGGCCAAAGTCGCCGGCCTCCTCCGGATTCGGTGCGGGCAGGTCTGCCGTTGTTAGGTGGATGCGGTTGCCGGGCCTCTGCTGCACGGCATCTTCAAACGCCTGCTGCCCGGTCAAGGTCGTCTGTGCCATCGCGATCGCGGGGACGGCTGCAAGCGCCAGAAGAGCGGAAATCTTTATCGATTGCATACTCTTATGATGCCGCGGGAGGGCGAGAGGTCCCACCCTGCAAAGGATTTCCTGCCGCTGTTTCCCTCCTCAAAAAACACGGCCCCGGGATCATGCAACGAAGAGCAACGGCGTACGCCCAGCCACGCCCACCAGAGCTCAGCAGCGCCCATCGAAGCCGGCAGGGCGCTCTCCTTGGCAGCAGCCGTTCGCCGCGTCGTTGCGACCTCTTGCGATGCTCGGTTCGCTCTTACCCGCCATCGGCCTCTCACAGCCCGTTCCACAAACCCGCCGGCAGATTCGCCGTCACCACCACCCGCTCCTTCTTCTGGTCCACCTTCAGCGACTGAAATGCCTGGTGCAGCGCCACCTGCTGCGGTGTGCCGCCCGCCATCGTAAAACCCCGGATCAGGTTCGCAATCGTTGAGAGATTCTGCGCGGAACTGGCCGCCTCCGCCGCGTCCGCCTCGATTGCCTCTACCCGCAGTCGCACGCTTCCGCTGTAACTCACGGACGCCACCAGGTCTGTGTCCTCGCGCAGCGGCAGCGTC
>CAXTSF010000256.1:0-3817 GCA_964246865.1 uncultured Terriglobus sp.
GCACCTTTCCCGTGACGACTCCGTTATTCACGCTTCTGCTCACGGGCGTCATCATCATCGTTGGTGCGCTCACCTTTTTCCCCGCGCTCAGCCTCGGTCCGGTGCTGGAGCATCTGCTCCTGCACACCGGCCGCAGCTTCTAAGGACAGCACTTCCATGGCAAACCAGGCAAAACGGCGCTCCCTGTTCGACGGCAAGATCGTTCGCCGCGCCAGTCTCGACGCACTCGACAAGCTCAATCCGCGGGCCATGATCAAGAACCCCGTCATGTTCGTAGTTGAGCTCGGCAGCGTGCTCACGACACTGCTGCTCTTTGTCAATCTCGTCACACATCATGGTCACTTTCGCTTCGACCTGCAGATCACGCTCTGGCTTTGGTTTACCGTGCTCTTCGCAAACTTCGCCGAGGCCATGGCCGAGGGCCGTGGCAAGGCGCAGGCTGACGCGCTTCGACTCGCAAAGAGCGAAACCACTGCTTACCGGGTCGGCAAGAACGGCCAAGTGGAGGAGATCTCCAGCGCGCAACTGCGCGTAGACGACATCGTCCGTGTTGTGGCCGGGCAGATGATTCCCGGAGACGGCGAGGTTACCGCGGGCGTCGCCTCCGTCGACGAATCCGCGATCACCGGCGAGTCTGCCCCGGTGATCCGCGAGGCTGGTGGCGACCGTTCCGCCGTCACCGGCGGTACGCGCGTCCTCTCCGATGTGATCACAGTACGCATCACTTCCAACCCGGGCGAGACATTTTTGGACCGCATGATTGCTCTTGTCGAGGGTGCCGAGCGGCAGAAGACACCGAACGAGATCGCGCTCAATATTCTGCTCGCGGGCCTCACGATCATCTTTCTGCTCGCGGTCGTCACGCTGCAGCCCTTCGCCATCTACTCCGGCGCTCCCCAAACGGTCTTCGTCCTCATCTCGCTCCTGGTCTGCCTTATCCCTACCACCATCGGCGGCCTGCTCTCCGCCATCGGCATCGCGGGGATGGACCGGTTGGTGCAGCACAACGTGCTTGCCACCTCCGGCCGTGCCGTCGAGGCAGCGGGCGATGTGAACACGTTGTTGCTCGACAAGACCGGGACCATCACGATCGGCAATCGACAGGCAGCGGAGTTCCTTCCGGCACCGGGTGTCTCCGCGGATCAACTTGCCGACGCCGCCCAGCTTTCATCGCTTCCGGACGAGACGCCCGAGGGTCGTTCCATCGTGGTGCTCGCGAAGGAGCAGTACAACCTGCGTGGGCGCGAGCTCAGCCAGATGAATGCGGAGTTCGTTCCGTTCTCCGCTACAACGCGCATGAGCGGCATCGAGGTGGATGGCCGCAGCATCCGCAAGGGTGCGGTGGACGCCATTAGCAAGCATCTTGTCGAACACGGCTCGGAGCTGCCGCCGCAGGTACGCGGCAGTGTGGAGGAGGTCTCGCGGAGCGGCGGCACACCGCTCGTGGTCGCAGAGAACGGCCGCGCCCTCGGCGTCATTCACTTGAAGGACGTCGTCAAAGGCGGCATGAAGGAACGCTTCGACCAGCTCCGTGCCATGGGCATCCGCACCGTCATGATCACCGGGGACAATCCGCTCACCGCAGCGGCCATCGCACGCGAAGCCGGTGTGGACGACTTCCTTGCCGAAGCCAAGCCCAAGGACAAGATGGATCTGATTAAGCGGGAGCAGGCCGAAGGCAAGCTCGTCGCCATGACCGGCGACGGCACCAATGATGCCCCTGCGCTCGCCCAGGCCGATGTAGGCGTCGCCATGAACAGCGGTACCCAAGCCGCGAAAGAAGCGGGAAATATGGTTGACCTCGATTCCAATCCGACGAAGCTGATCGAGATTGTCGCCATCGGCAAACAGTTGCTGATGACACGCGGTGCACTCACCACCTTCTCGATCTCGAACGATGTCGCGAAGTATTTTGCCATCATCCCGGCCATGTTCGCGGGCGTCTTTCCCGTGCTGAACACGCTGAATGTCATGCATTTGCATAACGCGGAATCGGCTGTGCTCTCTGCCGTGATTTTCAATGCGCTGATCATCATCGGCCTCATTCCACTGGCTCTGCGGGGAATCGGCTACAAGCCCATGTCCGCCGCGGCCCTGCTGCAGCGCAATCTGCTGGTGTATGGCCTGGGCGGCATCATCGTTCCATTCATTGGAATCAAGATCATCGACCTGATCATTACCGCGCTGCACCTCGCGTAGGAGATTGCCATGAAGAAGACCATTGTCACCGCCTGCCTCTACACTGCCATCACCGCCATCCTGCTCGGTATCGTGTATCCGCTGGTGATTACCGGCATTGCACAAGCGATCTTTCGCGACAAGGCAAACGGTCAGCTGCTCACGCGAGGCGGCGAAGCGATCGGTTCGCGCCTGATCGGCCAGCCATTTACCGGTCCTGGTTACTTCCATAGCCGGCCCTCGGCCGCCGGCACCGGTTACGACGCATCGGCCTCATCCGGGTCGAATCTTGGACCGACCAGCAGAGTCCTGGTAAGTCGCATCGATGCCAGCGTAGCCGCGGAAGGAGCGGCGGCCCCTGTGCCGGTGGATCTGGTCACAGCCTCGGGATCCGGCCTTGACCCAGACATCTCGCCGGCGGCCGCGGTCTTTCAGGTCGCCCGGATCGCGGAGGCTCGCCATCTCAGCACGGATCGCGTCGGCCAACTTGTACAACAGCACATCACCTCCCGGCAGCTTGGCTTATTCGGGGAAGCACGCGTGAACGTCCTGGAGCTCAATCTGGCGCTGGATGGCATCGCGGGCGCAAACCGCTAGAGGGACGCTGGGCTGGAGCAGACCGCCGCGCGGTAACGGCGCCGGTACGCGCGCCGGTCTACTCCGGATTGCCCATGCGCTTACCGCTTCCGTGGCATGGCTTCCGTAGCGGCGAGCGCACATGCTCTAGCCATGCTGCTGCTTACCAGTGCGGTCCTCTTTAGCTGTGCCGTTTCGCTCGATCTCTACGGAACCGCTCGCGAACGGGTGAAACCGCTGTGTGACGACGATCGGCGAAAGGCCCCGGGGAGCCAGCGCTGCCTTTCGGGCAAACTTCTCCGCTTTAGCCACTCGGCTTCGGCGAAGAGAAGTCTGAACAGGTGAAGTGTGGAGGCGCGGGTCGGGATCGAACCGACGCATAAAGGTTTTGCAGACCTCTCCCTTACCACTTGGGTACCGCGCCACCTGCCGTGCCGGCTGACACAGCATCTACGGCCAAACCCGCCTGACAGGGATCAGATCAGGGTTTTCTGGAGCGGGAGACGGGATTTGAACCCGCGACATCTTCCTTGGCAAGGAAGCACTCTACCACTGAGCTACTCCCGCTCAACATTGCCTTGAGTATAGACAGACCCGCACGCGAGGTCAACGCGATTACTCTGGATTGGGCCGGTTCTGCAATGCCGTATACGGGCCTGTTGCCGCGGCGTGGCCGCGCCGCACAATGTGTGGCGTCAGCACCAGAATCAGCTCGCTCGTCTGGACATTTTTGTTCTCATTGGTTGTGCTTTGGAAACCCGGAATCTCGCTCAGTCCAGGGATGCCGTTCACCGCGGAGCTCTCTGACTTCGAGAGATAGCTGACCAGCATCGTAGTCTCGCCGTCGCGCAACGTCAGATCGGACGAGACCTGGCGGCTTGCCAGCACCGGGATCCCGTTCAAAGCACTCCCGGCTAGCGCGTCCAGCTTCAGCTCCAGATGCATCTGCACATTGCCCTCACGATGCACATGCGGAAGCGCCTTCACGGTCAGTCCGAGATCCTCATACTGCACCTGCGGCAGGACATTGTTTGCCGAGATGCCGCTGCTGCTGCCCGTGTAC
>CAXTSF010000257.1:0-3777 GCA_964246865.1 uncultured Terriglobus sp.
GTTGATGGCCGACTGATCGGCCATCAACGCGTTCTGCGACAGGTACATGAGTCCAGTGAGGCTTCCCAACTTTGCTCCTTATTCCAGGTGTGGGTTTTTGTCGCGACCGCACAGGCTTCTTATCGAAGCAAGCTGCTGATGAGTTTGTCCGCTGTGGCGGAGGCGGGCGGGTTATAGCTGCCGGCACGAATCGCTGCTTGGAGGGCGGCGACCTTATCTGTTCGAACGTCTCCGTCCGGATCCTGCAGAGCAAGTGTGCTCCCGAGCGGACTGAGCTGGGCCTTGTCTGTCGCCGTCTCCGCCCGGAGATCACCTCTGGGCGTGGCCTTCTCCGGTGCGCCAGAGCTCCCGGCCTTCTCGATACCGGTTGGGCCTACACCGGCTCCCACATTGCCTGTAATCCCTTGTAGTTGTGACATACGCGCTCCTGTGTCATCTATCGTCACGACCCGCAGAAACTTTAGATTCCGGCTCAGCCTGGGACTGGAGCCGGTGTCCGAGGGACTGCACCATTTGATTGGCCAGGCCTAGCGCGCCCGAGCGAGCGATCTGTCCCGCAAGTGCCTGCAAGCCGAAGCTTTCCATCGGCCCGCTTTCCTGTTGTTCTCCGTTGCCATCAGCGGACACGCGTGCTCCGAGCGGTTTGAGCAGCTCGCCCAGCAGGATGGCCTCAAACTGCTGGGCAGCCTCGCGCAGGCGGTTTGAGGATGGTAAGACAGCCTGCACCGGTTGAGAAGCATCGACTCTCGTCATAGCACTTCAATCTCCGCTTCCATGGCTCCAGCGGACTTCATCGCCTGCAGGATCGAAATTACATCGCGGGCCGTGGCACCAATCATTTGGAGACTGCGGACAAGGTCTTCCACCGTCGATCCTAGCTTCAGATCGATCCGGTTCACTGCTTTCTCCTTCACATCGACCGCCGTCTGCTGCAACACCTGCGTGGTTCCACCAGAGAGAGCCGACGGTTGCGACGCCTGGAACTCACTTACGATATTGACCGCCAGACCGCCGTGCAGGATCGACGCCGGCTGCAGCACGACCGCACCTCCAATCACGACGGTACCTGTCCGTTCATTCACGACAACTTTGGCTCGCGGGAACACCGCCACTTCGATGCCTTCCACGCGTGACAGCAGCTCCGGTACATCCTCTCCCGGTTGCACCTGCAGATCCACCATGCGGCTGTTTGCCGCGTGCGCTGCTGCTCGCCCAAGTTCATGATTGATAGCATCGGCCATGGAACGTGAACTCCGGAAATCCGCGTCCTGCAGGAGAAATGAGAAGTGTGTTCGCCCGGTCAGGTCCAGCGGAATCCCGCGCTCGACCGTTCCGCCCAGCGGCAGCCTTGCCGTAGTGAGATGGTTGACTTGTTTGGTATTGCCGTTGGCGGAGGCCGCATATCCGCCAAGCACCAGAGGACCCTGGCCCTCGGCATAGATCTTTCCGTCCGTGCCATACAGTGGCGTCATCAGGAGCAGACCTCCCTCCAGGCTATGTGCATCGCCAGCGGACGAGACTGTCAGATCCACGCGCGTACCAGAGCGCGCAAAGGGTGGCAGCGTCGCTGACACGAAGACCGCGGCCAGATTCTGAACACGAATCGCATTCGCGGGCACGCTGACACCCATCCGCAGCAGCGTGGCTGCCAGTGTCTGCACCGGAAATCCCGTTTGCTGGCTGTCGCCGGTGCCTTGCAAGCCGACTACGATCCCGTAGCCGACCAGCTGGTTATCGCGGATCCCTTCAATCGAAGCGATGTCCTTGATCCGCGCCTGTCGTGGCGGGCTTCCCACATCTGCTGCTCTTGCATGGATGGCAAGTAGTAGCAGCAGACCACTGATACGTGCGAGCGCACAGCGCTGTACCTGTTTCATGGATTCCTCAAAAGATCACAGCTGTATGAAGTAACCGCACAAATGCGTTTGGCCGGTGGGTATAGTCGGTGACAATGCCGTGGCCGCGTACCTGCAGCTCCACGCTGGAAATGGCCGTTGAGAGGACCTGATTCGCCTGGTTGATGTCCTCAGGACGTACCAGTCCACGCAGAACAATTGTCTGTGTCTGCTGGCTGAACTCAAGCTGCCGTGCGCACTCGATCAACAGGATGCCGTTTGGTAAAACCTCCACGACTTCCCCGCCCAGTACTGTGCTCAGGCTCGAGTTGTTTGCACTCTGGCCCTGGGCCCCCAGCGACGCTGCGGCATTCAGGTTGAGGAGATTCTGTGCCGCGCTTGCCGCTGAGAACTTTGAGAACAGCGCCGTAAGCTGCGAGCTTGCGCTTGAGGCACGCGTACCCTTCACGCTTCCATCCGTGGAAGACGCAAGCGACTCAGAGACAATCACGGAGATCAGGTCGTGCGGCTGCATCGCTCGCAGATCCACGGACAGCCTTGCCAAACGGCCACTCTCTGTCCAGATGGCTCCCTGTTCCGGTTGCGTACCCGCACTGCGGGCGCGAAGAGACGAAAGATAGGCGTCCAGAGAAATAGCTGCGGGACCCTTGCTATGGCCTCCGCTTACAGGGCCGGCGGGCTGCTGAGCAAACAGCGCCGCTACCGCAAGAATGTGCAGCAAGGCGAAGCCTGCCGTATAGACCTGCCGCATGGCTCCGGACGTTCCCCATGCCCTGGAACTCATGGCATCACCTCGGCATACGCGGCGGAAATGAGCCTGGCATTCAAAACTTTTGCCTCTCCACTGTCGCCGCGATCTTTCTTCAGCCGGACTCTGAGTTCCTCTCCCACGGTGGCGTTCATTTCTGCGGTCGCCTCAAGCGTGATCCGAGCCGTATCCGTCTGCATACTTATGCGCAGCGATTCCCCGACGTGAATGGCCGGTAGATGGGCCGCATGTGATGCAGCTCGGGAAGACGCAAGTGTTTCACCGAGTCTCACAGTTGTGCCAGCATCCCCAACAGGAATCAGAAGCAGAGGTCCGGCAGGCTCGCCGCATTGCCGCACCCGTATCCACACGCGCCGGAGAGTTGCGTCGATCAGCAGATCCTCCGCGCGAAATCCTCCATTCTTCTGCTCGGCATGCTCGCGCACAGATGTCCCCACCCTGTCACGCGCTGCAGCTTCAGGCGAGGTGAAGCAGTTCTCTGCAACAGCAGCAGCAAGACCCGGACAGCAGAGAGAAGCTCCAGCCAGTAAGCACGGCTTGAGTCGCCAATCCATCACCGCACCAACCCATTCACCTGGGAGTACATGTCATCGGCGACACGGATCACCTTGGAGTTGCTCTCGTAAGCCCGCTGCGCGAGCACCATCTGAACGAACTGGCCCACAACGTCGACGTTGGAACCTTCAAGTGCACCCTGCTGGAGAGTTCCGAGTCCGGCGTTGCCTCCCGGCGCATCTGTAAGGGCGTTTCCTGAAGCTCCGGAGGCCTGCAACAGATTGCCGCCGATCGAGGTAAGCCCGCCGGGATTGGTGAAGGTAGCCAGCTGAATCTGGCCGAGCTGCGAAGGCTGTTGCTGGCCGGGCAGAGTTGCCGTCACAATCCCATACTGAGAGATCGTCACACTGGTTGCGTTTGAAGGAATGTTGATCGCGGGCTGCATCGGCTCGCCGTTCGCCGTCACCATCTGTCCCTGATTGTTCAGGTGGAAGTTTCCCGAGCGTGTGTACGCCACCGTGCCGTCAGGCCGTGCCACCTGAAAGAAACCCGCGCCGGCGATCGCAAGATCCAGCTGGTTTCCCGTTTGGTTGAAGTCACCTTGCGTGTTGATGACCTCCGTGGCCACAGCGCGTGTACCGAGACCGATCTGCAAGC
>CAXTSF010000258.1:0-3753 GCA_964246865.1 uncultured Terriglobus sp.
TGACGGCAGTGCGCGGCATGTCCATGAGCGTGTCGATCCCGAGAATGACGAGCACGGGCTCTGTGGGCAGATGAAAGGATGCAGCCGTAGCGAGCAGAATGACCAGGGCGGCGCGCGGGACGCCGGCGGTGCCCTTGCTGGTCAGCATGAGCGTGGTGAGCATCATCGCCTGTTCGGCACCCGACATGCGAACGCCTGCGGCCTGCGCAACAAACACGGAAGCCAACGCGAGATAGAGGGCAGAGCCGTCGAGGTTGAAGCTGTAGCCAAGCGGAATGACGAAGCTGCTGATGCGGCGTGGCACGCCAAAGCTCTCCATGTTTTCCATCGCGAGCGGCAGAGCCGCTTCCGAGGTGGCGGTGGTGAAGGCGAGGGTGACGGGCTCCAGGATGGCGCGGGCAAAGCCGCGCAGCGGGATGCGGGCAAGCAGGAGGGCCGGAAGCATGGCAAGGAGCGCGAAGAGGATCAGCGCGCCATAGAGCGTCGCCAGCAGCTTCAGAAGCGGTATGAGGACCGCGATGCCCAGGTAGCCGACGGTGTAGGCCATGGCTCCCGCAACGCCGAGCGGGGCGAAGTACATGACAAGATGCGTGAAGCGAAACATGGCTGCGCTGAGCGAATCGGCGAGGTCCAGCATGGGTCTGCGGCGGCTCTCCGGCAGCATGGTAAGCGCGATGCCGAAGAGAAGCGCGAAGACCGCGACCTGCAGCACCTGGCCTTCAGCAACGGCGCGTGCAATGTTCTCCGGAAAGGCATGCAGCAGGCTGTCCTGCCAGCGGACCGGCGTGGCGGCGATGGTAGCGGCGTGCGTGACGGCCGCAAGCTGCACTCCGACGCCGGCGCGCGTGGCCGTAATGGCGGCCCAGCCGATGCCGAGGGCAAGCACCGTCATGATCTCGAAGTAGAGGAGCGCCTTAAGGCCGATGCGGCCAAGACCCTTCAGGTCACCGTGACCGGCGATGCCGGAGACGAGCGTGCCGAAGATGAGCGGAGCGACGATCGTCTTGATAAGGCGGAGAAAGATGTCGCTCAGGATCGAGATCTGTACGGCGACCGCGGGCCGGTCGAAGCCAAGCTCGGCACCCGCGAGCGTTCCAAGCAGGATGAAGCCGGTGAGCGAACGGCCGCGCGCGGCCCACCCCGCGAGTAGAAGCAGGCCGGCTAGTCGCAGGATGAGGCCTGCGGTGCCTTGGTGCGTTGCAGCACAGGCGGCTCCGGCGAGAAGGAGCGCAACGGCGGCAAGCGCCGGGAGAGTTCGAGATTTCTGCAGTGCGGCCAAAACTGCTGCTTACTATAGCTGGTGCGGCATTCGGTTCAATAGACGACGTGCTCGTGCGGCACAATGGCACCGCTTCCGGCAGACGTTAGCGTTGCGCGAGAGCACCAGCAGCCTGGGTCGACCGCTTCTCTCCCGGGGTGTTCACGCAGCCGCGAGCGTCCTTGCAAGGACCACGTGACCAGCCGTATAGACATTCCGCGCCTGAATGGATTATTTCTGCTCTTATGGAAGTGCCTGTACGGGCTCGGGAGATGGGAATGAATCGCCGTTCCTTTTTGTTTGCCGCAGGAAGCGCCTCTCTTCTTCCGTACCATCGGGGCTTCGCTGCAACGGACCGCATCGGCGGTCTACAGAGCTCCTCACGCGTTCGCCTGCACAGCTTCGAGTATCGTGGTGTGCGGCTGCTGGAGAGTCGCTTCCAAGAGCAGGTGCAGAACACGCGAAGCCTCTACTTCGGCATGTCCGAGGACGATATCTTGAAGGGATTTCGACGGGATGCCGGCCTGCCCGCGCCGGGAAACGATATGCGCGGCTGGTGCCGCCATGACTGCGGCTCAACCTTTGGGCAGTGGATCAGCGGTATGGCCCGCCTCAGCTGCGCGACTGGCGACGCCGCGCTGCGCGAGAAGGCAATCCGCCTGACAACCGAATGGGAGAAAACGCTTGGACCGGATGGCAACCCGCGCATGCAGACGTATGCATGGGAGAAGATGGCTTGCGGTCTTGTCGATCTGGCGCTCTATGCCGATTTCGCGCACGCGCTGGAGATCCTGGAGCGCATCACGGTGTGGGCCTCGGCGCACTTCGATCGATCGCGCTCGCCCGCAACGGAGGCCGACCGTGATGGCCGCCGTCCGCATGGAACCCTCGAGTGGTACACGCTGCCGGAGAACGTTCTGCGCGCCTACGCGATCACGGGGAACAAGACCTTCCTCGATTTTGCAGACCTCTGGTTGTATCCCACCTACTGGGACAAGTTCGCCAGCACCAGCAGGCCTGTAGGGGTGGAGTATCTCCACTCCTACAGCCATGTGAATACATTCTGCGGCGCGGCGATGGCCTATGCCGTCAAGGGTGACCCGAAGTACCTTGCCATCGTTCGTAACGCTTATGACTGGATCCGGGCAACGCAGGCGTACGCCTCCGGCGGCTTTGGCCCGGGCGAGTGGAGCGTACCGTCCGATGGATCGCTTGGCCGGGCGCTGGATGTGCGCCTCGACACGGCGGAAATCCCTTGCGGATCGTGGGCGGGTTTTAAGCTCTCCCGGTACCTTACCGGCTTTACCGGCGAGGCGCGCTACGGCGACTGGATTGAAACTCTGCTGTACAACGGCATGGGTGCGGCGCTGCCCGTCCAACCGGATGGGCGCTCGTTTTACTATGCCGACTACCGTGTCGGCATGGGCGCGAAGACCTTCTTCTGGGATGAGTGGCCCTGTTGCTCCGGCACGTATATCCAAACGGTCGCGGACTATCACAATGTGATTTACTTCCACGATGATGACGGGATTTATGTGAACCTCGCTGTGCCGTCCGAGGTGGAGTGGAGCCACGGCAACCAGACAGTGCGCCTCAGGCAGCAGACCCGGTTTCCGGAAACAGAGGAAACAACGCTGCAGCTCAAACTGGAGCGGCCCGCGCGATTTGCCTTGCACATGCGCGTTCCCTCCTGGTGCAATGACGCTTCTGTCCGTGTCAACGGCCAGTCATTCGAGGCAGGCATGAGGCCAAACGAATGGGGCACGCTCACCCGCACGTGGCAATCCGGAGACACCGTCACGGTCCGGTTTCCCATGCGAGCGCGCGTGGTGCCGGTGGATCCGCAGCACCTCAACCGCGCTGCCGTGATGTATGGCCCGCTGCTGATGGCGCAGGATGCGCGCTTCTCGTTCCCGGTCAGCGGCGATCCCCATGCGGTTGCCGAGCGCCTTCAGCGCACGCCCGACAAGTTGGAGCTCCGGTTCGGCCCTAGCGGTGCTCCAGGCCGCCTGGATGAGAACGGCGAGAAGGTGGTGCCCGCCAGTATCGATGAAGGCGGGCAGCAGGTCGGCAATCTACGTCCCTTTTACACCTTTGGTGAAAGAGAGCCTTACCGCGCCTACTTCGATCTGGACAAACCCAGGTTCCTCTAGTGAGCAGCCGATCTGCAAGACGAATCGTGCGTAGCGAACAAAGGTCAATGTAGCTGCGATGGAACGGAGCTCCTGAATAAGAACTGGGCACCGATGACCAGAAGCCAAAGCCAAAGTGCAAAGCGCAGGGTGCGCCGCGGCACCGAGCGTGAGAGCAGCGTGCCCACGACAGATCCCGGCAGACCACCGATGATGAGCCGCCTCAGCAAATCGCCCTCCATCTGCCCGGTGAACAGGTGTGCGCCGCCGCCGACGATTGAAAGCAAAAAGCCGAAAAGAATGTCCGTACCCACCACCTGGGCAGGAGCGAGTTGCGTGAGGGACAGCAGCGCGGCCGTACCC
>CAXTSF010000259.1:0-3748 GCA_964246865.1 uncultured Terriglobus sp.
TGCGGACACTGATCTCCGGTGTGTGGACGGGTATGCCCATGCGCTGGGCCATGTTGCTGATGCCGGCGAGGGGGGAGCGGAGATTGCGCTCGACGTCCACGGCAAGGGCCTTGAGGGGCGAGATGTAGATGACGCGGCAGCCTTCGCCCTCGGGCAGGATCTGGGTTTTGGGGGGCTTGCTGGACTTGCGGGTCCGGGTCTGCTTCCCCTGCGGGCGGCCAAACTCGGTGCGGGTGTCAGGGGAGTCGATCAACGGTGCGGTTTTCGGCTGCGCGTGGAGGCGGTGGCGCTGCAGCATGAGGGTGTCAAGGCACCAGAGAAAGGCGGTGAGGGTTTTACCGGTGCCGGTGGGGGCGAGGATGAGGGTGGAATCGCCGCGGGCGATAGCGGGCCAGCCCTCGCGCTGGGGCTGGGTGGGACCCTCAAAGACGGCGTTGAACCATGCGGCGGTGACGGGGTGGAAGAGGAAAAGGGGGTCGAGGGGGGCGATTTCCACCGCACGAGTTCCGTCCGCTGCTGCCGCAGTAACGTCGGTGTTGCGAACGCCCGCTTTGGTTGGTTTTTTGGGCACTTGAAGTAGGTCTTGCAGATTGGATGCGGTGTGCCGCTTCTTCGGCGGCAAAGGCATCACGATGAAGGCGTGGCTTTCAGGCAGGCGGTTTCGGCGACGCAAGTCAAAGGCTCTGTCGGGTACGGTCACCTTCTGGAGGCGCAGCATGAGGATCGCTGTTTCAAGCGAATGATGGCTGGTCAGAAGCAGGTCTCGAGTGGCTTTCCGCATCAGACGGAATGAGGGTCTATGGCATTCTCGCTGCGGAAGAAGAAAGAAGACACGGCTGCGAGCGAGCCGCAGAAGAACTTGGCGCGGCCGAGCGCCGAGGAGATCTACCGGCAGGTCATTCACAGCGCAAAGGACGAGCTGAAGCGCTCGGTGACGTCGCTGGCGATTTCAGGCTTCGCCGGCGGTACGTTTATGGGCCTGTCCGCGCTGGGAACGGCGATCGCGCTGGCGCTGCTGGGCGACCGGAGGATTCCGGCGTTCTGTGCGCGCATGTTCTATCCGCTGGGGTTCATCGTCGTGATTCTGGGGCGGGCTCAGCTGTTTACGGAGAACACGTTGTATCCTGTGGCGCTGGTGCTGGCGGAGAAGCGGCATGTGCTGCGGACGCTGCGGCTGTGGGCGGTGGTGCTGCCGGCGAATGTGACAGGCGCATTTGCATTTGCGGCGCTCGCGTCATGGACGCCGGCGCTGCAGCCCAGGGTGCTGCACGCGCTGGTGCAGTTGGGCGTGGACGCCACGTCGGTGACACCGGCGACGGTGTTCTGGAGCGGTGTTATCGGCGGCTGGATGATCGCGATGGTGGCCTGGCTGGTCTCCGGATCGCACTCGATTACCGGGTCGGTCATGATCATCTGGATGCTGACGTTTGTGGTGGGCCTAGGAAACTTCGCGCACTGCATCGCGGCCAGCGGAGAGATCCTGGCGGCTGTACTCACGCACCGGTTGCCGTGGTGGAGCTATCCGCGGTGGCTGGGGCCGGCGGTGCTGGGCAACATGACCGGCGGTGTCTTGATGGTGACACTGCTGGAGTACGGGCAGGTGATCTATGGCGCGGAGGAACGGCCGGGCGATCCGCTGAGAAGCGAACGTCCGCTGAGCCTGGTGAACGCCGAAACAGAGAAGCCCGCAGCCTAGGGGTTCATTTCTTCTTTTGGGTCGCTGAGTCCAGTCACGAAGATCGGCTTACTTGATTCCCGCTTCTTCGGGGACCTTCCAGTAGCCGTGGTCGCGCTGAAAGTGTTTTGTGTTGAAGCTGTTGAGCACCGTCCAGAAGAAGAGGCGCAGCATGCGGAGCTTGCCGGTTCTCCGGAAGCGGCGGTTGGAGGTGAGCACCTCGCCGGGAACGACGGCGAAGCGTAGCGGTGAGATCTGCTTGGTGAGCAGGTAGTCCTCGGCGAAGAGCGCCTCCTCGTTGAAGCCGCCGAGCGCGTCGAAGCGACTCCTGTCAAAGAGCAGAAACATGCCTGTGCCAAAGGGCATGAACCAGGCGGAGAGGCGCTGAAACTGGTTGTTGCCGCTGTACATCAGGCGGTCCAGCCAGGAGCCGCCGGAGCAGGCGATATCGACGGTGGCGCAGTGGAGCCGGCGGCGGCGCATGGTGTCGAGGGCGCGGCGGATGAGGGTGGGATCGGGCAGCTCGATGTCCGCATCGAGGAAGAGAAGGAAGCGGGCGTTCGAGCGTGCGGCTCCGCGGTTGCGCCCGACGGAAGGCATGCCACCAGCGATAACCTCGATGTTGAGACGATTGCGGAAAGCGAGAGCCAGGTCTGCGGTCCCGTCGGTGGATTCCGCGTCCGCAATGAAGACTTTTGTCGTCTCCAGTCTGGGATAGTCCTGGTTGCAGAGCGAGTTCAGGAGTCTTGGAAGAAAGTCCGCTTCGTTTTTCGCGGGGATGACGATCGCCAGTTCGGGCTGTGTACTCATGGAGAGAGACTCCGCAAAGGCCGAAGAGGATCAGCGTGTCGCAGGTACACGCCATGCCAGTGCCTCTGAGTGTGTGCGGGTTTTATTTCTGGCCTGTGAGCCGGGCGTGAAAGCTGCGTGAGTGTGTCTGCCAGGGTACGTGGCCCGGTCCGGTAGACTCGGGCGAGAACGCCCATCCCTAAATCCCTACGGCAAGGAGCTTTACGCTTGGCCCGATACACCGGTCTTATCGGCATCGCCGCGCTGCTGTTGCTGGCCTATGGGCTTTCCACGGACCGGCGGCGCATCCGCTGGCGGACAGTGCGGTGGGGACTTGGGCTGCAAGTGCTGTTTGCGTTTCTGGTGGTGCGATGGAGCGGCGGTCAGCGCGTGGTGGGGGCAGGGGCGGCGGCGGTGACGTCGCTGCTGGCGCACTCGGTGGATGGTTCGTCGCTCGTGTTTGGCAGGCTGGGCGATCCGGCGAGTCCGCTGCAGGTGCTGGCCTTTGCGGTGCTGCCGACGATCATCTTTGTGTCGGCGCTGTTCGCGGCGCTGTATCACCTCCGCGTCATGCCCGTAGTGATTCGTGGGATGGCATGGGTGATGCAGCGGACGATGGGGACCTCCGGTGCAGAATCGACCAATGTGGCGGCCTCCATCTTCATGGGACAGACCGAAGCTCCGTTGACGATCCGGCCATTTCTGAGTGGCGCCACACGGTCCGAGCTGATGACGATTATGACGAGCGGCATGGCGCATGTGTCAGGCGGCATCATGGCGGCGTATATCTCGTTCGGCATCCATGCGCAGGATCTGCTGAGTGCGGTAATCATGACGGCACCTGGCACGATCCTGGTGGCGAAGATGCTGGTGCCTGAGACGGAGATTCCGGCGACGCTGGGAACGGTGCGTGTGGAAGCGGAGGAGGAGCACCGGCAGGAGAACCTGATCGGCGCGATTGCGCGCGGAACGGTCGATGGTGGCCGGCTTGCCTTCAATGTGGCCATCATGCTGATCAGCTTTATCGCACTCGTCGGCCTGCTGAACGGGATACTCACGGGCATTCACAATGCGATCGGGGTACACACCGTCGCGGGGCACGCGGTCAGCTTTCCGTCGACACTGAATGTGATCCTTGGTTTCTTCTGCGCGCCGGTGGCGTGGATTATCGGCGTGCCCTGGCATGAGGCTCCGCTGGTGGGCAACCTGATTGGAACCCGCGCAGTGCTGAATGAGTTCATTGCGTATACGGAACTGGGACGGCTGTCGCATGCGGGGCAGATC
>CAXTSF010000260.1:0-3739 GCA_964246865.1 uncultured Terriglobus sp.
CCCGGTGCAGTAGCCGGCAGGTGTGCGCGGATAGCTGTTGGTTGTGCCCGTGGGCGCGGCGAAATCGCTACCCTGGAAGCAGTTTCCTGAGGCATTGTTGGCGAAGCTGGCGCGGTCGTTGGTGATGCTGTCGCCGTTGACGTCACGGCCTACGGTCACGCTGTAGGGCGCGCCGGAATTGGCGATCACAAATGGGCTGATGCTGACGTTGTGAGGTGCGGTGTAGTTGCCGAAGAGGAAGAAGCGCTGCCGGTTGCCGAAGGTGGTGGCTCGGCCGTAGTCCGTGCGCGGATTGGTGCTGTCGGTCTGAAAGACGGTGGAGCCGTTGGTATTGGAGTTCGCGAAGTTAATGACGTAGAAGGCGAAGATGGAGAGCTTACGCGAGGCCTGGGTGCGCGCGTTGAAGAGGATCTGCCGCTGCCGGAAGACGCCGCCCGACTGGAACTGGTACTGCAGAGCGGATGTGCCGGTGGGCAGGACGCGCGAGAAGTACTCGTGGACGCCGTTCGTGCTAAGAAAGTTGACGGAGAGGGTGGAACCCTTGCCGATCTGCTGGTCGATGCCGACGGCGCCTTGAACGTTATAGGCGCTGCGCAGGGACGGGGCGAGCCCGTAGGTGGTGGGCGCGGCGGCGGTTCCGGTGCCGCAGCCGGCGGTGTTGCCGGGGGCGCAGTTGGTAGGCGTGCCTGCGGGAGCACCCTGGAAGCTGTAGATGGTGGGGAGCCGGTTGATTACATTCTCCTGGATCGTGGTGACGACATCGCTGATCGCGAACCGGTCGTAGAAGATGCCGACGCCGGCACGGAGCACGGTGACGGGCTCGCCAGATCTGCGCGGGATGCCGTAGGAGAAGGCGAGGCGGGGAGCGACATCATGATTGCTGTGGATGGCGCCCTGCGTCTCCAGACGGAGGCCGTAGCTGACGGTGAGGTTGGGCCGTGCTTTCCAGTCGTCTTCGAGGTACAGGCCGAGATCGGAGAGGGTAGTGGCGACGCGCGGTTGATTGAAGCGGGTGATGTTGTATTGGAAGGGCCGGTTGTGGATGTAGTCGTCCGGAGAGGCATAGAGGAAGGTGCCGTTGGAGCCGGAGTTGGCGAAGGAGGACTGCCGATAGATGCGGAGGCGGCCGCCAGCACGGATGAAGTGTTTCGCGCGCGCGACCGAGGTGTAGTTCTGCAACTCGATGCGGTCGTCGGTGGTGGTGTACGCACCGTCTGAGGAGCCGCCGCCGAAGAAGCTGCCCTGGACGACGACGGCGGGTGCGTTGGAGAGGGGCAGCCGCACCGTGTGGCCACGCTCATAGGCGAAGCGGGTTTCATTGATGACGTGCGGTCCGAAGATCTGCGAATCGCTGATCTGAATTTCGTTGTTGTTGTTGCTGAAGTTATTACCGTAGGTCGGCAGATTGAGGACACCGACGCTGTTGTTCTGCGCTTTGTTGTGCTCGAACTCGTAACGAACCACCAGCGTGTTCTTTTCGCCGAGAGCAATGTCGAGACGTGGACTGAAGTCGTAGCGGACCTGCGGATGAAAGGTCGCCAGAGCCGAACCAGGCAGCGGGTTCAGGCTGCACGTGGTGTCACCCGGGGGGCAGAGCGCCGTTGAGCCGGGACCACGGCTGACGATCTCACCGGAGAAGATGCCGTTGTCCTGAATCGTACGATGACTGCCGCCAACGGAGATGGAGGCGGCCTTACGGATCGGTCCCGTGATGTTGCCGATGAAGAAGATCTGATGGTAGCCAGGCTGCGCGTTCGCTGGTCCTAAAAATGGACTGGAGGTATTGAACGACTTGTCCATGCCCTGCACACTGAAGTTGCCGTGGTACTTGTCCGTGCCTGGCTTGGTGAAGACCTCAACGCGGCCATAGCCCGTGCGGTCGAATTGCGCGGAGAACGGGTTTTGGTTCACGCGAACCTCGCGTATGGAGGACTTGGGCGGAAGCTGACCGCCGGTGAAGCCGTCCACATATACCTGGCCGCCGTTTGGTCCGGCCGCCGGACCGGCCAATGCCGAGAGTTCATTGGACAGCTCATCCGGGTCATCCGAGAGCGCTTCGAGTTCCTTGCCCTTGATGGAAACCGCATTGCCGTTCGACTCGGGATCGACGGAGACCTGATTGACCTGGTCGGTGGTCACGTTGATCTCGGTCGTCTGTTCCTCGATCGACAGCCGCGCGTCAAGGTTGACCGGCGCGGAACCAACACGCACACCGGTCTTCACAAAGGAGGCGAAACCCTTCATGGTCACCGTGACCGTGTAGAGCCCGGGAGGCACCTCCGCCAGGCTGTAACTGCCATCCACGCGCGATTGCACAATCAGAGCCGGGCCGCGGGCAGGCGTCAGAGTGATCGTTGCGCCAGGGATAGCGGCGGCGTCCGGATCGAGCACGTTGCCGCTCACGATTGTCGCCGCATGCGCCGTGAGCGTGACGCAGCCAAAGACGAGAAACAGGAAGAGCCGGAGCGAAAGCGACCTCTCACGCGAGGAAGGCTTTCGGAGCGAAGGCAGAGAGAAGAGCATGAACACCTCGGAGGAGTGCCGCGCATCCAGTGCGCTTCGGGGAGTTTTCGTTGCGAGATCAATCAGGGTGTTGCCGGGCCCGCATCGCCACTACCAAGATTCCAGGGCGAGAGTGTGGGAGTTTGACCGCCCTGTTTCGCGGCCGCGAGCAGAGGCTCGACACCGGAGAGCACGGTGATGGCAGTGAGGGGAGCGCCGGCATCGTCCGATGCCGCGGACGCGACCACCATGAGAGCGGCACCAGGCTTCAGTGCCACAAGTGAAAACTTGGGCAAGGTTGGGAGTCTTTCCGAAAGGTCGTTGTGGCGGGGGTGATCCATTGCCGTGGCTGTGCCATCAGACGTGGATTTCGGGCCGGCAACAGCGGTCTTCGAGTGCACCGCGCTGCCGGTTGACGGCCTGCCCTGGCCTGCGCTGGAGAGGCTCGCGGCCAGCTCCGGAGGCAGATCGCGAAGATCCGAAGTGGCGGTCACGCTGATCGCCATGTCTTTTTTGCTGGCCGTCTCTTTCAGCAGCAGTGTGCCAGCCGCTGTGTCCACAGAAGTCACTGTACCCGTGACGGTGCGAAAGGCACCAAAGACGATCTCGTCTGCGCGGATCGACGCGCCGTCGGGAGAGCGGTCGCCACGCACCCGCAGCTGATCGCCGGCGTGTATTGCGGCCAGCGTGCTCGGCTTGCTGTCCTCGTAACGAACAGAGCCCGCAACATACCGTCGTATGATCGTGCTCGCAGCGGTTCTAAGCGTCTCCTTCTGCGAATCCGCGTTGATGGAGACTGTGCCGGCAGCAAGATCTACGGCCGTGACATTGCCGCCGGAGCCGCGCCTGCGCCAGTCAGCCTGCACATCCTGGTTTCGCTGGGCGATGTCGCCGCTTTTCATGAGAATCACGCGCGAAGCGATGGAGGTTGAGCCTTCTCCAGGACGCGCGGACACCAGGACGCGATCACCCACCGCGATGTCGGTCGTTGCCGCTGGTTGTGCCGTCTTCAGGTCGGTGCTGCCGGGCGTGAGTTGCTGAACGCGTGCCGTTGCCGGAAGGGCTACGATGGCTGTCTGCCCGGCATCCGTGGTCAGCGTCATGGAGCCGGTGTCGACTGCCTGAATGGTGCCACGCAACAACGTCGCTCCGGCAGCCGCTGCGGGTGTCTGAGCAAAGACGGGAGCATTCGGGGAGAGGCCGCAGAGGCACACTACGGCCCGCACTGCGGCCCGAG
>CAXTSF010000261.1:0-3732 GCA_964246865.1 uncultured Terriglobus sp.
GGAGATTTCCGACAGGCTTATGCGTACCAGGAGGCCAGTTCGTTAGTTCTGGCCTACGCGCCATAATGGCGGTCATGCCCGGCTCAGCCAACCCCAAATGGGCAAATTCGAGTGACACTCGACGATGCGCCCTCTGGTAACAGATTCGTGAGATTAGATTAGGTTGATATAGAACTTGTTCCAGCTTACCGTTACGCAATAGAATAGTTGCGTGTCAGATCCGAAGGGAAACGGGAGCATGGCAGACTATTTCCATAGCGGGCCGAGCGGCTCCGGCATCCAGGCGTCCGCACAGGCGCTAAGCGACCTGACTCCTGCCGAACTGATGGCGCTCCCGACGAAAGTCCGCCCGGACTGGATGGTCACGCGCTACCCCGTCTCGCTGGAAGAGTTCGAACGTCTGAACGAGCGGGCCCACGAGCCGGACCCGGCCGGCATGGCGCTTGGGGCCGAGGCCGGCCAGGCGCAGCAGGACCAAGCCACAGATAACGTGCCGCGCTCTCAGGCGGCTGGTCGCAGCGCCCGCGAGCGCGCGGGCGCTGTGGAAGACGTGCCCGAGGACGGCGGCGCACGCGGGCCGAATCCGCTCGCCCCATCCGGCCGAGCGTCCTTCATCGGCATTCCGGCGACTGGCTGGCAGCCCTCCGACACGAGCATCGCGGTCGGGCAGAGCAACATCCTGCTCGGGGTGAATACCGATCTCGCGGGCTTCAGCAAGACCGGGACGCAGCAGTTCCGGTGGAACAACATGACGGCGTTGTTCAAGAACGTGCTGCCCGCTGGCGCTTCGATCTTCGATCCGGCCTTGTTCTATGACCACTACGAACACCGCTACGTCGTCGTCGTCGCCGCACGGCGGCAGAACCCGGCCGGATCATGGCTCCTGGTCGCTGCGTCCCAAACAGAGAACCCCGGTGGAACATACTGGCTTTGGGCGCTCGACGTCAGCCTCGACGGCAGTACGCACACCAACAACTGGGGCGACTACCCGAAGGTGGGGTTCGACACCCAAGGCGTCTATCTCTCCATGAACATGTTTGCGATCGGGGGCGGAGGCGGGTTCCAATATGCGAAGATCAGAATCCTGAACAAGCGGGAGCTTTACACTGGGTCTGCTCTGCACTGGTATGATTTCTGGAACCTCAAGGACCCCGACAACTCGCTTTCGTTCACAGTCCAGCCCGCGGCGCATTTCCGCGGGACGGGCGGCAATCCGCCAGCATACTTCGTCAACGGGAAGTTCCCCTCCGGCAACTCCCTGACGCTTTGGGTTTTGGCGAACCCGCTTGCCTCCTGGAGTGGCGGTGCCCCGACGCTCACGCGGCGCGACGTGGCTTGCCGGGCGTACGACTTCCCGCCGAACGCGCAGCAACTCGGGTCACCCAACCTGGTCGCGACGAATGATCCGCGGCTGCTCAATGCGGTGTTCCAGTTCGTCGGCAATACGCAACACCTTTGGACGTGCCACACGGTGAAGGTGACATGGGCCGGAGAGGCCCAGGCACGGTCCGCCGTACAGTGGTACGAGATCGACGTGAACGGGGGAGTGGTGCAGCAGGGTGCCTTTGGAGCATCCGGCAATTACTACTTCTTCCCAGCGATTCAGACCGATGTCAACCGAAACGCATTCCTGGTGTTCTGCCGCTCCGGTTCCTCCGAATATGTCAGTATTCGCCAGACCGGCCGGGGCGTGAATGATCCCGCGAACAGTCTGCAGGGAAGTGCGCTGGTGAAAGCGGGCGAGAGCGCTTATACAGGGAACCGGTGGGGCGATTACACCGGGATTTGCAGAGACGGTGCAGACGCTACCGTCGTATGGGGCTATGCTCAGTATGCTGCGGCGAGCGGCGCATGGGGAACCTGGGCAGCCTCGTTCAAATTCTGAGCTGTCATTTCGGCAAGCGTGATCGGCGGAGGGTGGGATGGACTTCATCGAACGGTGGTTCGGGATCGCACCGGACGGGGGTGACGGGACGCTCGAAGTCTTGTGGGTGGTGGCGATCGTTGGCGCCGTCACCGCATTGATCGGGCACCGCTGGATCGCCGCCAAGCTAAGCAGGTTTCGACGGCGCTCTGGCTGATCCACTCCATGCTGCCGCTTAATGCAAATTCCGGCAAACGCACACTTCAACCACCGGCGCGCCGCACCATGATTATCCGTAAGGTGATCGCCAGGTTGCTGTTCGGCATCATGCCGATATGCCTCCTCGGCCAGAGCATCCTGAAGGAGGTTATCGTGTCTGAAAAGCTGACATCGCAAGGGGGCACCTCAAGCCCGGTCCCTCCCGCTACGGGTGGCGGGACGGGCGAGCACCTCCCCGAACCGTCTTCTCCACCGTTTCCAGGTCCTGGGCGTGAGATCCATCCTCCTGGCCAGCCTACTTCTCCCTTCTCACCGGAGCAGCTGAAGGAGCGCTCCACCCACCCCGACCCACTCCCGACTGGGCCAGCACAGAGAGACATGGAGCGTTAAAGCAAGCCCAGTTGGCTGATCCCTCTCCCCCCAGGAGCTACGCGTGAGCTTCGCTCGCCTACCCGGTGCTGATGCAGGATGACGTGCCCGTGTATCAGCGAGAGGGAGTAGGTGTAGCGGCTTGCACTCATCCGCGTGCTGGCTCGCGCTTATCGGCCTGAACTGGCTCACGCTCTCTGGGATTATCGGCCGCTTCTGGCTCATTCTCAGTGATCCCAGGCTCGGGCTTCGTGCGACGGGCTTGCACTCATCGGCCCTGGCGCACGCTCGCTGGGACTGAGCCGGGCGTAGGCGGGGCGCCGCCGGGCAGGGAAACGGAGGGTTTCCGAAGGCGCAAGGGCTTGATCGAGATGCGCGCCTTGGCATCCTCGGCCATCGGGAGAAGGAGCGACGCCACGTTGCCGCCCCGCTCGATGCAGGAGATCACCTCGGGGATGATCTTCCATCGGTGGTCCGATGCTCGACTTGTCCAGTCCGGGTAGCGCTCCGTGGCGCGGCGCAGCAGCGGAAGGGCGCCGATCCCGTCGCCGTCCAAAGCCCGCATGATTGCTCGCTCGACCCAGGGGTACGGCGTGTTGTTCTCCTCACCCGGGTCGGATAGGAACGGCTCTCCTGGGTCGGCCATGATGCAACGCCGAACCCCTTCGTCGGTGGCGAGCATATCGCGAACAGCTTCCACGATCCGGTCCAGTCCGCCAAGAAACCAGCCCCGTGGTTCGATTGAGTGGTTGAGGTGGAATGGGTTCCCGACTATGCACCACGGCGTCTGCATGGCCCTTAGCCGGTAGTCGCCGGGCGAGGACCAGCGGTCCACATGGATGCCTCGCAGGTATGGACCCTCGACAGAGCGACAGATGATCCGTCGATCCACGACGAACCGCCATTCCATCTCCGGCATCTTGGCGATGGCGCGCACGACCTTCTCCACGGTGGGCGCTTGGCTGTTCTGCTCCAGCGCGTCTGCAGTCACCTTCGCAGCCGTGGCGAGGAGACCCGGCGGGTCGATCAGCGTGGGATGTTCGGAGGGGTCGTGAATGGCCGCGCCCCATCCAGTGTGTCGTTCAGGATTTCGACCCCGCTCACGACCTTGCCGGCCCGCATCGGGCAGAACCCCTTTGCCGCCGCGGGATCAGAGGAGACCTCGAACCGCCACGGCAGGCCAAGCTTGGTGAGCGCCACCTGCCACTGCCTTCGATCAGGCGCATTAGGTCCAGACAGGACGGCGATAAGTTCCATGGACATGCGGGTCAGCCCACAGC
>CAXTSF010000262.1:0-3731 GCA_964246865.1 uncultured Terriglobus sp.
GAAGAAATCTCCGAGGCCTCTATCTCAAACCACGACATCCACTCTCCACTTCGGTCTTGCTGCCAGCTGCTTCCTTCAAGCTGTTTTCACAAGGACCAGCATCGCCAAGAAACGTCCTGAACTTCGACTATCAACTGCGACTCTACTGATTCACGCCACTCGCCAGCATGCCGCCATCCACCACCAGCGTCTGCCCCGTCGTGTACGACGCCGCCTCCGACGCCAGATACACCGCCGCTCCCACCAGCTCCTCTGTCTGGCCGAACCGGCCCACCGGCGTTCGCATCAAAAACTCCTTCCCGCGCCCCGTACCGTCCAGCAGAGCCGCATTCAGATCCGTGCGAAAGACTCCGGGCGCAATCGCATTCACCAGCACGCCGTACCGCGACCACTCCACTGCAAGCGAACGTGTCAGCGACATCACCGCAGCCTTGCTCGCGCTGTAGGCCGCCACCTCGTGCAGCGCCACGAACGAGGTCAGTGATGCAATATTGATGATCCGCCCGTAGCCCCGCTCCAGCATGTGCCGGCCGAACACCTGGCACGCCCGCAGCGTTCCCGTCAGGTTCGTCTCCAGGATGCCGTTCCACTCCGCCTCGCTCACCTCAAGCACCGGCGTCTTCTTCGTCCGGCCCGCGCAGTTCACCAGAATGTCCACCTTGCCCAGATCACGCAGGCACACCTGCAGCAGCATCTCTATCGAAGCGCGCTCGGCAACATCGACGGGCTGCCGCACCGTGCGCCGCCCGGTGTCTTCGATCTCCGCCGCGACCTCCGCCACCAGCGCCTCGCGCCGGCCCGTCGCCACCACATCGGCACCCGCCTGCGCCAGCCCCAGCGCCAGCGCTCGCCCGATCCCGGAGGTGCCGCCCACCACTACCGCCACTCGCCCATCCAGACCCAGCGGATGTTCGCCCATCGGGGACTCCCTTTCGTTTACGGAGATGCTTCAAGCGCGAAGCTCCGCTCATCCTACAACCTCTCAAGACAGCGAAGAGCCAGAGATGAGCCCGCTTTTAGAACGCCCCCGTCACCGTCTGCAGCGTCGCAAGCGCAACACGATAGCGCATCTGCCCGTCCACCAAAGCCCTCTGCGCATTCAACGAAGTGCTCTGCGCATCGGAGATCTCGAGCGCCGGAGCCTCTCCAGCCCGGTACCGTAACGTCGACAGGCGCAAACTCTCTGCGGCAAGATCCGCCGAACCCTTCAGGATGGCAAGCTCATCGCGCGCCACGCGTGCCTCGTTGTAGTAGCTGCGCACACTGCTCAGCGCATCTCGCTGCGCCTGTGTCAGCTCAACGTCTGCCTGCTTTCGCCGGTACTCCGCGGCGTGCAGTTTGCTCCCCGTCGCACCCCAGTTCCACACGGGAAGGTTCAAGCCGGCATAGATGTAGTATCCGAGGTTCGGCAATTTGCCGATCTGTGGCACGGCCGCGGATGTACTATGCAGCGCGAATGCATTCGCCTCAATGCCATAGTTCGCATCCACGAAAAAGGTCGGCAGATATCCCGCACGCGCTGTCTTCACATCGACCTGTGCTTCCGTTAACGACGCCAGCGCCGCCTTCAACATAGGATTCTCCCGCGCTGCCATCGCGCGCACCTCCTCAAAGGGCGGCAACGCAGGCATATCGTTCGTGTCGTCGATGACGGAGAAGTTCTCGTCCATCTTCGCGGAAAGCAGCACCGCCAGGGAGAGGTGAGCGTTCTCCATTGCCAACCGTGCCTCGTTGAAAGCGATCTGCTGCTGATCCACCTGCAGCCGCGCCTTGATGACATCCGCATGCGCGAGCTCTCGAGCAGCACCGAGCGCTTCGGTAAACTCCAGCAGCTTCTGCGATTGGCGGAGTGCCTCCTGCGCGCTCCCATATTTCTTTTGCGCGCTGATCAGGCCGTAGTAGCTGCTCGTCACGGTCACCGTCAGCCCTCGGGCCGCGATCTCCGCCTGCGCCTGCGCCTGTGCCACAGCCGCCGTGGCACGGCGTAATGGGGCCAGCGTAAACGTGCTTGCCGTTACGTCTTCGTGCAGAACACCCCATGCGCGGTACACGTGCACGCCGTCGTTCGTCACAAAGCGCCCGTTCGGCGTCCTGCCGTTGCCCTGCGTCCCAAGGTACTGTTGCTGGTAGCTGAGCGTCGGGAGCAGGGTCGCACGCGCCTGTACCCGGTCCTCCTGTGCTGTCTGCACGTTGGACAGCGCCGCGCGATACTGCGCATACACCTTGTGCGCTCTTTCGATGGCATCCCGCAGCGTGACCGGCGCCGGAGCGCTGCTGTTTTCAGCCTCTCCCGCGCCCTGCGTCGACACGCCGCTCGCAGGGGGCATATTGTCGTGCGTCGCATCCTGTGCCTGGGCTTGCACCGCGCCGAAAGCTCCAGACAGGAGCACCGCCCTAATTGCCGGCCACACTCGCACATTCCCGTGCGAGGTCAACCCGGTCACGGCTCGCTCCTCTCGCGTCGCTGCCAATGCCATCTGTGGCAGACCGCAGGCTGCCGTTCCCTTCCAAACCGCTGTGCTCATCTTCATGGAAAACGTATGCTCCGCATCTGTTCTTTGGAGTGGCGTGCCCTGCGTCCTGACACCGCGCTTCGGAGAGAGCCACGACTCATGCTTCAGCCCGGCGCATCAGCCCCGTTAGCCAGAGAGCATACGCGGCCTTCCCTGAAGTTGCGATGAAGGCTTGATGTGGCTGCAAGCAATGAGTCGAACAGCCACCCAGACAGCCACCAGCCTATCGCAGAGAACAGTGGAGACGACGTCTATGGTGCCCGGAGGGGGACTTGAACCCCCACGACCGGTTAAGGTCTGCGGATTTTAAGTCCGCTGTGTCTGCCGATTTCACCATCCGGGCGCACCCCGATGCTATCGCAATGGAGCCGTCCAGCCCCGGCGCAGACAAACCCTACTGGCCCGAGTACAGGTGACGGTACATCTCCCGGTTGCGCAAAATCGACTGCACGTACTCCCGCGTCTCAGAATACGGAATCGACTCTACAAACTCCGGAATGTCCTTGTAGTTGTTCTCTGCCATCCAGCGCCGCACCGGCGCATCGCCTGCGTTGTAAGCCGCCAGCGCATACTCGGTTTGCCCGCCAAACCGGTCCAGCACCTGCCGCAGGTTGGCCGTGCCCAATTGAAGATTGATCGATGGGTTCAGCAGGGAGCTTGCTGAGAATCCACGCATCCCGGCCCGCTTTGCCTGCGCCTTCCCCACCGAAGGCAGCATCTGCATCAGGCCATACGCATTCGCCTTGGACACCGCGCCCGGGTTGAACTCACTCTCCTGCCGGATCAGCGATGCCACCAGGTATGGGTCCAGGCTGTTCCGCTGTGAATAAGCCGTCAGGTCGCTCCAGTACGGCTTCGGAAACAAGAGCTTCCAGTACATTGGCGGCACCTCGTCCATGGGCAGCGCGAAGAACGACAGACCGCTGTGCTTGATCGCCTGCAGCGCCCGCACATTCTCCCCGTAGCTGGTGTAGATCTCCGCCTGCGCCAGCGCTCCCCATTGAGCGCTGGTGCCGCTCGCCTGGATCTCCGGCGCAATGTATTCGTTCAGTGAGGCATTCGCCAGCAGCCGCGCCTTGATCAGGTGCGGATCGTTCTCCGGCAGCTCCTCCACCAGCGTCGGTGCCGGCGGCTCCTTCACCGCGTCCAGCACCGCCGACGGAGCCACGCTCGGCTGTTCTCCCAGGATGTTCAACCGCTGACGCGCCAGCCCCGCGT
>CAXTSF010000263.1:0-3724 GCA_964246865.1 uncultured Terriglobus sp.
CCTTAATTTCACTGCGTAGCGAGTTCCTTAATTTCACTGCGTAGCGAGTTCCTGGATTACTGCGTAGCGGGTTCTCACCGGAGACGTGATCGGACGGACCAACTGCGCAACCTTTCAATCAGGATCGCGTCTTAACGGGTGTAGTCAGCAGCACCGTCGGAGTCACCCTTCTTCGACTCTGGCATCACCCATCCGCACCAACTCTTCCCACCTCTACGTAAGGCCTCCGGAACATCGGAGGCCTTCACTTCGTGCGCAGAAAATCAGCTTTACGCCAGTCCGATCCTGTCGTCCACGGCTAGGGAACCAGGCCCGAAGCACAGCACCGCAATGGCGATCGCGACCAGCGCTACTGAATACTGCGATCCGGTATAGCCGTGGTGGATGTTTACCTTCCAGATGGCGACCAGCATGTTGACAGCGACGAATGCTGCCGTGGGCCGGGTCAGCAGGCCGAGCAAGAGGAAGATGCCTCCCAGGAACTCTGTCAGCGCCGAGAGGGTGCCCAGCCATGCCGGCAGGCCAAGCTGCAGGACGAAAGCATTCCAGTGTTCGATGGCGGCAAAGGTGTTGTTGCCATGGAAGCCGCCATGCGGCACCACTTTGTCCCACCCGTTGTAAAGCATGGCAATGCCCAGCACCAGCCGAAGCAACAGAGCCGCCCATGGTTGCAGACCCTCAAAGAATCGCGTCATAGTTCCTCCCCTGCAGCCTACCGCCAGACCACACCACGGCAACACATTTCGTGTGGAAGGTAACTCGCTCGTTAGCGCCAGCGGACCAGGGCCTGGGGAGATCAAGTCTTAGAAGATGAGGGCTCAGGAAATCAGGGGGCAATCCGGTCGCCGGCAAAGCGAGAGAGTGCGTCCCGCTCCTGCCCGCTGTCCTTGCCGGAGCCGTCGGTATCCACATGGACAACCAGCTTCGGCTCCGGCGCTCGCGTGTATGCGCGAACACGAGCGCGAGTGTCAGGCCCTGCGCTGATCAGCAGCTTGGGTGTGTGTACTGCTGAGAGAGCCCCATCGAGATCAAAGCGATCCCGCAGGAGCAGGCGGACCGGAAACATCCTTCCACGTGGGTCGGCGAGCACACGGCTGAAGGCGTCCGCATCGGCGTTGCGCAGGACAAGAGCTGCCGCCTCCGGATGCGCCGCGGCCATGCGAGCGGCCAGCACCGCACCGACTCCCTCGCCGTAGAGAATCACGTGCCCGCCTCCCACCTTACGGTTCTCGGTAAGGTAATGCCACGCGGCCTCGGTATCGGCGGTCATCGTTGCCTCGCTTGGGTGACGAACGGGTACGCTCTGCCCAAAGCCGCGATAGTCAAAGAAGAGGGCAGCAGCACCGGTCGATTGCAGAAGCTCCGCTGCCGGTTGGTCCTGCAAACCCAGCTGCCCGTCGCCGCCCCGGCAGATCAGGAACGCGTAGGCGTGCAGCCTGCCTGAAGGCTGAGGCGATAGCCAATCCCCCGCGATCTGGGCCTGGCCGGACTCATCCGGAGCAAACCGTACTGCCTCACCCCCGGCGATCGCTGCTGGCTGGGCCAAACGCGTGGGATGCAGGAGGAGCTGCCATGCACCCTGTGCGAAGAGGTAGCCGAGCGCGAGGTAGCCGCACACGAGAGCGACGGCCACCGCGATCAGGAATGCGCGCAGCAGCCAGCGAGGATCGACCAGCTCTGCCGCTGCCGCTGGCCGCTGCGCCGGTGGAATCCGCTTCCTGTTCTCTTTCCGTGGAGCCATCCTGTCGCACAGTAGCATGCCGCTCCGGCATCTCACAGGGAGGAGCAAATGAACGAATGGCGCAATGGGTAAGACTTTGCAGTACCGCGGAGATTCCGGCACCGGGCAAACTGACACAACTCGCGGCATCGGGTTTCGATATCTGTCTTGCAAACGTGAATGGGAGGCTGGCTGCCCTCGATAACTGGTGCCCGCACCGGCGCGGTCCGCTTGCCGAAGGCTGGGTTGAGGGCAACGCGGTGATCTGCCCGTGGCACGCCTGGGGCTTCGATGTGCAGACAGGCGAATGCCCCGAAGAGAAAAGCCGTGTGGATGTCTTTTCTCTCAAGCAGGAGGGTGATGACGTTCTGGTCGACGTCGCGTAGAGTGCACGCGGAAGCGCCGCATCTGGCTGGTAGAATCAAGTGAATCCACCCCTCGGGAGAGGCAATGCAGGCAATCCTCGCGCTCGAAGATGGGCGCATCTTTCGCGGCAGTGCGTATGGCGCCCCGGTCGAGGGTGCCGGCGAGGTCGTCTTCAACACGGCCCTGACCGGCTATCAGGAGATCTTTACCGATCCCTCCTACGCAGGGCAGATTGTCGTTCTCACGAATCCGCAGATCGGCAACTATGGCACGTCACCAGAGGATGCGGAAAGCAGCCGGCCTTACATCGAGGGCCTTGTCACTCGGGAGTTCTCCCCGGTCTCGTCCAACTGGCGCTCCACCGAGGTCACAGACGAGTACCTTGAGCGCAGCGGCGTGCCCGTTCTTGCGGACGTGGACACGCGTGCGATCGTCCGGCATCTGCGCAATAACGGCGTGATGCGCGGCGTGCTCACAAGCACGGAGAAGGATCCATCGAAGCTGATCGAGCGTGCAAGGTCGATTCCCAGGATGGACGGCACGGACCTGGCCAGTGTGGTTTCGACGAAGGAGCCATACCGCTTCGATGCACACAGTGCGCACAACGAGAGCGGGAGCGACCTGCTGCCAACCGCTGACAACAACGGGAGAGAGTTGCACGTTGTCGCCTACGATTTCGGCATCAAGCGGAATATCCTGCGCATGCTGGCGCGCGAGAACTGCCGGGTAACCGTGGTTCCGGCGCAGACCTCTCCCTCCGAGGAGCTGGACATGCAACCGGATGGCGTCTTTTACTCGAATGGCCCGGGTGACCCGGAACCGCTCGGCTATGCCCAGGATTCGGTACGCGCGCTTGCGGGCAAGGCGCCGCTCTTCGGCATCTGTCTCGGCCACCAGATCTTCGGTCTGGCGCTCGGCGGCAAGACCTACAAGCTGAAGTTCGGTCATCACGGGGTGAACCATCCGATCAAGAACTTGGACACCGGCAAGGTGGAAATCACCTCGCAGAACCACAACTACGCCGTCGATCCTGCTTCCCTGGACGGCCATGACGTCGAGGTGACGCACGTGAACCTGAACGATCAGACGGTGGCCGGCCTGCGACACAGGACAAAGCCGATCTTCAGTGTGCAGTACCATCCCGAGGCAAGTCCCGGGCCGCACGACTCACATTACCTGTTCAAAGATTTTCGCAGGATGATGGAAAAGTGGAAGTAAGAGGCATCGAAGGATGCCTTATTTTTTGAGCCGGCAGACCCGGAAGGAATGGAATGCCCCGTAGATCTGACATCGCCAAAATTCTTGTTATCGGCTCCGGGCCCATCGTGATCGGGCAGTCGGCCGAGTTCGACTACTCCGGCACGCAGGCCTGTAAGGCGCTGAAGGCCGAAGGCTACGAGGTGGTGCTGGTGAACTCCAACCCGGCCTCCATCATGACCGATCCGGAGGTGGCGGACCGCACCTATGTGGAGCCGCTCACGGCGAGGTACGTCGAGGAGATTCTGCGCGTCGAGGTCGAACTTCTGCAGAAGAACGGGCAGGCCGGCGTGTTTGCCCTGCTGCCGACGGTGGGCGGTCAGACTGCGCTGAATCTTGCCGTGGACATGGCGGACGCGGGCGTGCTGGAGCGGTACGGTG
>CAXTSF010000264.1:0-3709 GCA_964246865.1 uncultured Terriglobus sp.
TGCTGAAGGCGACCACGGAGGGCACGGAGCGGTACGCACGCGAGCTCCGCATACGTTTTTTGCCAGGTGTTTCCCACTGGGTACAGCAGGATGCGCCGGAGGTGTGCGCACGTGAGTTGCGGGAGTTTTTGGAAGTTGCGAGTTGAAGGGATGAGCTAAGGATAAAAGGGGGAAATGCTAGAGAAGATGAAGCAAAGGGGGCAGCAGATAGTCGATGAAGAGAAGCATGCCTAACCTCTAGACTGCGTCTTCTCTTCTATCCTTTCTGCATTCTCCCTCGTTGATTTGCTGACTAGAACGTCAGAGCTTGTTGCGCTCCACGGCAATCTCTTCGCGCAAGAGGGTGTGGGTGCTTCTGTCGTTGGTGACGATTTGCACGCGGGTGACGCGGACCTCCTCGCGGAGGTGGAGTTCACGGGTGATGACGACGCGCTCTTCGATCACGGGATAGATGGTGGTGTCGCCCTCCTGCCGCATGGGTGGAGGTTCTGCAACGATGCGGCCGACGGGCACGCGTTCCACACTGTAGGTGACGTGGGTGAGTGGAACGTCAATGGTTTCTGTGCGCTCCTCAGTATGTTTCTGCAGGCGCACAGTGCCGGTGCTGACCGTGCGCTTGCCGACGAGCAGATCTTCCGCGATGAGCGGGATGGTTGTGGAGGCTTCCAGGTTTTCCGATTCCGCACCGAGGGCGGCGGGAACATCGACTGATGGGTCGTCCGGCTTTTTCGAGAATGGGAACATGCGTACCTGCTGAGCGGAAGGAGCGGTGCGTGAGTTGAAAGAACTGTTGGAGAGATGGAAGAGCAATGGCTGGGGAAGAAAAGCCCGCACTCCGGGGATGCAAGAGAGAGTGCGGGCCATCGGTCTAGGACTCAGGGATTAGTAACGGCCCTTGGTGTCGGTCGTGTCGGCAACTCCGCCACGCTCGGTGGTGGTGCCTACGGTTGCGGTGCGGGCAGGAACCTGCTCCACTTCCACATCGGTGCGGCGGACGGTGTCGTTGATCTGCTCGGAGCGCTCGCTGGCTTCCTTGCCGACGAGCACCTCTTCTACGACGCGGCTACGCTTGCCGATGACGGCCTCTTCACCGGTTGCGGTGAGCTCGACGACGCCGGGATTGGTGTTGAAGTCGGCCTCGGTGGCCTCGCGGTTGACGGGACGACGATCGACGACGATGCGCTCGTCACGGAGAGTAATATTCTCCGAAACAGGGCGCTCGGTGACGTGCGAGTAGACACGGACACCACCGCGGGTGACTTCGCGCTTGCCGACGACTAGGTCCTCTTCCACAACAGGGATGACCTGCTCGCCGGTGGTGTTCACGGCTGCATTGGTGGTGTAGTCGCCGCCGCGATTGCCGGCAAAGGTGCTGCCGGTAGCAGCAGCATCCAGGGTGCCGGTGCCCGTGCCGTAGTTGCTGTCGCCGCCGGAAACGGGCAGGGTGGAGGAACTGGTGTCGCTGTAGCCGGCATTGCTGCCCTCAATCTCGGTGGCACCATGCTGGGAGAGCAGGTCCGCGACGCTCTCCGCCTTCTCGTCGGGCACGGTAACGGCAAGGAGGGCACCGCCGCCAGAGACATTCCGCTCGTAAGGGCTGTGGGTGTTTTCATCGTCGCCGCCGGCAAGGCCACTGAAGAAGTGCTTGATTTTGCCGCCGACGGTGCTGATGTCCGCGTCGGCGTTGCGGGTGTGGCCCGTGTATCCGGTGCCGGTGCCGTAGTCGCCGCCCGCCTGGTCGATGACGGTGATGTGCTCGTTGGCAATGCCTTCGCCGGCGAGGGCGAGCTTGACTTTGGTGGCTTCAGCGACGGTGCGGTAGGTTCCAACGACGGTCTTCATAGGGAGCTCCTTGACTTGACTGGGTGTGATTGAGGCTGTGCCGGGCGGCTGTCGTGGAGAACGGCCGCTGGTTTGCGCTTACTTCTGCTCGAAGAGTTCGACGCGGCGATTGTCGGCCTTGCCAGACTCTGTTGTGTTTGTGGCAACGGGCTTCTCGGGGCCAAAGCCCTCACCCGTGAGACGCGCGGGTTCGACGCCCTGGTTGACCAGGAACTGCTTGACGGTGGCGGCGCGCTGTGCGGAGAGCGTGTCGTTGTGCGGATCGCTCCCGGTGGCGTCGGTATAGCCCTGGACACGGATGCGGGAGGTTGGGTGCTGCTTCATGTAATCGGCAGCCTTGGTGAGGGTGGCCTGGCCTTCGGTGGTCAGGGTCGCCTTGTCGGTGTCAAAGTGGACGCTGCCGAGATCGGGAAAGGCCGGGGTGGCAGCCGCTGCCGTGGAGGCGGCGGGCGTGTTCTCGGCAGGTGTGCTTGCCGTGTTGCCGCGGTGGAGCAGGAAGTACGCCAGCAGAGCCAGCAGGAGAAGAAGGGGAAGTAGCCATGCCCAGATGGGCAGGCCGCTTTTCTTGCCTTCTTCGTAGACCTTTACGCGTTCGGTTGCCATGGTGTCTCCAGAGATCAAGTTGGTGCGCGATGACCGGTGCTGCGGATGCCGGTTAGTTGGTGCGGCGAGCCGGGTCAGTGGTGGAGAAGCCTTCGACAGGCTCAACGTCGACCTCAGTGCGGCGCACCGTGTCGCGGATGGTTTCGGTGTGTTCCGTGGCTTCCTTGCCCACGTGCACCTCCTCGACCACACGCGCGGTCTTGCTGACGACGGCTTCTTCGGCAGTTTCGGTCAGCTCGATGGTCTGGTCCGAGGCGCGAAGGTCGGCATCGGTGACCGGCCGGTCCACGGGGCGGCGCTGGACGAAGGCATGCTCCTCACGGAGGTTCACCGTTTCGGAGACGGGCTGTTCGACGACATGGCGGTAGACACGCACGCCACCGCGTTCGACCTCGCGCTTGCCGACCTCGAGCTCCTCTTCAACGACCGGAATAGCCAGATCTTCGGAAGCGGCAGAGCGTGCGGGGATGGCTGCCGCAGCGGCCGCGGCCGCGCCCGGGGCAGCGTAGTTCGCACGGTTGTCCGACGCTTCGTCGATCTTGCCTGCGGCATGCTTGTGAAAGATGCGCTCAATCTCATTGGCGCGGTTGCCGGCGGCCTCGAGGCCGATGACGACACCGCCGCTGTTGAGGCCGTCGTGCAGGTGGGCGCGGTCGCGCTCAGGGACGCCGAAAGACGTGAGTTCGCTGGTACCACCGTAGGTGGATTCGGACGCGTAGTTCTGGCCGCTACTGTATCCCGCGCCCCCGGAGGTATCGGTGGTGGTGCTGTTGGAGCCGTAGAGGACGGTGAGGCTGTTCCGGGAGAAGCCGGCTGACTCCAGGTCACGGATGGCAGCGGCGGCGTTATCGCGATGGTGGAAGAGGCAAATGTATTTCGTAAGTTCCGTGTCTGCTGCCATTGTTTCTCCACAGATCTGTCCGCGTTCTGTTTTGTGATGGAGCGCAGAAATGTATTCGCTCACAAAGACGTAAGCGTTTGCGGCAGAGCAGGTTTTCGGTTTGATAGGCAGGGCGGCGCGATGGCTCGTCCACTACAAAGCGAGAGATTGTGGGTGGCATTGGCCTACGGATCGATACCTGCAGCGCGCCACGTTTCAAGCAGTAAGGTGCAAGGTGATGAAACCGGTATGCCCCCACGCTTCATGATTGCGACGCCACATCGCGCCAGTGCTGCGGAGGTATGTTGCGAATGATTTTGAGAGACGGGTGATTGAAGATCAGACGCGGGATTTTTTGCTGGCGAGCGGCGGCGGGTAGGCAGC
>CAXTSF010000265.1:0-3684 GCA_964246865.1 uncultured Terriglobus sp.
GTGGAGGATGACACGGATCGGGTAGCGTGGGCGCAGCGTGATCTTTTCTTCCACGTCAATGACCTGGCCAGGGACCAGGGACATGCGCCATCGTTGGGCGAGGGTAGCCAGCATAAGGACGCCCTCCATCCACGCAAAGCTCTCGCCGATGCACTGACGGCCGCCGCCACCGAAGGGGAAGTAGGCGAATTTGTGACGTTTTGCTTTTTCCTCCTCGGTGTGGCGTAGAGGGTCAAAGCGGAGAGGGTCGGGGAAGAAGCGCTCGTCGCGCTGGATGACGTACTGGGACATGAACCAGTGGGTGCCGGGCGGGAGGCGGTAGGGGCCGATCTCGACGGGTTCGGTGGACATACGGCCCATGGCCCAGACAGGTGGGTAGAGACGCATGGATTCGGCAAAGACCATCTGGGTGTACTTGAGCTGGCCGTAGTCCTCCAGGGTTGGGAGGCGCGCGTTCGGACCGCTGCCGAGAACAGAGGTGAGCTCCTCGTGGAGACAGGTGTCGGCCTCGGGATTGCAGGCGAGCAGATACCAGGTCCAGGAGAGGGCGTTGGCGGTAGTCTCATAACCCGCGAGGAAGATGGTCATGGTTTCGTCACGCAGCTGCTCGTCGGAGAGGGCGGAGCCGTCCTCATCGCGGGCCAGCAGGAGCATGCTGAGCAGATCCATGCGATCGGTGCCCTCGGCCTTGCGTTCCGCGATGATGCGGTTGATGACCTTATCGAGTTTTTCGCGGGCTTTGCGGAAACGGACGACGCCGGGAATGGGCCAGTGGAGCACAGCCTCGAGGTTCGGGAACGCGATCAGGTAGTTGTAGATCTTCATGATTGCGTTCGCCTCTTCGTTGATGGCGCGCACGTCGGCATCCACGTCGGTGGCGAATAGGGTGCGTGCGATGACCTCAAGAGAGAGGTGCATCATGCTGGCGGCGATGTCGATCTCCTCACCCTCATGCCAGCTGTCGCGGGTGTGGGCGGCAATGGCCGTCATCTGGTCCGCGTAGCCGGCTATGCGTTGGCGATGGAAGGCGGGTGCCGCGATGCGGCGGGAGCGGATGTGGGTTGGGTCATCCGTAGTCAGGAGGCCCTCACCGAGCAGGATCTTCATGCGCCTGACGGTACGTTCGCGAACGAACTTGGAGCTCTGGGTAACGAGCACCTCGCGGATGTACTCCGGCTGGTTGAGATAGACGATATGGATGCCGAAAAGGCTGTAGTGGGAGACAGGGCCGATCTCCCGGGCCATGTACTCGAAAAGGCGGATGGGCCGGCCGATACGCGCCCAGGGCTTGTGGAAGTAGAAAGGAAGCGCGCGCTTGAGGCCGGGAGGAATGCGCCACTCTCCCTGTGGAGTTACGAGGGTGTGGGCAGGTTTAAAGGTGAAGGCAGAGTCCTGCTGCGTTGTTGCCATTGCACCATTAGACGCCCTCGTGCTGGATGGAAGACGTGCCGAGATGAGCCCGGAGGCGGGGAGCGACGACGGCACGCACACGTCCGGCGACGCTTTCGATGTCACCATCCCCATCGATAACGGCGACGCGGTGCGGCGCACGTGCGGCGATGGCGCGGTACGACGCATGAACACGGAGGGAGAAGGCGCGGCCCTCGGCCTCAAAGCGATTTTCGTCGACGCCGGAGGATTGCTGCTCTCTTGTGTTGCGGCGGCTGGCGCGCTGCCACGCAATCTCCGGGTCAGGGAGGAGAAGGACTGTGAGGTCAGGCTGAAGATCGTCGCAGATGGCGCTCTGAAGAGCGAGGACGCGGGCGGTGCCGAGGCCGCGGCCGCCACCCTGGTAGGCCTCGCTGGAATCGGTATATCGATCGCAGAGGAGGATGCGGCCGGCGTCGAGGGCGGGCACAATCACCTCTGCGATCGATTGGGCGCGGTCAGCAAACATGAGGGCGAGTTCGGCGAGGGGTGCGATGCCGGCGGCGGCAGTGTCTGCACGGGAGGTCAGGAGGACAGACCGGAGAGCTTCGCCAAGGGCGGTGCCACCGGGCTGACGGAGCAACACCGGGTTGACGCCGCGCCCGCGGAGCCAGTCGGCAAGGAGACGAAGCTGGGTAGTTTTACCGGAGCCGTCGGGTCCCTCAAAGGTGAGAAAGAAGCCACGATGGGAGGGGGGCTGCATCAGCGGCGCAGGCCTGTCTGGAAGATGGCGTGATCCTGGGCGGTGAAGGTGATCTCGAGCTTGCCTTCGTCGCCCTCGGTGAGGGTGGGCCCGGTCTGCTCGTGATCCTTATTGTTTGCGTCGGAAAAGGTGAGCTTGAGGGCTCCGGAGCCGAGGAGTTTGAAGCGGTAGTGAAAGACCTGGCCAGGTCCGAGGCCCTGGGTGCCGAAGCTGGCGCTGGGATAGTCGACCTGAACCGTGCGGATGGGCGCGGAGGTCCCGTTGGTGATCGTTGCCTCAATAAAGTGCGAATGGCATCCGGTAAGGGTGGCCGCGAGTGCCAGGGCAGAGGAGATCGCAACCATGCCACGAGGAAGGCGCATGTGCAGGAGCTTACAGTATGCGCGCGCTGAGGACGACGCCGCTGCGGCCGTCGTGCAACGTGATGGGAAACGCAAGGACGCTCCAGGTGGCAGAGGCTTCCTCGGGCCGGACGCCGGAGAGAAGGCCGCGGCGGGTGCGGTCGACGTAAGTCTCGCGGGTGGTGGAGACGGAGTAAAGAACATCGCGCCAGTCGCGCATGGTGGCCGACATCTCCGCGAAGAGATTTTTCTCCGGGAACCAGTCGCGCGGATGCCCGAGGTATTCGGCAGCGCTCTCATTGACGTACTGCCAGGTACCCTCGGGATCAAGGATCTGCACAAGGACGTCACCACCGATGGCCATGGAGATGCGGGAGTAGTAGAAATCGCGGGCGTCCACAACGACCGGCATGCCGCGCCGCTTTGCCTCAAAGGTGCGGAGCGCGGCCAGGAGATCCTCGACCGAGCTGTGACCCTTGAGGAGATGCATGTCCTCGATGCCGCCGAAGCGCCGCTCCAGGGTGGCGGAGAGAATGATGATGGGGACCTCAGGACGGCGCTGGCGAAGTTCGCTGGCGACCTCCGTGCCAAACTTGCCGGCACCCAGGTGGTAGTCGAGAACGGCGAGATCGATGCTGTTGAGGAGCTGCTTGGCCTCCTCAACGGTGCTGGCGGGAACGCAGGCATAGCCGTTTTGCCGGAGGATAGCGGCCCGGAGAAGCAGGTTGGCAGGGTCGTCGTCGAGCAGCAGGACCCGCGCCACGGCGGCGGTTTGCGCCACGTCCGGTGGGGGTAGTGTCGCGGTGGTTACGCCTGTGTGGTTGTCATCCGGCATGCATGCGTTGTGATGCAGGGGTGAGCGCCACGGTCAACTCGCCGGATCGCTCTTGCGCCCCTGCCGGAGGGAACGCAGTTCGCGAAGGAGCTCGGGAAACCGGTTAAAGGAAGCAACGGCGCGAAGCCATTGACGGTTTTCGATGGCAGGATAGCCGCTGACCACCGACTTCGCGGCGACATCACCGGGGATGCCGCTCTGTGCCGTGGCTACGGCGTCGTCGCCAACATAGCAGTGGCCGGCGACGCCCACCTGCCCGGCAAGAATCACACGGTCGCCGATGTGGCTGGAGCCGGCGAGGCCGACCTGGGCGCAGAGGAGGGTGTCCTCGCCGACGCCGCAGCCGTGGCCGACCTGGACGAGATTATCGATCTTCG
>CAXTSF010000266.1:0-3683 GCA_964246865.1 uncultured Terriglobus sp.
GTGGAGCCGAATGTACTGGGTATGGCGAGCTTCGCGGACGGTGGCCTGACGGCGACCAAGCCGTATGTTTCAGGGGCTGCCTACATAAACCGGATGAGCGATTACTGCGGGAAATGTCCCCTGGATCCGAAGAAGTCGCTGGGTCCTGGATCGTGCCCCTTCACGGCGCTGTACTGGAGTTTTCTCGAGCGGCACACGGCGCTGCTCGAGAGCAATGCGCGGATGCGCATGCCGTACAACACGCTGCGGAGGAAGTCCGAGGAGGAACGCACCGCGTTGCGCGAACGGGCACAGCGGGCGGTGGAGCAGATGGAGCGTGGCGAGCAGGTGACGTAAGGCTTCCACCTGTTAGCGTGGAGACATGCGCCGTGGCAAGCCTTTGCTGTTTTCAGGACTGCTTAGCGCGGCGTATGTGGCGGCGCTGGTCTACAACTTTGCGTCAGTGCCACGAACAAGCGTGCCCCTGAGGCCGGAGCGAAGTTTGACCGGGCCGGTGGACGTGATCATCGTGCTCGGCAACCCGACCGAGGATGATGGAACGCCCTCGCCGGAGCAACGCGCGCGTGTGCTGGAGGGTGTGCGCGAGTTCAAGCGGGGCGTTGCGCCGCACATGATCCTGACCGGGGGCGCGGTGGTGAATGCGTTTCGCGAGGGCCACATGATGGCGCTGCAGGCGGAGTCGCAGGGTGTGCCGGCGTCGATGATCATCGAAGAGGTCGAGGCGCGCAACACGATTCAGAATATTCACCACAGTGTGCGGATCATGCAGGAGCACGGCTGGCGGAGCGCGGAGATTGTGAGTTCGCCGTCGCACCTGCCGCGGACGGGCATGATCCTGGAGCACTACCGGGGGCCGCTGCTGTTCCCGTGGCGGCTGCACGCGGCACCGTGGCCCGCGCACCGTGCTGTTCACGAGATGATGCGCTATTTTCTGGAAGCGAACGCGTGCCTGCTGTTCCGGGTCTTTGGATTTCCGCGGACGCCGTACCTGCCGGGCGCGCGCTAGAGTTTAGGACCGCTTTTCCTACGGAGAGCAGCCGCAGGGTGCGGACGGGCGCGGCCTAAACTGGAGGTATGGCAGCCGAGTTTACCCATCTTCATCTCCACACGGACTACAGCCTGCTGGACGGCGCATGCGACGTGGATAAGCTGGCAGCGCACCTGAGCAAGCTGGGCCAGCGCGCGGCCGCAATGACCGACCACGGGAACATCTATGGCGCGGTGCACTTTGCCGACGCAATGGAGAAGAAGGGCATCAAGCCAATTATCGGATGCGAGCTGTACCTGTCAGAGGCGTCGGACCACCGCGAGATGACGGGCGGGTACAACCACTTTCTGGTACTGGCGGAGAACGAGGCGGGCTACCGCAACCTGGTACGGCTGACGAGCGAGGCGGCGCTGCACGGGTTTTACCGGAAGCCGCGTGTGTCGAAAGACTTTCTCGCAAGGCACACGGAAGGGCTGATCGGATTCTCCGGCTGCCTGGCAGGCGAGCTGAACCAGCACCTGATGAAGGGTCGCTACGAGGACGCAAAGCGGAGCGCGGGCTACTTCCGCGAGATCTTCGGGAAGGACAACTTCTTCCTGGAGATTCAGGATCACGGCCTCGAACCGGATCGCGGTGTGTGTGAGGCGCTCTTCAAGCTGGAGCGCGAGCTACAGATCCCGTTGATCGCGACCAACGATGCCCACTATGTGGGCGGGGACGACAGCCGCGCGCACGAGATCCTGCTCTGTGTGCAGACGGCCGGGTCCATGAACGATCCGAACCGGTTCAAGTTCGACACGCAGGAGTTCTACATCAAGAGCGCGGAGGAGATGCACCGGACCTTCGCGGGCCATGAGGAAGTGTGCGCGCGCACGATGCAGTTCGTGGATCGCTGCAACGTGAAGCTGTCAAAGGTGGGCAATCCGTTTCCGCAGTTTGAGGTGCCGGCAGGCGAATCCCTGGACAGCTACTTTGAGCGGGTGTGCCGGGAGGGTCTGCGTAAGCGGCAGGATACGGCGGTGGCCCATCTGCGCGAGCGCGGCCTGCTGAAGCACACGGCGGCCGAATATGAGGCGCGGCTGAACGGGGAGATTGCGTGCATCAAGCAGATGCAGTTTCCGGGCTACTTCATGATCGTTTGGGACTTTATCCGGTATGCGCGGGAGCAGAAGATTCCAGTGGGTCCAGGCCGTGGATCGGCTGCCGGATCGCTGGTCGCATACGCGATGGAGATCACGGATATCGATCCGCTGCAGAATGAGTTGCTCTTTGAGCGCTTTCTGAATCCGGAGCGAGTTTCGATGCCGGATATCGACATCGACTTCTGCATGAACCGGCGCGGCGAGGTGATCGAATATGTGACGCGCAAGTATGGCCGGGAGCAGGTGGCGCAGATCATCACGTTCAACACGATGGCCGCGAAGGCCGCGATCAAGGACGTCGGGCGTGCCCTGGAGATCCCGTATGGCGAGGTAGACCGGATCGCGAAGATGGTGCCGGCGACGATCGGCATCACGATCGAGCAGGCGCTGAAGGACTCGCCTCCACTGCAGGCGGCGTATGACACGAATGCGCAAATCAAAGAGGTGATCGACGCGGCGATCCGGCTGGAGGGCCTGGTTCGCGGCGCGGGCGTGCACGCGGCAGGTGTGGTGATTGCGCCGCAGCCGCTGACCGAGCTGGTGCCGGTGACAAAGACGAAAAACGATGAAATCGTCACAGCGTATGACATGAAGGCCATTGAGAAGATGGGCTTGCTCAAGATGGACTTTCTCGGGCTGACGACGCTGACGGTGATCGATGACTGCCTGAAGCTGATCAAGCTGAACCGTGGCGTGGACGTGGATATGGCGACGGTGCCGCTGGATGACGCGGTGACGTATGAGAAGGTGTTCCACCGTGCGCTGACGTCGGGGGTCTTTCAATTTGAGTCCGGCGGTATGCGGGATGTGCTGCGCCGTTACAAGCCGACCACGGTCGAGGATCTGACGGCGCTGAATGCGCTCTACCGGCCGGGGCCGATCCAGGGCGGCATGATCGACGACTTCATCGAGCGCAAGTGGGGCCGGCGCGCCGTTGAATACATGCTGCCGGAGCTGGAGGGGCTGCTGCACGAGACGCTGGGCGTGATTGTGTACCAGGAGCAGGTGATGCAGATCTCGAGCGTCATCGCGGGGTATTCACTCGGTGGTGCGGACCTTCTGCGGCGTGCCATGGGAAAGAAGGATCCGGAGGCGATGGCCAAGCAGCGCGACCTGTTTATGGCAGGTGCGGCAGAGCGCAAACACCCTAAGGAGAAGGCGGGTCAGCTGTTCGACCTGATCCTGCAGTTTGCGGGGTACGGCTTTAACAAGTCGCACTCTTCGGCGTATGCGCTGCTGGCGTACCACACGGCCTGGCTGAAGACGCATTACCCGGTGGAGTTCATGGCGGCGCTGCTGACAAGCGAAACCAGCAAGCCGGAGAACGTGGTGAAGTACATCGGAGAGTGCCGGGAGATCGGCATCACGGTGCAGCCGCCGGATGTGCAGATCTCGGATGCGAACTTCACGCCGGCTGGGGATGCGATCCGGTTTGGACTGGCTGCGATCAAGAACGTGGGCAGCAATGCCATCGAGACGATTGCGGCGACGCGAAGGGAACTGCAGAAGGCGGGCAAGCCTGGGTTTGCGTCGCTATGGGAGTTCTGTGAGCG
>CAXTSF010000267.1:0-3613 GCA_964246865.1 uncultured Terriglobus sp.
ATCTATCCCCGTCAAAGCCCGGCGCCGTAGCCATAGGCCATTCTGCCACGCGTCTCCACGGCTTTGAGGTTCGCCTATTTGAGTCGAGCGAAAGCGAAGCCCTCTTCGCCGGAGACAGGCTCGCGCGTTCTACGTCGACAGTCCCCGTCTTCGAAAGTCCGGGTAGCCAGCTCATTGGTGTCTGCGTCCAGGGCGGGCACAGCGGCCTGGGCAAGCATCACCGAATCGGCACCGGCGGCAATGGCCGCGCGAAACGGCACGAGCTCCACCCGGCGCAGATGCTCGGCGTCGGCCGTAATTTTTGTCACTTTGGTGTGCGGGTCCTCTGCGGTGTCGCCCTCTCCCGGAAAGTGCTTGACCGCCACAGCCATCCGGTCCTCGCCCCTGGCAGCGCTATGCGCTCCCCGGATGTACGCGGCTACCAGCTTCGCTACTGCGGCGGGATCGTCTCCAAAGGACCGCGTGTTGATGATGGGATTGTCCGGATTGCTGTTGATGTCCGCTACGGGGGCGAAGGCCCACTCCAGCCCTACGGTGCGTGCCTCCTTTGCGGTGAGTGCGCTGACCCGCTCCACCATCTGCGGATCGCCGATCGCCCCAAGCGCCATCGGGGTTGGAAGATCAGGCACACCGGAGAGCCGCAACGCGAGGCCTCGCTCCAGATCGCCACCGACCAACAGCGGCACTTTGGCACCTTTCTGCAACTGTGCGATCGTGGTCGCCACTTGCTCTAAGGATGGCCGTACCAAGTTTGGACCCGCCATCCGCGCACCCAGGTCAAGCGAACCTATGTGGTAACGGGTCAGCTGGTCTACCATCGCAGGAAGCTCAGCCGGCGATGCCGAATCCGCATAGAAGCGGATTTGCAGCATCTGACCCACCTTTTCCTCCAACGTCAACAAGCTCAGTACCCCCTCTGGTGTGGACAGACTTACAGCCTTCGCCGCTCCTGCGTTAGGCCGCTGTGCATCGCTGTTAGAGATAGACATTAACAAGCACGACACAATGCCGATCGTCATACACGCAGATAAGTAGCGGCTAGAAGGCTTTCCGTGCTCCCGACTCATCCCGACCGCCCTTTGCTAGCTAATCACCACACGTTTGATAGGACGTTACTACCTAATGAACATTGTTATTCGGGTTGTATTCCTGCTGATGCTATACAACGCCCATAGAAGCCTACCAAGCCGAAGAATGCTGCAGAAGGAACAGCGCGTAGTGTGGCGTGAATCATTATTGCTACTTCGGCCAATGCATCCAAACGGACCATAATAAGCCTACGGCGATGCTGACTGGTACCAGCGCGACACTTACGATGTCTAGCACATCGGTTTTTTGGCCTACCTTCATGGCCCTCTGCTGCATGAAGATGCCTGCCGTAGTGGCCATTGCGAGCAGCAGTACGATCATCGCAACCGTAGCCGTCCTTCCAGCGTAGTGGGTGTCAAATAGATGGTTCATGGTGTGCACGGCCCGTAAGAAGCTCCCGTCCCATTTGCAATAGACCCAGCGTGACGCTCAAAGAATAAACCAACAGAACCGTCACTAGTACCTAAGACGCCGATCTGAAAAGCTCCGAGAGAGCCAAGAGAGACTCGGAAACCTGAGTAGTCGATGAAAACAGTCTTGCCTCCGTTTGCAGGCGCTATAACTCCAACGCCTCCGAAGAGTCCCTCGCCATAAGAAGCTTCGGTTAGCTGGCCACCACTCAGTCCGCCTCCAGAGCCATGATCTACGATCACCCCGTGAAATGCGCTCGCGATGCCGGTGTCGGTTTCAAGGCCGGAATAGGCAAACGTTCCGCTGCAGAAGCTCCGAGGCTTAGCTGGCTTGCTTCTCGGCTTTCTCGGGGCTGGAGACGAGCTGCTGCTTCCACCTGCCCCGCTGCCTTGTCCCGAGTTACCGTTTCCGCTGCCGGAAGTTGGGGAAATGCCACCTCCCTCAATCGGCTGGAGGGGTGGAGGAGGTCCTTGTGTTCCTGTGCCCTTTGTACATCTCGGTTCGCCACGGCATGGATCGTCAGGCGGGGGTGCCGGCGGGGGATTGCCGTCCGTGGTCGTGTCCCCAAGCGGATCGATATAGAACAGCGGGTTGTTGAGCACATACGCATACCGGTCGAAGCTCTGCGGATTGCTTCCGTCGTAGCTGCCGCTGTACGGGTCGGGGCTCATCCAACGGCCCTGGTTGGGGGAATACTCGCGGAACTGGGCGTGGTAGTTGCTGTCCGGATCCCGGTCCAGCTGCGCAAACCGTGGCTGATCGCTGGTACCAGAGGCGTTATCCCCAAAGGGAAGGTCCGTAAGCTTCGCGTTGGTGCTGCCATCGTAGTTGGTGCGCAGCCGCTCCGTGCCCAGCAGGTCGTCATGCCGGAAGTAGACCTGATTCCCGGCGTACTGCGCCACGATAGCGCTGTTCCAGTACACAAAGGAAGTGGTCAGCGTCGGCGAGGACGCAAGGCCATCCCACCAGGAGATCTTCCTGCCCTCCAGATTGAAGGCGTAGTCCCGATCGAACCCAGGATAGGTATACCGGACGCGCTGGTTCAGGGCGTTGTAGGTGTAGGCCGCGGTCTGGCCGCCGTCCACCGTCAGCACATTGCCGTCCGCGTCGTAGGTGTAGCTGTGCAGGCCGTCCGAGAGCACGTTCCCGGCGGCATCGTAGGCATTCGTCGAGACCCGGTTGGTTCCCGGGTCGATGCTCAGCTGCGGCTGTGGCCCGGATCCCTGGGTCGCCGTCTGCGAAGCACGATTGCCGTACCGGTCATAGCCATAGCTGAAGGCACGGCCCGCCTCCGGGTAGCTGGCTGTCTTCAGGCGGTTAAAATCGTCGTAGGTGAAGCTGCCAGAGAATGGCGGATCGAGAGTTTCAGGCATAGCTGAGGCCTCGTTTACGCTCCAGACTAAGTCACTCCTCCTGCAGTCGTGTATCGCCTGTAGCCGCCGCTCCCTCGTGAGAAGCAAGACGTCCTGCCGAGCGCGTGCTTACCCTCCTGCGTTGGCATCTCCGCGGGAGCTGCAGGTTTGATTCTGGCCCGGCGATATTGACGCGACTGCCCAGTACGGTCTCTCACGCAAACACGGCAGACCCGGTGATGCTCATGGCCGTGGTGCTCACCATGGCGGCTCCAATCCTCGCGAAGGCCGCGGTACCGGCACGGCGGAACGGCGGGCTGAGACTCACGACCCAACCACGCCGCGTCACCTGCGAAAATCAGGTTGCCGTCGCGCGAATCCTTACCTCGATCAGGTTTGGCTGGCCCGAGGCGATGCCGGCCGCAACTGCACCGGCAACGTCCGCGGCACGGTCCACCCGGCGTGCCGGCACACCCATGGATGTTGCAAGCGCCAGGTAGTCGACAGGTGGGTCCACCAGATCCATTGCGATGAACTGGTTCGAAGCCGCGGACAGGTAGTGCGTCTGCGCCCGCATGTAGTTCTTGAGCACGTTGTACTCCAGGTTGTTCATCACCACCACCGTCACCGGCAGCCGCTCATGCGCCAGCGTCCACAGCGCCTGCGGCGAGTACATCGCAGCGCCATCCCCCAGGAGGCACACCACTGGCTCCCGGCCAATCCCCAGGCTGTAGCCCGCCGCCGCGGGCAGCCCCCATCCC
>CAXTSF010000268.1:0-3573 GCA_964246865.1 uncultured Terriglobus sp.
TCGCTATACGCTCCCTGGTTCTCGACGGCAATCGGGGCCTCTTTGTCTTTCCCTCCCTGAATGCACTCTCCCTCGGCACTCCCGACTTCTTTACGGAAACCTACTTCCGCAGCCCCAATACTCACTCCGCTGAATACCGGGTAAAAGCCTACCTGCAGGACCACTGGACCGCCGCGCACGGCGTTGCCGTCGACTTCGGCCTGCGCTACGAGGCAAATCAGCTCCCCGCTCCGTTCTCCCAACATCCCATTAACTTCAGCCCCCGCGTTGGCCTCGCATGGAGACCCGTGCCATCCCTCATCCTTCGTTCCGGCTTCGGCATCTTCTACGACCGCTTCCTGCTTTCTACCGTGAACCGGCTCGTTCAGCAGGACGGCAGCCGCGGCTTCCTCCAAAACCTGGAGGGTGAGGATGCGGCAGCGCTCTACCGCCATGGAAGATCCGCATCCCAGCCCATCGCCGGGACAGCACCCAGCATCGCCCGTCCGCAGCCCGGTCTCCACAACCCATACAGTCAGGTCGCTTCGTTCAGCGCAGAGCAGGCCTTGCCCTTCCAAGTCACGCTCAAAGCAGAATTTCAGTACGTACACGGCCTGCGGCTTGGCCGTACCGCAAACACCAACCTGCTGCCCCCCGTAGTCCTGAACGCCCAAAACGCAGCACCCCTGGGCATCGTTTCAGCCGCCCCGCAACAATTCGGCAGGGCTGTTTTTCTGCCTTCACGGGCAAACCCGGCCTTTGACTCCATCAGCGAGTTCAGCACAACAGCCGGGTCCAACTACAACGGCCTCACCTTCACGCTCAACCGCCAGTTCACTGAAGGTCTGCAGATCCTCGCCGGCTACACACTCTCCAAAACCTTCGATGATGCCTCCTTTGACTCGGAACAGCCGCAAAACCCCTTTGCCCTGGCGGACGAGCGTTCGCTCTCGCTACAGGACCAGAGACACCGCTTCACGCTAAGCGGCATATACCTGATAGGGCCAGACTCGAACGACTCGCAGGAAGGTACAGCCCATGCGAGTTCAGGTCCATGGACACAACTCCTCAACGGCCTGGAGTTCGCCCCCATCCTCAGTGTCGGCAGCGGCTTTCGGGCGAACCCGGTCACCGGTCTCGACAGCAACCGGGAGCACGTCTACCCCTTCACCGCTCGGCCGCTCGGTCTCGGGCGCAACTCCCTCACAGCTCCCGCAAACATCAACTTCGATCTGCGTATCCTGAAAATCCTGCCAGTCCGCGGCGGCCACCTCGACGTCGTCGCCGAATCCTTCAACCTGCTCAATCACCGAAACGTTTCGCTTCTCGACACGGCATACGGCTCTCAAACCGCTCCCCGGGCCGGCTTCGGCGCTCCTATCGCAACCTCAACCGCCCGCCGCATTCAGTTCTCGCTCGACTTCGAGTTCTGATCGACCAGCCCCGAGTCTCAGGCTCTTCCGGCCATGTGACCCGGCACTCTCCAGCGCCCGCTGCTACACTCCCGGCGGTCACTGCAGAACACTTGCCAACAACTTCCCGCTTCGCCGCAGCTAAGGTGAGCAAGCGCGGAGCGCTCCGTCATACAAAGCACGAAAAATATGCCTTATTGGTTCGCGCGCTAAAGTCTTGAGATCAAATCAGGTATCTGTCCTTCCATCGGCTACGGGCTGAAGGCCCGCGTCTACTGCTCTGTCAATCACGCCAGGCGTTTACTCCCGCAGAAACGCCCCAATCCTCTCATTCAAAAACCTCTCATCCGCTGGGCTCGCCCCTGCGCCCGCCGGATGCCCCCACAATGATGGAATCGGCAGCAGCGTGCAGTGTGGGATCATCGGCGCTTCAAACTGCGCATCCGTCACCGGGAAGTACAGGTCCGTCGCCGAAGGCATGTAGAGCACCTTGGCCTTGATCGAGCCGAGCGCCTTCCGCACATCGCCGCCGAAGCCTGGCGTCGCGCCTACGTCGTGGCTCTCCCACGTCCGCATCTGCCCAATCAGATTGTTCGCGTCCGCGCCGGGGATAAAGTCCTTCTTGTATTTTGCAATGACCTGATCGAGTGTCGTCCCGGGCTTCTCGTCGGCCTTCCACAGCTCCTGCCGCCACCACTCCTGCGAGTAGAGCCACGCCGTCCACACGATGCCGAATGCCTCAATCCCTTTCTGAGGCTCGGCCTTGTAGTCGCCGTTCAGGAATGCCGGATCGGTCTCAATCGCGGTGATCTCGCTCTCCAGCCGCACAATGCCATGCCCATACGTCTTCGCCGTGCCGGAGGTTGCCACCACGCGGTCCATGTAGTCGGGATAACTTACCGCCCACTGGAACGCCTGCTGCGCTCCCATGGAAAAGCCGATCACCGCCTGCAGGTGCTTCACATGCAGCTCCTCTGTCAGCAGCTGGTGGACGGCCTCCACGTTGTCGCGGATCGTTATGGCCGGAAACCGCGGCCCATGGAACGGCTCCGGCGTATTGCTCGGCGACGAGCTTCGTCCGTTGCCGAACATCTCCGTCGCAATCAGAAACTGCTTCGCCGGATCCAGCGCCCGCGGTGCACCATCCTTGCCAGGCCCGATCAGCCACGTGTAGCCGTGCATCTCCGCCATGTAGTGCGAGGGCAGCAGCACCGCATTATCCCCCGCCGCGTTCAGCTTGCCGTACGTTCCGTAGACCACGCGCACCTCGGCCATGGTCACACCGCTCTCCGTCCGGAAGTGATGCAGGACAAAGCTATGCTCCACCGGCTCCTGCGCTCCGCCCACAGCACCTTCAGCGGAAACGGACAAAGCCGGACACAGCAGCAGCACGAGCAGCGAAAGGAACGGGAGGCGAGGCATACTCCCGAGCCTATTACGAGACTGCACTCCCGCGTCCCCGAGCATGGATCTTCCTCTCACCCCTGCTTCTGTTTTACGGGCTTGACGCTGCCCTGGACCTCGGGTACCTTAGCCTCTCCAGGCGAATATATGGCGAATAAAACAGCAACGGAGACCTTTCTCTTTCCGATCCTGCAAGGGCCGCGTACCCACGCCCTCAGTCGCCTCGCCGCAGAGGCCGAGCAGGTCGACGCGGGCCATGACGTTCGCTTCCGCGCCTTACCCGTTCGCTCCGTCCTGAACCGCTCCGTATCGAAACGGCTCAAGTGGATGGCCTGGTCCATCAATCCCTACCGCGGTTGCGAGTTTGGCTGCCGCTACTGCTATGCCCGCTACACCCATGAGTTCCTCGCACCCGCTCCCGGCCCCGGGAGCGCCAACACCAGCACGCTTCGCGATCCTGAAGCTTTTGAGCGCGAGATCTTTGTCAAGTCCAACGCTCCCTGGCTCCTCGAGCAGGAGCTCCGCAAGCTCGAGCGGCAGGGCCGCATTCACGAGGAGATCGCCCTCGGCACCGCCACCGATCCCTGGCAGCCGATCGAACGCCGCACCCGGCTTACGCGCAGCCTGCTCGAAGTGATGGGCCGCTTCCCTGGCCTTCAGCTCGGCGTCGTCACCAAATCCACCCTCATCGCACGCGACATCGACCTGTTCAAGCAGATTCACCGGCAGGGAACCCTTGTGGTGCATGTCACGGTCACTACGGCGGACGCAGAGCTGG
>CAXTSF010000269.1:0-1319 GCA_964246865.1 uncultured Terriglobus sp.
ACCATCCGCACGGTTGAACCAAGTGTGGTGGCGCAGCGGCGCCTTGACCTTTATGGCTACTTCCTCCTCGGCGAAGGAGAGATGTTGCTGCCCACGCAAAGCGAAGCTCTTTCCGCACTAGCGGCCGCGGGCTTCCGCACCAACCCACGCGTGCGCACCGTGGACAGTATCGACGCCGTGCTCGAGTTCATAGCGGAGGCGGAACCGGAACGCGACCATCTCGGCTATGAGATCGACGGCATTGTCGTAAAGGTGGACGCCGTGACGCAGCAGCGCCGGCTTGGCTTTACCGGCAAGGCACCGCGCTGGGCTGTGGCTTACAAGTTTCCGGCGCGTGGTGCCGTAACGAAACTGCTGGATGTCCTCTTTCAGGTGGGACGCACGGGCAAGCTGACGCCGGTGGCCGCGCTCGATCCAGTCAGCATTGGCGGCATCACCGTCGCGCGCGCCACGCTGCACAACCCCGATGAGATTGCCCGGCTCGGCGTGCGCATTGGCGACTACGTCGCGGTGGAGCGTGGGGGCGACGTTATCCCGAAGATCACCGAGGTGGTTGAGGATGTGGATCACCCAAGAGGCAGCCGCGAGATTAACTTCCCAACGCGCTGCCCCAAGTGCAAGGAGCCGGTCATCCGGGAAGAAGGGGAGATCGACTACCGCTGCGTCAATGCAAGCTGCCCGGCGCGCCTGAGTGAGGAGCTGCTGCACTACGCATCGCGTGGCGTGATGAATATCGAGGGCCTGGGTGAGGCGATGGTGGCGCAGCTGCTCGGTCATCCGCTGAACGAGCCGACATCGCTTGCGGACGTGGCCGGCTCTGAGGCAGAGGGCGCTGCCATCGATTCGATCGCTGTCGAAATGAGAAAGACCGCCGATGCGGCACCGGTTGAGGAACCTGCACGCAAAGCCCTGGTGCGCACAGTGGCCGACCTATACCGGCTGACAGAGGCAGATCTGCTCGGCCTGGAACGTGTGGGTAAGAAAACCGCGCAGGGACTTCTCGCGCAGATCGAGCGAACAAAGAGTGCGCAGCTCTACCGCGTGATCCTGGGTCTAGGCATTCGACACGTCGGCGATCGCACGGCCCAGGACCTGGCCGGGGAGTTCGGTTCCATGGACGCCATCATGGCCGCCGCCGAGGAGGAACTGGTTCGTGCGGAGGGCATCGGCCCTGTCGTTGCTGCAACGATTCGCGACTTCTTTTCTGTGGAGAAGAATCGCGCTCTCGTGGAGGCTCTCCGCGAGGCAGGGCTGCAGTTTACTGAGCAGAAACGCGAACGCGGCACCTCGCTCGCCGGCGAAACCTTTGTGCTGACCGG
>CAXTSF010000269.1:1329-3571 GCA_964246865.1 uncultured Terriglobus sp.
CCGGCACCCTGTCCACACTCACCCGCGACGAGGCAAAGGAACGGATCGAGGCAGCCGGCGGCAAGGTCAGCGGCGGCGTTTCAAAGAAGACGAGCTATGTTGTCGCAGGAGAGGACGCCGGCAGCAAGCTGGAGAAGGCTCGCGAACTTAACGTGTCCGTCCTGGATGAAGCCGGATTGCTGAGTATGCTCTGACGGCTGCTACCAGGGCACGACTGAACGAGTGAAGTCGCAGCTCAAGACAGGTCACGTCCATGTTCCCTTCTGCACGTGCTAACAAAGGTGATCCTCACCGGCTGAAGCTCGTCTCCTTCCGCTCCGCATGCCTCTCGATGGCAAGCAGGATGAGCCGGTCGATCAGTTCCCGGTAACCGATACCGCTGGCCTCCATCAGTTTGGGGTACATGCTGATGCTGGTGAAACCCGGCATCGTGTTGATCTCGTTCAAGTAGATCTTTGGGCGCTTCTCCGACTTAGGATCCGCCGCTTCCATAAGGAAGTCGACGCGTGCCAGGCCCGCGCAGTCGCAGGCACGAAAGGCTGCGATGGCCATGGCTCGGATCTCTTTTGACTCAGTGCGTGTGATGCGTGCCGGAATCACGGGCTCGCTCTTGCTGCTCGCGTCGTACTTCGATTCGTAGTCGTAGAAGTCGCGGTCCGGCACGATCTCGCCCACAACACTCGCGATCGGGTCATCATTGCCAAGCACCGCCACCTCGAGCTCACGCGCCTTCGCCCCTGACCTTCCCTGTGCGCCGCGCAGTTTGCCGGCACCGGTCACGCCCTCCTCGATTACGATCTTGCGGTCAAAGGTCACGGCCTTGTTCATCGCCGGTGTCAGCTCCGCGCGATCCCGTACCTTGCTGATTCCCACCGAAGAGCCGAGGTTCGCAGGCTTTACGAATACGGGATAGCGTAGCTGATCCTCGATCCGGGCCATGCACTTTTTTGGACTGGCCTTCCACTCGCCCCGCAAGAGCGTCACGTGTTTCACCATGGGCAGGCCCGAGGCGGCAAACATCTTCTTCATCGCGTCCTTGTCCATGCCGGTGGCCGAGCCAAGCACACCGCAGCCGACATAGGCGACATCGGCTAGCTCGAGCATGCCCTGAATCGTGCCGTCCTCGCCAAAGGTGCCGTGCAGCACGGGGAAGACTACGTCCAACCCGGCACTGGCTGTACCCGTGGCTGAGGCTCCCAGTGCGAGCGCGGTCGAGTTGTCGCTGTCGGCTGAGGCGTCGTGATCGCCGCCGCCAAGGGCTGCCAGCACGCCTCGAACAGCACGGCCATGCGCGGCGCGTGTGGCGAGTTGCTTTGGGGCAGCGTTCCCGAACAGGGAGCTCGCTTGCGCGCCGCTCAGCCATTGGCCGGACTTCGCAATGCCGATCGGAACTACCTCGTACCTCTTGCGATCCATCGCATCCAGAATGGATTGCGCAGAGCGGAGCGAGATCTCATGCTCCCCGGAACGGCCGCCAAATAACACACCTACACGCAACTTCTTCGCCATCGCTTCAGGCTAACGGCAAACCCGCTTCGCGTTGAGAATCAGCAAAGGTTCACACGAGTAACAACCGTCTCCGGCGCAGAGGAGGCGCTCTTGTCTCTCGTTGAGGACATGTGCCACGGCGTGAGTGGTATACCTGCAAGCATCCGTTTTCGCGAGGTCGCCTTGCCAAACAATGTTCACTCCCGCCGAAACTTCCTGGTGGCCGGTTCCGCCGCGGTGTTCGGCACAGCAGTCATCGCCAGCGCCGCAGACGCTCAGGTAACCACGCCGCAGCAGCCAACCACCCCCGGCGCGCCGCCTGCCTTTGGGACGTCGCCCGCCGTTGGCCCGGACGTAGGCACGGCCACCTTCGCCGAGGCCGAAAAGCTTGTGCAGATCTCCATGACTGCCGGAGACCGCGTTGAGGCTGCCGGAAACTGGCGCGTCTCCATGGCACCGTTGTTGGAGCGGCGCACCGGTCCCCGCCGCGTCGAGCTTACCGACACAGACGTACCTGCGACTCTTTGGAATCCGGAGCTGCCCGGACTTCGCGTAGCGTCCTCGGAAGACACCTTTGTTCGCAGCACTGACACCGTGGCCCCGCTGCCGGCCGATGATGCCTCCATCGCCTTTGCCACCGTCACGCAGATCTCGCGATGGATCGAAAGTCGAAAGCTGACCAGTGAGCGTCTGACGCGGATCTATCTGGACCGGCTGAAGCGTTTCGACCCTCAACTTCACTGCGTGATTACCC
>CAXTSF010000270.1:0-3563 GCA_964246865.1 uncultured Terriglobus sp.
GTATAGATCTGCGCGCTCACCGACTTGGCCACGACAGCAAGCTGTTCACGCGCCGCCGGCCGGTACACGTCCACCGACACCAGCATCGGCCGGTGCCCGCCCTTCTTAAGCCACGCCGCCAGCTTGCCGCTCGTGGTGGTTTTCCCCGAGCCCTGCAGCCCTGCCATCAGGATCACGGTCGGTGGTTGCGAGGCGAACTTGAAGCGAGCGGTGTCCTTGCCGAGGATCGCGACCAGCTCATCGCTGACCAGCTTGATGACCTGCTCGGTGGGTGAGAGCGCCGTTGCGACCTGCTGGCCGATGGCTTTCTCGCGGATGTGCTCGATTGTGTCTTTGACGACGTTTAGATTGACGTCGGACTCAAGCAGCGCAAGCCGTATCTCACGCAGGGCATCTGCGATATTCTCTTCCGTAATCGTGCCCTGACCGCGAAGGTTCTTGAAGGCTCGCTGCAGCTTTTCCTGTAGGTTTTCAAACATGTCAGTAGCATCGAGTTTAGCAGCCGGACAAGGAGTGAAACGGTGAACGAGGTCCCGTCAGCAACACGGAAACAGGGCAGCGGCGTGGAGCCCTGGCTGCGCGGAACACACACGGACATACAACCGGTTCTGCGTGCGGTGCTGCACGCCCTGGAGCTTGCCGAGGAGGACGCATTCCGCTGGACCGCCGAGTTGACTATCGAGGAGCTTCACGCGCGCCCACTCGGTCTGCCCTCCCTTGCCTTTCAGGTGCGTCATATCGGTCGCAGCCTGGATCGCCTGTGCACCTATCTCGACGGCAGGCAGCTGTCGGCGGAGCAGATGGAGCAGCTTCGGTCGGAGCACGAAACCAGTGAGAGCGCGGCGTCTCTGCGCGCCGCATTCGTCTCCGCGCTTCACCTTGCGATCGACCGCGTGCTGCGCGTAAAGGTCGATCGCCTCGATGAGCAGCGTACCGTTGGCCGAGCGTACCTGCCTACCACCGTCGCCGGCCTGCTGATCCACATGGCGGAGCACACGCAACGCCACTCCGGCCAGATGGTCACGACAGCGAAGGTGTTGCTGGCAATGCGCGATAAGCAGATGAGCTGATTCCGTAAAGTGTTGAAGGCTGAGCGCTGGAGTGTGCGGTTGCTAGGATGGCTGCATGCCCGATGTCAAACCTGATCCGAAAGTAGCTGAGCGCGCGGGAGAAGCCTTTGCCGAAGTGGCAGCCGTCATGGCGCGGCTGAGAGCCCCGGATGGCTGCCCGTGGGACCGGGAACAGACCCTGGACAGCATCCGCCCGCACACGCTGGAGGAGGTCTATGAGGTCTTCGACGCGATCGACCGGCGGGACTGGCCGGAGCTTCGGGACGAGCTTGGCGATCTTCTGCTGCAGGTGTTGTTCTACGCGCAGATCGCAGCCGATGAGCAGCACTTTACGATCGATGATGTGGTGCGCGGACTCACGGCAAAGCTGATCCGCCGCCATCCGCATGTCTTCGGTGATAGAGCCGCACGAGACTCAGCAGATGTAATCCGCACGTGGGAGTCCGTCAAGGCCGAGGAGCGCCGTTCCGTTGCCATCGAGGCAGGCCATCTGCTGGATGCCGTGCCGCGCGCCACGCCTGCACTGCAGGAGGCGGCCAAGCTCGGCAGCCGCGCCGCGAAGATCGGATTCGACTGGCCGGATGTGGAAGGCCTGTTCGGAAAGGTGCAGGAGGAGATTGCGGAGATCCGCGAGGAACTCACAGCGCAACCGGTGGCGGAGCGAGTAGAAGAGGAGTTTGGCGACCTGTTGTTTGTTCTGACCAATCTTGCGAGGCACCTCCATGTGGATTCAGAGCAGGCGCTGCGTAAAGCGAATGCGAAGTTCCGTCGCCGCTTCGGCGCTATGGAGGATGCAAGCGGAGGTACAGAGAGCCTGCACAGGCTTTCGCTGGACGAGATGGAAGCGCTTTGGACCCTCGTGAAGAGGCAGGAAGCCGCTAATAGAACGTGAGGCGGAGACGAGCTTTCGCCAACGCTAACGCTGACCGGATGTGAGTGAGCTTACCGGGTAGGCCAGCAGGGTGCGCACAGCCTCTTGACGGCTGGGTATGGCGGCCAGTACCTGATGGCGGGTGGCCGTGAGCTGCGAACGGTAGGGGACAGTTCTCAGCATCAGCTCCCGCAGAGTCAGGTCCATCACAATGCTGGTGTAGGCGTAGTGGCCGCCGCCGATATCGCGCTGATCGTATTCCAGGGTTCCACCGCTATAGACGCGGGCCAGCAGACCCCATGCGAGGTTGAGATTGTGGATCACATGGATCTCGATGCGAAGCAAGTGGTGATCGCTGCTATCAATCCATAGCCGTCCCTGCAGTCCGGTGAGCAACTCCTGAGCGGTTGACGCGGGATGAAAGTCAGGATTGGGCCGGTAGTCGAGCACAAGCTGCGGATGCCCTACCTGGGACAGCTGCGGCTGGCCGGGAGCCAGGGAGTAAAGCATGGCGGAAGGCATAGCCGAAATCAACTCGGTGCCGAACTTTTCGCCGGACTGTTCTCCCTTCTTTTTCTTAGCCATGTCGGCTGAGGAGAGTGTGCGCAGACGCTCCTGCTCGGCTGCGTTTTCCGCTGGTGCAAGCGCGCGGCCACCGCGAGCGACGAGCCTGCCAATCGCTCCCTCACGGGTCTCGACAATGATGCGGGTTGTATCCTCCTTTGCGTCTACCCGGTGCGCCTGATACAGGAGAGGGGAGCTGTGGTGCTGCAAAAAGTCGAGCTGGTATGCGACGGTTTCGCGGATGATGGGCAGCAGATCCGGCGGTTTACCGGTCTGTGCACTGCCGTTGGCGGCGCAGGCCAGTACGGCAAAGATCCAGCGAAGATCAAGATGCATAGACGCGATGAGCCCCCCAAGGCATGCAGCTGCGGATTCGGACACTTGTACCACAACGAACTCCCGCTGCACCTTTCTATGCATTGCTGCAAGGGTGCTGCTTGGATAGACTCACGGCAGTTACAAAGGAGTAAGGAGACCCATGAAGCCTAGCGAGAGTTCCACGGTCCTCGGAAAGTCGGTCACGATTCGCGGTGAGATTACCGGATCGGAAGACCTGTACGTGGACGGCGTTGTGCATGGAACGATAACGCTTACCGAGAGCCGGCTGACGCTCGGGCCTGCGGCGCAGGTGACGGCAGAGCTTCATGTGCAGGATCTGGTCGTTCTGGGCAGGCTTGAGGGCACGGTGACAGCATCCGGCCGTGTGGATCTGCGTCAGTCGGCCACACTTCTCGGCGATGTGACCGCGGCGCGGCTCTCCATTGAGGATAGTGCGGTCATCCGGGGAAAAGTGTCGCTCACAGGGGCGGCAAAAGAGTAAGAGCCAGCGGCAGCGGCGTGGGTGAAGCGGGGCAGAAACGTGGGTTTGTTTCGTAACAAGGAAAGCCGGGGAACATCCTCGGCGAAGAGTAGGGAAAGAAGCATCCGGCATTCCAGCGGATGGGCTTTGCTGCTCAAGCATCTGCAGCAGCAGGAATCGCAGCGTGTGCTGGATTTCGGAGCGACCTCGCCGGCTAATATCAATTTCCTGACAGGGCTTGGCCATAGCATCTATATGG
>CAXTSF010000271.1:0-3540 GCA_964246865.1 uncultured Terriglobus sp.
CTGCTGACGGGTGGGCGTGCGCGGTGGTCGAGGACGATCGGATCGACGGTGGTGGGGCAGGCAGTGGATACCGTGCTGGTAATCACGCTGACCTTCGCGGGCACGGTGCCGTGGGGAACGCTTGGGCGGATTATCGGGACAGGATATCTGCTGAAGGTGGGCTACGAGGTGCTGGCGACGCCGGTGACGTATCTGGTGATCAATTTTCTGAAGCGGGCGGAGGGGTCGGATGTCTTCGACCGGGGCACGTCGTTCAATCCGTTCGCAGGGCTGTAACAGCGTGCGGTCCGCAGCCGCTTCGGATCGACGGGGATGGCATGCTAGACTGCCGCGCATGCTTCTTATCCTGATTCTGGTTCTTCTGTTGTTGCTGTTCGGCGGTGGCGGATACTACATGGGCCCCGGTGTGGGCTACTACGGTGGAGGCACGGTCGACCTGATCCTGCTGCTGGTGATCCTGTACCTGTTGTTTGGGCGTGGACGCAGCCGGCTTTGACGAGGGGTCTGTGTTGCGGGCGCTGAGTGCGGTGGTGCTGCTGCTCCTGTTGAACGGAGCGGCGGGACGGGCGCAGACATCCGGGGGAACGGCGGCGCAGCAGCAGGGATTGGTGCCGAGCGAGACGGATGGTGCGCCGGCGATCTCACCGGAGATGGCCGCGCTGCGTGCGACGCTGCTGGCGAACACGACGGCGCTGTTCCGGGCGTTTCAGCGGCGGGATATCCTCGCGTTTCTGCGGGGTGTGACGCCGGAGTTCACCTATGTGGGGCCGGAGGGGGTCCTGCCGACCGAGCAGCTGGCGGGCGTGGTGCAGGGCTGCGCGCTGAACCGGTACAGCGTCCTGGAGCCGCAGGTGCGGGTGCTGACAGCGGATGCCGCGGTGCTGGTGTACCGGCACCGGCAGGAGGCCACCTGCCGCGGGAAGCGGATGCCGCCGGAGATGCTGGGATCGGACAGCTACGTGCGCAGGGACGGCCGGTGGCGCATCGCGGTACACACGGAGACGGTTCCGCAGTAGGCGCTGCTACGGCTTGGGACGGCGGGCAGGAGCGGGACCGGTGGAGGGATCCACGTCCGGGCCAGGGGTGACGGTGGGGCCGGGGTTGCCGGCATCCGGAGTTGGACTGGTACCGGTCCTGCCGCTGCCATCCGGGTTGGTGTTCCCATCGGGTTTGGCGTTCGGGTCGATCTCGGTTTTCACCTCGGCACCGTTGTAGAGGATGCGGGCGGAGGAGCGGAACTGGCGATAGTCGGTGTACTTGACCGTGGACCGCATATGGATCTCATTGGCGGCAACGTCGTGCTGTGCGGCGAAGTGGACGGTGCCCTCGGAACGGGTGTAGGTGGGAAACCAGTTCTTGTCATCGATCTCCTCGTAGTAGGTCGTAAAGGGGATGGAGAAGTGGTTGTGCTTGATGTCGTCCGGGGTGTTCTTGCCGCTGATCATGACGATCTGCAGGTCGCGCTGGTCAACCCAGACCTTGCCCTCGAAGTGGCGGTGGTTGATGTCCTGAACCCTGGGTGTGGCCTGGAAGACATAGGTATCGAGCTCGTCGACCTTCTGACGGCCAAGATACCTGACGTCGTACTCGGGCAGGTCCTCGGTGGTGAGGACGAGGGGCAGGCGGATGCGGAGATCTTCGAAGTCGCTCTGGTCCAGCGTGACGCGCTCCAGGGTGTTCTGGGGGGCGAAGACGACGTTTTCCGTGCGTTTGCCGGAGCGGTCGAAGCCGATGTCGGTGACCTGGCTGTACTCGCCATCGGGCTTGTTGTTGTCGTCGTTGATGGTCTGGATGCGTACGCTCTGGCGGAAGGTGTAGTTTTCGCGGGCCTTGCGAAAGGCGCTCTCGCGGGCACCAAAGGTCTTGATGATCTCATCAACGGATCTGCCGGAGGGCGGCGCCGGGTCCAGCGGGCCGAAGCCGTTGCCGGACTGGGCGTGCAGGGTGCCGGTGCACAGGGCGGTTCCGCTGAGGAGAGCGAGCGCGGCGAGGGACTTCCTGGGGAGCGTGACCATACCCTTGTATAGACGCGGGAGGGGGCGGCAGGTCGCAGAGAGCCGTTAGCCGTTAGCTGTTAGCCGTTAGCTCCTAGCTGTTAGCGGTTAGCTCTTCGCCATTTCTTGACTACCAGCTACCGCCATTACCCTTTTGGCTGTTTGGGTCGCCCATTCGCTTGAAAGCCAAGAGCTAGGAGCTAAAAGCCAGGAGCTAATAGCCAGCAGCTAAGAGCTCTGGAGAGATCTCAGGTGAGCTGGAGCTGTCCCTTCTCCCGAAGGGTCTTGACGACCGCGGAGACATCCTGGGAGCGATGGCGGGTGGTGACAAGCACAGCGTCGTCAGTGACGACCACAACGACATCCTCGACGCCGACCATGGCGATGTGCCGGCCGGGGGCGTAGACGTAGTTCCCACGGGCGTCGATGGCCATGGTGTCGCTGCCCTCGGCGACATTGCCATGGGAGTCGGAGCCGGGCGCGGCGATCGAAAGACTGTGCTCGTGCAGGGCCGACCAGGAGCCCAGGTCGTTCCAGCCGAAGTCCGCGGGCAGGCAGACGATGTTGGCGGCAGCTTCGCCCTTCTGTGAGCGCGGCTCAAGCACGGCGTAGTCAATGCTGATGTTCTCGCAGGAGGGATAGATGGTCTCGAAGGTGTCCTCAAAGGCGGGCGTGCCGTGGCTGTCCGCGATGATCTGCAGACGGGTGGCGAGCTCGGGCGCGTGCTCGCGGAGGGCATCGGCGAGCGTCCGCGCGGACCAGAGAAAGATTCCGCTGTTCCAGGAGTAGTTCCCGGCGTGGAGAAAGCTCTCCGCGGTGTGAAGATCCGGCTTCTCGGTAAAGCGGCGCACCCGATGCGCGGGAATGGCTGCGAACGAGGCGGCTCCAAGTGCGTCGCCGGCCTCGATATAGCCGTATCCGGTCTCGGGACGCGAGGGTGGGACACCGAGGACGACGATGGTCCCGGGCTGCGTGGCAAGGGCGATCCCCTCACGGAGGACACCGACGAAACGAGCAGTGTCGCCGACGACGTGGTCGGAGGGAAAGACACCCAGCACCGTCTCCGGAGCGGAGCGCTCCAGCAGAAAGGCGGCGAGGCCGCAGGCGGGTGCGGTGTTGCGGGCGGCAGGCTCGCAGAGCAGGTGGCCGTCCGAGAGCCCGGGCAACTGCTCTTCGATGGTGGAGGCGAGGCAGTCATTGGTGACAACCCACACATCCGCGGTGTGGGCGAGTGCGCCGAGGCGATCCACCGTCTGCTGGATCATGGTGCGATCGCCGTGGAGGGAGAGCACCTGCTTCGCGCGGGCGCGGCGGGAGCGCGGCCAGAAGCGGGTTCCGCTGCCGCCGGCAAGGATGACGGGCACGAAGGTTGTCGCGGGATGGGAGTGGCCGGTGCTGGAGATAGGTCTACCCTCGATTCGGTGTCGCCGGAACGGCCCTTGGCGCGCCCGTGATGTATGCATGGGTTGAGGTAACTCTATAGAGAGAACGCGTCAAAGGCGTGTTGCGATGCTCATCTGCGGACTTCTGGCGACAGGTTGGGATG
>CAXTSF010000272.1:0-614 GCA_964246865.1 uncultured Terriglobus sp.
ATTCTTTGTTGTGAAAAAGGGATCATAGAGGCGGTGCAGGTGCTGCGGATCGATGCCTGACCCTGTGGCCTGCACCGTCACAATGACTTCGCCGTCCTGCTCCGAGGTGCTCACCGTGAGCACGCCGCTGCCCATCGGCACCATCGCATCCTTGGCATTCAGCAGCAGATTCAGGACTACCTGCTGCAGCTTGCCCTGGCTGCCGTGTACCTTCGCCAAGGGGAGCTGAAAGTCTGTGTCTACCTGAATCCGCGCACTCCGCAGCTGATGATCCAGCAGCGTCAGCGTCTCGCGAAGAATGTTGTTCATGTCGAGCGGAGAGAACTCGATGGCTGTTGTGCGTGAGAAGTTCAGCAGGCCGTTCACGATTTCGGAGGCGCGGAAGGTTTGCTGCGTGATTTTTTCAAGCACCGGTGCAAGCCTTCCGTCATCGCGGGCGTGCTTCTGCAGCATCTGTGTGTAGCTGCTGATGACCGCCAGCGGCGTGTTCACCTCATGCGCCACACCGGCTGCAAGCAGGCCGATCGAAGACATCTTCTCCGCCTGCGTGAGCTGCGACTCCAGCTGCGTGCGTTCTGTAATGTCCTCGATTAGAACGATGCTCCCTACCGAGA
>CAXTSF010000272.1:624-3537 GCA_964246865.1 uncultured Terriglobus sp.
GGTTCACTGTCCGAGCCTCACCCGCTCGCAGGGCAAGCCTCAGTTTAGAAAGGTGATGCGTTCCGGACTGCTCGTGCGCACGCTCGAACCCGGCTACAAACTCGGATGGAAAGATCTCTTGTACGTGCCTGCCAAGTGCCTCGGCGCGGGGCAACGCGTACATCACCTCCATCTCAGCATTCCAGCTCTCCACGCGGCCTTGGAGATCGAGTGCGAAGATGCCGACCTTGATGGATTCGACGATGTTTTCGTTGAATTCCTTAAGCCGCTCAAACTCCGCTATTTGGCGTTCCAGCTGCGCAAACAGCTGCGCGTTCTGAATCGCAATACCGATATAGCCGGCGAGTGATTCGAGCAGCTCCATATCTTCGGATGAGAGGAAATCGTCATCCTGCGTCCGCCCAAGCCCGATCACGGCGATCATCTTCGTCGATCCACTCTCCCGGTCGGCGGCTCGGCATGGCAGGTAGTAGTTCATATCGAGCTGTCCCGCGAGTCTCTGCTCGCTTTCAGGCAGGTGAGGCAGGGCAGCAGGATTTTCGAAGAAGATGTGCCCGCGATCTTGCAGAGCACCGAAGTTCAAAAACGAGTCCGGCGATCCCTCCCGCGGCATCTGCACCAGCACAGCCTCTCCGATGCCGTGCGACGCCACCAGACGGAATGGGCGTGGAACACCACCGATCTGTGGTGTGGCGAGGAAGACCGCAACCCGCGACACCAGCAGGCTCTGGGAAAGCCGCTCGACCACAGACCTGCCAAGCGTCGCTAGATCGGTCTGGGAGGAGAGCCCACGGCTGAACTCGATGAGTGTCTCGCGGTAGTCGTACCGCTTCCGGTCAAACACCCTGTCCACCCGCGCCTGAATACTCGTCTTCACCGGTTCAAAGATCAAGGCCGCGGCTACGATGCCCGCCAGCAAACCCCAGAACCGCAGGTTCGGAAGACGTGAGTGGACGACCTCACCCGAGATACCGACGGCCGCGAAATACACTCCGACCAGGGCTGCCGTGGCGAGGGTATAGGTGACGCCACGCTTGAAGATCAGGTCTGTGTCCATGAGCCGGTAGCGCACGATCGCCCAGGCAAATGTCAAGGGAAGAAACACGAGTGAGAAGCCTGTAAACCGAGTCATCGCGATCGGAATGGCCGCATCGCTTAGGTACGGGATGACATAGAGTGCGGTGAAGGGAACCACGGACAGAAGCGTTCCGCGGGTGAGCCATTTCAGCTGCTGTCTCTCCAATGCCTGCGTCGTTCTCCGGTACCGCCACCAGAAGATCACCGCAGCGATGACGTAGTAGAGCGCCAGATAGCCGACCCCAATCTGCTCGAGCCGGTGGTTCAGGCGTTCTGTGGCCGCCCATCGGGTAATGGCCACCACCTGCATGCCGACCAGCAGCACGCCGGGCAGGTAAAGCAGGACGGCCAGCAACCTCCGCCGCCAGCTGGGACGCGCCACGCCAAAGCTGGTCGCGAAGTGGAGAAAGAGCGCCGGCTGCAGCGCCGCGGCAACGATGTTGCTCCAATAAAAGGTCCAGTCCAGGGCGTCGAACTGGCCAACATACTTGAAGGCGTACAGCACCGCCGAGACCAGGCAGAAGACGTAGAAGTGAGTCGCCTTTGGTGCCGTCCACCGGCGAAAAAGAACGTAAAGCCCTATCGACAGGTACACCATCGCGATCAGCCGCAGGCCCTGATTCTTGCTTCGATCCTTCGGCTCCAGAATCACGGAAATCGTGAGCTCGGCACCCTGCCGCTGCAGCCGGTATGCGATCTTGGAATAGATCCCGGCATGCATTTGCTGCCGGGAAAGATCGGCTACTGTGACCGTGGAACGGCCGCTCGCCGCAAGCAGAAGGTCTCCCGACCGGATGCCCGCGCGAAATGCCGGTGAGTCCAGAGGAATACGCTCTGCCTGCAGGCCGCCATTGCCCTCGAGCCACCATCCCCCGTCCGTCGCAATCTCGTACTGGCCTTCGCGGACATAGTTCAGGACGCCCAGCACGCAGATCGCGAGTGTCGCCAGCGCGAGCACCACGGCGAGAACGCGATTTCGAGCAGCCCTGTCCATCGGACGACACTCTCCTGAGTGGATGGGGATCGCGCCCGCCCTACTCCTGTGATCAGCTTTGCACGTCTCTCGCCAAAATAGCTATGCTTCCGCTCTGTGCTTTCAACGCGTTGCACGCCAAAGGATTATGCCGGAGTTGGCGTCCCCTACCAAATTGCATATCGGCCTTCGCAGAATGGAAGGTACCGAAAAGTGTTACTCCGTTGCGAGCCAATCTATTGACCACTGCGCCCAACTACGATGAACTGAACCGAATGCTACGCTTTCGGCAGAACCACCCCGCACAGGACAACCTGCGTCGCGATGGCGCCTCCCTCATGCCCGCCTACGCCCGGTACCCGGTGGTCATGGAGCGGGGCGAGGGCGTTTACCTGTGGGACAGCTCCGGTAACCGGTACCTGGACCTGATGGCCGGGCTGGGTGTCAACGCCGTTGGGCACGCACATCCACGCATGCTGCAGGCCATGGCCGATCAAGCGGCCAGGCTGGTCCATCTGTCGCCGCAGTACTGCTCGCCCCTGGCCGGAGATCTGGCCGAACGTCTGTGCGACCTGTCCGGGATGGCGGGTGCCTTCTTCTCCACAGGCGGGTCGGAGGCGGTTGAAGGGGCTCTGAAGCTGGCGCGTTTGTATGCGCATGAGCACTTCTCTCCGGCGAAGTACCGCATCGTGTCGCTGCAGGGCTCGTATCACGGACGGACCTTCGGATCGATGTCTGTCACGGGTCAGAGCAAATACCGGAATGGCTTCGAGCCAGGTCTGCCGGGCGTCGACTTTGTTGTGCGAGAGGACATGGAACAGCTTCGGACGGCGGTGACGGATGAAACATGCGCGATCCTCATC
>CAXTSF010000273.1:0-2037 GCA_964246865.1 uncultured Terriglobus sp.
ACTCCCCCGGCGGCGTGCCCGACTACACCACCTGTACCGGCACGGGAACCCGGGGAGTCAGCACCGTTACGGCCTCTTCCGGATGCGGCAACAGCAACAAGATCTTTGTCTACGTGCATGACATCGTGACCTCGATCCAGCTCGGCCAGGCGTCTGCCGACTGCGTGAATGATCCCGCCACCAACTGTCCGCAGTACACCGCCACCGTCGCCACCACGGCCCCGCCCTATGACCCGAACAGCTGCATCTCCTTCGGCCAGAGCGCGCAGCTGGTAGCCCGTTTCTTCGCCGGAACGCAGAACATCACGTACAGCGCGGGGCACGCCATCTTCACGCCGCAGACGGCCAGCTTGGTCAACATTCAGAGCGACTCGGGCGTCGCCACCGCGCAATCCCCCGGCTCCACCGTCGTAATCGCGCAACTCTCCCAGGCCAAGTCGAGCGCGGGTTTCGTCTCCGTATGCCCGCCGAAGACCATCACGCTCAGTTCCGTGAACGCAACCAAGGGAGCGGTGAACCTGAACCAGAACACCAACGAACCGCTGACGGCAACAGTCACGGACACCAAGGGCGTCACCATCACCGGCCTCACGCTCACCTATACCTCCAGCAATCCGGTGCCGGTCACGGTGACCAGTGCGGGTATCCTGGCCCCCTTCCCCGGCAGCGCTGCCATCAACGTGTTCTGTCAGCCGCCGGCCTGCAATCCGTCTCCGCTGGATCAGGTGGGCCGCCTTGGTAATGGCAAAACCGTCTCCTCCAACACCCTGCTCTCCAACACCACCGGAGCGGTACAGTCCCGGCTCTGGATCGGCAGCACGGACTCACGCTACATCACACCAGTCGACCTCGCGGTCAGCGCGATTCCGCCGCCGGTGCAGCTGCCCTACCAGCCCAACTCGCTTGTACTGACGCAGGACGGCACCACGATCTACATGGGTTCGGACGTGGCCCTGATGAGCTACGCCACCGCCAGCAACGGCGTCACCGGCAGCTTCACCAGCCTCCAGGGCTCGGTCTTGGCTGTCTCTCCCCTCGGGACCGCGGTTGTGGTCTCCGATCCCAACCGCAAGGTGATCTCCCTCTTTGCACCGCCAACCAGCGGCAATGCCAATGGCAGCATCACCTCAACGCACGATGGCGTTGGCACTCGCGCGTCCTACTCGCCCGATGGCCAGACGCTCTACGTCACCACCACGGACAACCGTCTCCTTGTCTACTCCAGCTTCACCGGATGGAGCCAGTATGACCTCTCCGGCACCGGTGCCAACGATGTGGCCGTTGCCGTCCCGGAGGTCGGTGCCTTTGTGGGTGGCAACACCGCCATCAGCGGGCGCTCCTTCTGCCCGAATACCATCGGAGCAGCGCCCATCTTCTATCCGGAGGCATCGCTCACGACGGTAAATGCCGCAGTCAGCGACCGGCTTGCAGTTACGAACGACGGCCTGCACCTCATTGATGTTCGGCTGCCCTCGGCCGGGGTCGCGCCCGTGCTGAACGACCTCCTGCTCAGCTCTACCTCAAACGGCACCACCGCGCGCGGCCTGCTCGGCAGCAGCGACTGCCCGGAGGATGGGTCGACGCCCACCTTCAATACCGCCGTCAATACCGCCGTTCTGACCGGCGTTCCGGCAAGTGCCATCACCGGGGTCTTCCCATCGTCCACCTCATCGATCGCCTTTGTCACCTACCTCCCATCCGCAGGCGCTGCCGGCACAGGTGCCCTGCTGCCCAGCTATAAACCCGCCCCAACCGGCACCGGCGTGGGCACGGTCGGCTCCGCCACGCTTAGCGGCAGCGCCACAGCCCCGGTCACCGGGGTCTTCTCAGCCGATGACTCGATCTTCTTTGCGGCGACCGCCGGGGATAACCTCGTGCATCAGATTCAGACCTTGACCTTGAAGGACCTGTCGCAGATCAATCCGCGGCTGCCCAGCACCTCCAACCCCGGTGGTCTGGCCACACCCAACCTGCTGGTGCAAAGGCCGCGAGCCGCGCAGTAGGATCTCCGTCCGATCGCTCAAAGCAAAAGAAGCC
>CAXTSF010000273.1:2137-3511 GCA_964246865.1 uncultured Terriglobus sp.
CGCCCAATGGCATCCAGCACGCCATTCAGGAAGTTAACGCTCTCCGGTGCGGCGTAGCGCCGGCCGATCTCAAGCGCCTCATTGATCACGATCGGATGCGGTGTGCCGCGAAACTCCAGCATCTCCGCTGTCGCCATGCGGAGCAGGTTGCGGTCCACCACGGCCATCCGGCTCAGGCGCCAGTTTTGCGCGTGTTTCTCGATCAGATCGTCGATCTCATCGGAGCGCTCCGTCGCCACGCGAAATAGGTCCTCGGCAAAGTCGCGGGTATCGGCCTCCACAGTCTGCTTTCCCTCGTCGTCCTCGCGGCTGCGCCAGAAGACCTTGCGTACCTCCGCTGGCTGCTGCTTACCCAGGTCAGCTTGAAACAGCATCTGCATTGCCAGTTCGCGGGCCTTGCGGCGTGTCCCCATCAGGCGCTCGCCCTGGCAACGTCGATCTCGGCCGCACGTGCCGCTCCCGTGCCGCTTCCTGCGTGCTCCCCTGCGGCGCTCGCGCCCAGCTTGCGCATGATACTCACCATCTCAATCGCCGCGATCGCGGCCTCAAATCCCTTGTTGCCGGCCTTCACGCCGGCCCGGTTCAGCGCCTGCTCCAGCGTTTCGCACGTCAGCACACCGAATGCGTGCGGCACGCCTGTCTCCTGCTGACTTTGCCCGATGCCGCGCGCTGCCTCGTTGTAGATCGCCTCGTAGTGCGCGGTTTCCCCGCGCAAAAGGCAGCCCAGCGTAATCAGCGCGTCGAAGCGGCGCGTCCCATCAGCTCCCCGCACATCGGCCAGCGTGCGTGCCGCCCACGGGATCTCCCACGCACCCGGCACCCGCATAATCTCCACCTCCGCCATCCGGCCACCCGAGCGCAGGATGCCGTCCAGAGCGCCCTGCAGCAGGCGATCCGTGATCACGGCGTTCCATCGTGCTACCACGATGCCGAACCGCATGCCTGCCGCCGACAGATCTCCCTCGACGGCCACGGGTCTGCCACTCAGGACGTCATTGCGCTCCCAGAATCCGAAGCTCTGCCCGGCGATCTCCGCGGTGAACATGCGCGACCGCCAATGCGTCTCCACCACCGCGCTCTGCTGCGCGGGCATCTCCCCGGAGCGTGCCTCGACACGCAGCCAGCGCTCCACGATGCCGTGCACCACATCCAGTTGCGTCACCTCAATGAGCAGCTCTGGGACGGCCGGCATCCGTCCGGAAACGAACTCCACATTGCCCAGCGGTGCCAGGAACGCCGCACCCTGCCCGTCCGCCGCCTGCCAACCGCGGCCTTCCTCAAACCCCAGCTCCCGGAACAGCGCTCCAGCCCGCTCCCAGGCTGCGGGGGAGCCCGTCTGCCGGACCACGGTCATGCCCTTGATCATAGGTTCAT
>CAXTSF010000274.1:0-3503 GCA_964246865.1 uncultured Terriglobus sp.
GCGAAGAACTCACCTCTGAGGTCCGCATCCCGCGCATTGACGCGCCGCTCACCCTCGCCGACATCACCGGCATGGAGCCACGCAGCCCCATGCGCGAAAAGCTCGCGCGCGTCTCCGGCTTCACCCAGACGCAGCCGCAGGACGGCAAAGCCCCCACCGAGCGCACCGTTGCCTGGATGGGCCGCACCGCGTCCACGCTGTACGTCCTCTTCTCCTGCTATGACACTCATCCCTCCACCATCCGCAGCCATCTCGCGCGGCGCGAAAACATCCTCAAGGACGACACCGTCACCGTTCTGCTCGATCCCCTGCAGGACCGCCGCCGCGGCGTGCTCTTCCAGGTAAACCCCTACGGCGTGCAGGCCGACGCCAACTGGCAGGAGGGCAACGACCCCGACTACAGCTACGACCAGGTGTGGAACTCCGAGGGGCGCCGCACCCGCCAGGGCTGGATCGCCCTGCTCGCCATTCCCTTCCGCAGCGTCCGCGCACGCGCCACCTCGCCGCAGTGGGGCGTCGTGCTCTCCCGCAATCTGCCGCGCAACAGCGAGGTCGATTTCTGGCCGCGCATCTCCCAGCAGATCAGCGGCACCCTCAGCCAGGAGGGCGCGCTCAACGGCATGGAAGGCTCGGCCGCACGCAACCTCCAGATCAACCCCTACGCCCTCGCACACAACGTCCACGCCCTGAACCAGAACGATCCCCTGCACCCGTACTTCGAAAACCGCAGGCTGCAGGGCACCGCCGGCGGCGAGATCAAAGCGGTCGTCAAGGTCTCGGTTGTGCTCGACGGCACCGTCAACCCCGACTTCAGCCAGATCGAATCCGACGAACCGCAGTTCACCGTCAACCAGCGCTTTCAGAACTTCTACCCGGAGCTGCGCCCCTTCTTTCTTGAGAACAGCAGCTACTTCGCCACGCCCATCCTGCTCGTCTATACCCGCACCGTCCGCAACCCGGAGTTCGGTGCCCGCGCCACCGGTAAGATCCACCACACCAACCTGGGCTTCTTCGCCGCCGACGACCGCGCCCCCGGCCGGCAGTTCGGGACCTCCGATCCCGCCTTTGGCAAGCGCGCGTACAACAGCGTGCTCCGGCTCTCGCAGGACATCGGCAAGCTCTCCAGCGTCGGCGGTATCTACACCGACCGTGAGTTTGCCGGCTCCTTCAACCGCATCGGCGGGCTCGACTTCGACGCGCGGCTCAGCCCGAAGTGGGAGCTTACCGGGCAGGCCGTGGAGAGCTCCACGCGCAACCTCGACGGCAGCTACGCCGCAGGCCCAGCCACCAAAGTCACCCTCTCGCGCTCCGGTCACGCCTTCAACATGTTCAACAACTTCAAGGACTACAGCGGCGGCTTCGGCAGCCAGGTCGGCTTCATCCGCATTTCCGGGATCCGCGAAAACTTCAACAATGTCAGCTACACCTGGTTTCCGCAGCACGGCAAGGTTCAAAACTACGGCGTGCAGATGAACAACGACGTCGCCTTCGACCGCAAAGGCAACCGGGTCTTCCACTACTCCGAGTTGGACTTCATTCTCGCCCTGCCCCGAGCTACCCAGGTGGTTCCCTTCGCCGGCAGCAACAGCGACACCATTGCCCCTGGCAGCATCGCCGGAGTCGATCGCTTCACGAACTTCACGCAGAACTATGGCGGCGTCGACCTGCGCACCTCACCCGTGCCGCAGCTCTCCATGCGCCTCAACGTCGCGCTGGGTGCAACGCCCAATTACAACCCGGCAGCCGGCATGTTCCCTCAGCTGCTGCACCAAACCACCTCGCGCGCTTACATCACGCTGCAACCGGTGAACGGCCTCACCTTGGACAACATCTACCTCCTCGACGCCGACCGCGACCGGGACGGCCACTTTGTCTTCGAGAACCAGACCCTGCGCACTAAAATCAACTACCAGTTCACCAAGGCCTTCTCCACCCGCGTCATCGTCGAATACGACTCGCTGCTCGCCAACCCGCAGTTCACCTCGCTCGCACGCACCAAGCAGGTCAGCACGGAGCTGCTGTTCACCTGGCTGCCGCATCCCGGCACCGCCGTCTACCTCGGCTACGACTCCAACCTGCAAAACCTCGACCGCGCCCTCTGCAACCGTGGCACCGACGGCCAGTGCGACCCGCTGAACACCACCCTCCCCCGCTCCACACAGTACCTCAACGACGGCCGCCAGATCTTCGTCAAAGCCTCCTACCTTCTCCGCTTCTGAGGCCGAAATCAACGATCCGGATGTAACGCTATGGATGGGTGCTACTGATCGGGTCATAGAAGAAGCGCGGGCCGTACAACAGCACCTTGCGCGGATCGCCTATCAGGTGAAAGGTCAGGCCATAGATCGCGCCGGGATTGCAGTTCTTCGGCTTCCTCGCGGTCACTTCGTAGGATCCGGCAGCGTCCGTCACAATACGATGAACGATCTCCTTGGGAGATGAGAGGTTTGTCCCTCCGAAAAGCAACGCAGGTTGCGGTAGTTTCCGCCGTATCGCATCGAGAAAGCTTGCCGATCGCACCGCCGCTAACTGCGCATCCTGCTGCTCATTGGAAGAAACGTTTCCACTCGGTCCAAAAGTTGGCCCTGTGGAAGCATCTCCAAAAGGGATGCTCAGGCTCGCATCAAGACCGCCCGTCCGGGTAAGACGGTAGACAGGTGAGCTACCAAACGACGCTGAGGCGAGTAGCTGGTGCTCACCGGGCGGATCGAGCGGCCTGGGTGGGATCTCCAGAATTACATGGCGTCCTGGCTGAGAGATCAGGGCCTCCGCGGTAGCTCTCACAACCATGTTCCACGTGCTTACATTTATCCTGCCTGCCGGTACCGGGCGCACATTCGGTGCTACCCACTGCACCTTCGCGGCAGCCTCGGCAGCCTCGTATAACGGCGCCGCCAAGTCGTCCAGACTGCGCCAGATGAGCGGTTGAATGGAAGGGCTTATCAAACCGACACGCCAGTTTGTTGTCTCTTCGGCCCTAAGCGCTCTTAGGAGATCCTCCGTCACATGAGCATCAAGCTGGGCCTGCGGCCAGACCACGACCAACAGACTGGTCGTGGCGTTCTCTTGTGAGGAAACAACGAAATCGCGAATCGATTCGACTTCCAGCGCCTCATGCCCCGTCCGTAAATCGACTTGCTCCCGAGCCAATCCAGCAACCGGCTCATTCTTTTTCGTCCGTGCCTCCATCTGCAGACGGGCAATCGTCTCGCATCCTCCAGTAAAAGGGATAGGGATCGGAGTCACTTGCGCTGCTGCAACATCCAGAAGAATGCCCGTCAAACTTAAAAGAAGCGATCTCTTATATCTCATCTGTCACTACATCCGGATAGGTAGCTCAAGCGAACCAGCCCGCGTGAGCGCGATCATAGCAGCGACGAAGTACAGTCATGTACAGTGCAAGAGACAGCCCCGTTGCCACCCTCCCGGCAGGACACCCGAACCTCGCCCCAGGTACAGTTCCCCCATGCGCAAGCTCGCCGCTGCCATCCTCAACCTAGTCC
>CAXTSF010000275.1:0-3495 GCA_964246865.1 uncultured Terriglobus sp.
TCCCACCATCTTTGAGTACTTCCGCAAGGATCTGAAGCGGCCACTCACCAATACATGGGTGGTGGCCCCGAGCAACGGCTTCCATCGCATCGGCGAAAGCAGCGCGCGCGCCTTTGGTCCCGGCACGGGCGCACAGGTCATCCTTCCGAAGCAGCTGCTCAATGCGGCCTCGCCCACGGCCCATTCGCTCGGCCTTGGACACCTGCTGCATGACAGCTATGAGACGCCGCTGTACACCCCCGGCCTGAGCGGGAGCGATGTGCAGCTGGGCCAGCTCGACTCAATCCTGCGGCTCTCTCTCACAGAGTTTGTGGGACACGCCCGCACACTTTCCAGTCCCGACGAGCTCTCGCTCTATATCGTCCGGCAGCTGATGCGGCAGCAATCGCCAAGCCTGCTCTGGATCACCCTGCACGACATCGACATAGCCCACACCGGGGCATATTCCCTGTATGTGGAGGCGATTCAGCGGACGGATCGCCTCTGCGCCGAACTGTGGTCCTCCGTGCAGCAGGAACCCGAGTACGCCGGGAACACCACCATGTTTATCCTGCCCGACTTTGGCCGCGATGCCGATGCGGAGGCCGGCGGCAATGGCTTCCAGCACCATCGCACCGGCGATACCGCATCCCGCACCACATGGATGATGGCGCTCGGTGCCGGCGTGCGGCAGGGTGTCGTGTATGACCGGCCGGTAGAGTCCATCGATCTTGTTCCCACGCTCGGTGCCATCATGGGTTTCTCGCCGAGTCTCTCGCAGGGCCGCACCATCACCGAGCTTCTCTGATCCGCCTATGCTGCCCGCCGATCTCACCGCCGCCCACTTCACACCCTATCCAGCCGAGGCAAGGGCGGTAGCCGTGGCGCACCTGCCGCTGCTGCAAAAGCTCCCGCTGGCCTTCCTGCCAGGGCTGCTGCGCGAGCTGATCGACTACGAGTACCAATTCCCGGCTGAACGCCAGGAGCTTGACCGGCAGCTCACCTATCTATCCGGCCTGAGCCCACAGCAGCTCATGCAGTGCTTTGCAGCCTTCGCTGAGATCTACCTCTCCGCGGAGATGGCCGGGCTGGACTGGTGTAGCCGGCCCGCCGCCTTCTCTGAGCAGTTCTCCGCGTATCTCTGGCGGACACACCAGATGGACGCCTACAGGAGCGCCGCCACGGCTCTTGGTGACCGCATCCATGCGGCACTCCCGCCGGAGGTGCCGGCTGTCCGGCGGCTTGGCGTCGCCATCATCGGTCAGGGTGCAAAGCCCCAGGCAAACCTGCATCTTTTCGCAAATCTGCGCAAACACGGCACGTACTTCACAAAGGTCGACCCGGCGCATGGCCTGCAGGATCTGCTCGCAGAGCTCGATCTCCGCGCGCGCCGATACCCTCGGCCCTATGCCCACTGGTATGTGGACGGGGGCTCAGCCGCTTTCAACGGCAACACAATAACAACGGTATCCTTCGGTGCGCTCTCGCCCGTACGCGAAGCACTGCTGGAAAGAATTCAGCGCCTGGCCAGCACGCCAGGCATGGGACCCGAGGCGTTGCGGGACCACCTCATCGGGCTCCGGCCGGCGGATATTGGCATGCATGGCAACTCCTTGCTGGATCGTTTCCAGCTCAAGCTGCTGACCGAGGGTTCCGGGACACAGATCTTCAGCACAACCTTTGCCCAGTGGGCAGCACGCGAGGTTCTGCGACGCGCAGAGCCGCTTACCCTGCTGGTTCGCTTCGCGTCGCGCCAACGGCAACGGCCAATGCATGAGCTTCTTGCGAAAGGCGACGGCACGCCCGAGCTGGATCCGCAAGGCTCCCTTATCGATGCCGATATGGCGGCCTACTATCACTGGATCAACCAGCACCGGCTCGCGGGCGCAACGCAATCTGCTTTCCTCGTCTGGTTCGAAGATCAAAGCGAGGCTCTGGCCATTGGCCCGTCCCTGCCTCGCGGCACAACGTCGCATTCACCGGTAACACCTGCATCGCTGCTCAAGCTCATCGAGAGCTGACCCAGCGCCGCGGCTGATCCGGCTTTGCCGCGGTGCTGCACGCATCCACTACCATCGAAGTATGCCCTCCCATCTGCCATGGCAGCCTGAACTACGCCGCATGTTCAAGCTTGCGCTGCCGGTAGTGCTGGCGGAGCTGGGATGGTCGCTGCAGGGCGTAGTGGACGTGATCATGGTGGGCCATCTCGGGCCTGTTGCCATTGGCGCGGTCGCCCTCGGAAACGCCGTGTACATGGCACCGTCGCTCTTCGGCATCGGCCTGCTGCTGGGGCTGGACACGGTTGTCTCGCAAGCCTTTGGCCGGGACGATCACGATGCCTGCCATGGCTGGCTGGCACAGGGCGTCTACATCTCGCTGGCTGCAACACCTCCCCTCATGCTGCTGGTGTACCTGGTCACGGCAAACCTCTTTCGCTTTGGTCTCGAGGACGCGCTGATCGCGCCTGCGGTGCGCTACAGCGACACCCTCCTATGGGGCACGCTGCCTCTGCTGCTCTACGCGGGTGTGCGCCGCTATCTGCAGGCGGTCGGTGAGGTACGGGTCATCACTGCCACCTTTGCCGTGGCGAATCTGTCGAACTGGGGCGCTAACTACGTGCTGATCAACGGCGCGTTCGGGTTTCCGCGTATGGGTGTCCGCGGATCGGCGCTTTCCACCGTGCTGTCGCGCGTTCTGATGGCTGCCATGCTGATCTTTTTCGCATGGAACTACGAACGCCGCCGTGGCCATCCCCTGTTCGAACACTGGGCGCGCCCGGCCTGGGCACCGATACGGTGCCTGCTGCACCTGGGATCGCCGGTGGCGCTGCAGATCGTCGCGGAAGTAAGTGCCTTCGGCGTTGCAACCGTCCTGGCCGGGCGCTTCTCGGCAGACGCCCTTGCGGCCCACCAGATCGCCCTCAACTATGCCGCGCTGGCCTACATGATCCCGCTGGGCATCTCCTCTGCAGCAGCCGTGGCCGTGGGTCAGGCGACGGGTGCCGGCCAGTATCGAAGGGCACGTCTCTCGGCGGTGCTCGCCATGGCACTGGGCGTCGGCTTTATGCTGTGTTCGGCCGCCCTGTTCATACTGCTGCCGGAGCCGCTGATCGCTGTCTACACCCACGACCATAACGTGATGGCGACCGGCATCGGTCTGCTCGACCTGGCGGCGCTCTTTGCTGTCTTCGACGCTGTTCAGATCATCGCCACGGGTGCGCTGCGCGGTATGGGTCTTACCCGCGTACCCATGCTGGCGAATCTGGCCGGGTACTGGCTCATGGGACTTCCAGTGGGAGTTCTGCTCGCCTTTCACTTCCGGCACGGTGTGCCTGGCCTATGGATCGGGCTAAGTGTGGCGCTGATGCTGATCGCGGTCGCGCTTCTGCTGTATTGGCGATGGGCCAGCAACCGGACCCTGCGGCAGAACGCTTTGCTCGCATAATCGATGCACCTTCAGCGGTGCAGGTGGGCGGGGATCCATGTCTTTCAAGATCGCCCGTGCTCGCCTCTGTCC
>CAXTSF010000276.1:0-3480 GCA_964246865.1 uncultured Terriglobus sp.
CCGGTGGAGTGCTTCAGCAAGCCACGAGGAAGAAGCAGCTGGACGCGTACTTCTATCAGAAACTGGCCGAGCCGTTGCTCCAATAACGACCGTAATCCGCAATGCATCCGGGCCTGTGTAGAGCAGCTCGACTCTAGATCGGTACACGTTATCCACGGGTATTTGCGACAGGTGTGGCTGCGGCGCTTGCGCCGGGTATCCCATCACCGCATACTCGGGGCAGGCGCCTCAAAGTTGCGGCGGCAATGCGTGCCGTGCAGGAGGCGCATCAGGAGTGCAGACGATGCCATCCGCGACAGCGCCTGTTTCCCACTATTCCCGTCAGGATGCGGTGCGTATCCTGCGCCTCCACTCGCAGCAGGTCATCTCCTGGCAGAGGGCCGGCCTGATTCCAAAGCAGGACGAGTTCTCCTTCAGCGATCTCGCGCAGATGCGCCGGCTGCGGGACCTTCGCCAGACACGCATCACGGTACGCTCGATTCGAAGCTCGGTGGAGGCAATGCAGAGGGTTGCCGGTCTGCGGGATCCGCTTCGGGAGATTGCAGCGCAGCGGCAAGGCGGCCGGCTTGTCTTCCGCCACAGTGGTGCTCTGCTGGACCCGGTGACACAGCAGCTTTCCTTTGACTTTGAGCACCTCGCGCAGAAACGGATGTCGCTCATCAAGCGGGAGCTGCCGCGGGAGCAAGCGGCACGCGAGATGATGCGGGCACAGGAGGTCTTTCAGCGCGCGGTGCAGATGGAAGAGAACGCAGAGACAGCCGATCTGGCGGCCGATCTTTACCGCGAGGTGCTGGAGATCTGTCCGCGTCACGCGCCTGCGTGCATCAACCTGGGCACGGTGCTCTACAACAGGCGTCGATTCGACGAGGCCGAGGCCTGGTACCGGGCGGCGGCTGTGATCGATCCGGAGTATGCGCTGGCCCATTTTGACCTGGGTAACGTGCTGGATGAGCTGCGGCGTCTTCCGGAGGCGATCGCGTCTTACAGCCGCGCCATACAGCTGGTGCCCATGTATGCCGATGCGCATTACAACCTGGCGCTTGCGCTTGAGCGGACCGGAGAACGCCGTCGTGCGCTCAGGCATTGGCTGCGGTATGTGCGGCTGGATCCGGTCGGCCCATGGGCAGCGCACGCACGGCTGCAGGCTCGCAGGACACTGGCCAGCGAGCGGCTCAGCATCGTCAGCCGGTACGGGAAGATTGCAGGTTAGACAGGGAAGGGCGCGGCAGATGCGCCCTTCAGTCAGCTTGGAAAGCTAGGCGTTTGCTGTCTCTTGCACTGCGGCCGGTGCCGGTGCGGACGACTTCTTCGGTGCCGCCGGTGCCTGCGGCTCCTGCTTCTTTGTCGGCGCAATGATGGCGTGGAGGGTGGTTCCTTCCATGCGCGGCATGAACTCAACGATGCCGCCCGGGCCGATGTCCATGATGAGGCGGTTGATGATCTTATAGCCCAGGTCGCGGTGCGCCATCTGCCGTCCGCGGAAGCGAAGAGATGCCTTTACCTTGTCGCCCTCACCGAGAAAGCGCACAGCCTGATTCTTCTTGGTCTGGTAGTCATGCTCATCCACGGTAACGGAGAACTTGACCTCTTTGATGGTGATCACTTTTTGCTTCTTGCGTGCTGCGCGCTCGCTCTTGTCCTTCTCATAGAGGTACTTGCCGTAGTCCTGGATGCGGCAGACCGGCGGCGTTGCATTGGGCGAGATCTCTACCAGGTCCAGCGATCGCTCCCGCGCGATCTTGAGCGCGTCGAAGGGTGCCATGATGCCGAGCTGCTCGCCATTGTCGTCAATGACGCGGATCTCGCGCGCGCGAATCTTCTCGTTGGTTCGGATAAACGACTTGATGGCACGTTTGTCAGTGAACGGTGGAATAGTTCGCCTCCGCAGCGACTCCGAAGATGGGGGCTTCCTGCTCAGAAACTGCGGCTGGAGTGTGTACCCAGAGAGCGCGCCCTCTCCACGGTGCTGCAAGCGAAAGTATACATCTCCGTAATCGCCCCTTGTTAAAGATTGGCGGGCAGCCTCGACTTTTCCTCTGCCTGGACGGCGCGCGACGGCTTGGCCGCGCTGTGCGCCCACGCGACCGCGCGCGGTAGTATGCTTGCCTTTGTGCGTGCGGCGGTCCGGCACAATGAGCGCTCCCGCCGCGGCTTTCTGCATAGCAGCACACTGACTTTGGGAGACAAAGATCCGATGAAACGCCGCATTCTTCTGGTGGATGACGAAGTTGCCGTATTGCTCACACTCAAAGCTGTGCTGGAGATCAGTGGGTTCGACGTGGACACCGCAACCTCAGCCCGCGAAGGGAAGTCGCGCATCCGCCACCGTGAGTACGAGATGGTGATCACGGATATGCGCATGGAAGGCGAGCGGGCCGGGGAAGAGGTGATTACCGCGGCGAAGGAGGCTCCCTACAAGCCGGCGATCGCGCTGCTTACCGCGTTTCCTGTGGATGAGGATGCACTATCGCTGATGGGCGCGGACAAGATGCTGGTGAAGCCGATGCATACGCGGGTGTTACTGCAGCAGCTGGAAGCCCTCTTCGCACGGCACCACGGGCATAAGATGAACGGCGAAGTTGTCGAGCTAAGCGGAAGCGCGCAAAGCAAAGCCGCCGCGGCAAAGCCATCGGCTGCCAAACCGGAGAAGAAGGCCACCGATAGTGGAAAGCGGCGGGTCGCGCTGGCCAGACCGCAGACCGCCTAAATCCAGGCCCCCGGATATGTCAGGCGGCGTTGCCACCTGATGCGCTCCCATCGAGCCGGAAGGAATTCGGTCAGGGCTCTGCGCCTGGCATGGAGCCATCTACCGGATGGTATTGGCCTTGATGTAGTTGCGCAGGCTCATATTGATCTCCAACGCCTTTTCCGTTCCGTTTTCCAGCATGCGCAGCCAGTCGCTCGCGGGTGTCTTCAGATCGGCCGTGCTCAACAGGTAGCTTGTTTGCACAATGATCTCGAGCGCATTGCTTAGATCGTGAGCCAGCTTACGAATTTCGAGCGCGTGCTCCTCCGGGATAGTGCTCTCTGTGGGAGCGGTGGAGGAGGTCTTCGTTGCGGCGGTTGTCGTTGCGGGAGTTGTCATAGTTCCTCAAGTGTGACCTGCCCAGCATACGCGGGTCGGATGCCAAGATGAGACGCCATCCCGGGCGGGACGTGGATACATTCATCGCGGGGAAGGTCAATCCTGAGTTTGACAGCCTGTTCATGGTTTGTGACACTGAAGGAGCTGCAAGCGCGGTCGTTGCCGGCCCCGAACTCCGGGCCACACGCAACCCGAGGCTCCGTGCCGAAATGGCGGAATTGGCAGACGCGCATGGTTCAGGTCCATGTACTCGCAAGGGTGTGGAGGTTCGAGTCCTCTTTTCGGCACCAAACACTCCACAGAAACGCGCGATTTCCTCTGGCATAGCGCGTTTATATTTATGCGCCTGCGCCGGTAGCATATTGAGACAGTGTCCAGCCCAACCCCCCACGACC
>CAXTSF010000277.1:0-3367 GCA_964246865.1 uncultured Terriglobus sp.
GTATGGTGTTCGCCGCCGCGGCGCCCGCGATGGAGGGTGCGGCCAGCCCGGCGGCGGCCGAAGCGAGGAACGTGCGGCGTTTCATTCGGAAGCCCTCCCTTGGCCGCGCTCTCCGGCCCGGCTTGGGTGCAGATTGCACCGGGGTGGTCATGGGGGATAGCGGTCTGGACCGGGCTTGATGCGGCCATCGGCACTGAGGCCACCATTGGCACTGGGACGGGATGACCGGAACCGCCGGACTTGTGGGGTTAGCGTCCTAGTTTAAGCGTCGGCTCTTGGTGGGAAGCAGCCTGTCCGCTTCGGAGCGGCGTCGTTGAGATGCAGACGTTCGTCCTGCGGGGCAGTCTGGCCGGGAGGTGCCGGTCCGCTCTAGATCGTGCCGCGCGAGGGAGCGGACGGTCGCCGGTTGCGGGAGCTGGCCGCTGATGGTGGACCTCAGCCTCTCTTTGGACTCCCTGTCCATCTACCCGTCCGGCAGTCAAACCATCTCCTTTGCCGTCCGAGGCCCGGCGTTTCGGGACAGAGTGGGCGTGTCGGTTCGGGCTTGGTTTGGCGGACCGCAGCCGGCGGTTGTTTATAAAGAGGCAAGCGCAGCAACAGTGAATTCGGCCTATTAACAATTAATGACATTCCTCGTCTAGATGCCCCTTGTGAGCTGCGCGATTACAGAGCGGTCTGCGGTCTGCAGACACCCAACCGAGAAGCATGGCGTCAAGAGGAGTACGCCAGCACCTACCTACCCGCTCGCACAGATTACCGGAGGATAAGATGCGAATCATTTTGACGTGCGTGATGCTTCTCACGATCGCCTGTTCGGTTAAGGCGCAGGCTTACCCTGAACAACCTCCTCCATTCTGCCAGGTGATGAGCGCGCCGAGCTTTGATGTCCCCTTCGTTCAGTTGACACCCGCGCCATACGACAATAGTTGCCATTTTCGTTACGTGATCGAGCGCATACGGGAGTCTCAAGGAAAGCCTGTTAAGGGTGAGTTTGAAAGCACTAAAGATTACGAGAAGAGGCTAGACATACTGAGAAACGTTGAAGTCATCCCTGGCGTGCGAGCCTCGCAGCGTATGGCACTTGTGGTCAAAGGATACCCGTATCACTTCACCTACGATGCTGACAAACAACTCTTTCAAACCTCAACTGTCGCGAATCTTCACGGTTACGTCGGCAAGATTACAGAAATGACGATTTTCGGTCATGAGCATTATGCTATTCCCTTGGAGAAGGACACAAGGAAAACACGGTCTATCGGGAGAAACGGATTTGGTGTCACAAGGGAGATAGATGAGGAAGAAGGAACCGCCTGGGCTTTGAAGCCTGACCCAGCATGGCTGGCAGGTGATGCGCCCCTCAATCGGACTTTTCCGACCTTACCTGTTCCTGCATCAGAGGCTCAAGAGGTAAAGAACAAGATTGCTGTAGTGTTAATTGGGAGTCTGGATAGGATCCCTGTGCTGGACACGACAAATGTACGCGCTCCAGACATTCAACTGCCATATTCCTATTATATAAAAGTGCATATGTTGAAGTTTCATCCAGCCTTTGCGCTAGTGATTCGCACTGACTCAGGCGCAGTGCTGGCGCGCGGGTCGTTCGATGAAGCAGGGGTGTTTAGAGCAGTACCGCTCAAGGCCGTCACCGCAAACACTCGTTCAACAAGTCAAGAGGCGAGGATTTACGACGACCCTACTCAGTTCTGCAAAGCAGTGAAGGATACTGATAAAGTCGATGATAGTGGAGTTGTAGACAAGAGATACGTTGGCCCCCAGTCTCCCCCTTCAATCTCTATCGTTATGAAGGAGAACTTCTATTGGAGATGCATGGATGGGAAAGTCTATGCCTGCTACACTGGGGCCAATGGAAGGGCTTGTGGCAAGCCTATCTTGGGGAACAATCCTACATTGAGCTTGAGAGAATACTGTGCGAGCAACCCGGACGCCACTTATATTCCCGGCGCTGCCAACGATACATATATGCCCTGGCAATGCAATGGCACGACGCCATCACCTGACCGAAGCGATCCTCCTCCAGACTTAGATAAACGAGGCTTTGTGCGTGGCTTCTGGAAGCAGATCCCAATGTGACTGGAAAGCTCTCTCCCTACGCCCAGGACCGTGTAGGAATGTGCCTTCACAACAGGCACACTGTGGTCCTAAGCCAACTGTTGGCAACTGGTGCGCTGGTTGCCGCAATGCGCCGAGCACCAGCACACTATGCCGTCTTGCGGCAATGCCGAACAGCTTCATAAGCAGGAACACAAGATGCTGCCACCGCTTGATTGCAACTGGAGTTGGGAGGCTTGGGAGGAGGCGCACCGCAAGGCTGAGCCTTGGCGGAAGCCCTACCCGGAAAGCCAGGTTCAGGTCGTAGTGCAGCGTGCTGCGGCGGCCGGCATTGATGACCTGACAGTGGCGAATTTGCTGGCCATTCCGCTGCATGTGATCCGGTCTATGTCGTCACATGTGGCGCATCCCGACCCCGTGCGCGACGAGATCAATGCCTTTTACCTCGACCTTCGCAGGGATATGATGTGCGGGGAACCGGCGGACCCACAGGTATTCAAGGCGGCGCACCCCAGGTTTGTGCATCTATTCCTTGAAACCTTTAAACTCCTCCGAGACATGGCTTTGTTGCCCGAACCGGAAAGGGCCGCAGAGATGCAGCGGCATGAGCGCCACCAACGCGAGGCCGCCGTGGCGCGGCGGCTTATGGAAGCCGGCGTGACGGTTCCGGACCGCGCGGCAGAGGACGCCGCCAACAAGCAGCTTGGCGACGATGGCGAAGCATTCGTTGTCGCTGATGAGGTCCGCCGCCTGAGGATTGCGGGCTGTCCAGGCTTGGCAACGCAGGTCGCATGGACGGCCCGGGATTTGGGGGATGGGTTTGGCTATGACGTGACCTCGTTCAACACCGACGGGACACTCCGGCTGATCGAGGTGAAAACCACCAATGGCGACGCCAATACTGACTACTTTGTCACGGCCAGGGAGCTTCAGGTCTCGAAAGCCAGGCCCGACGATTACTGGCTCTACCGCGTCTTCGATTTTAGCAAACCCACGCGCGCTATCCGTCGTGTGCAGGGCGCCCTCGGCACTGGGGCACACCACCTGCGGCCGACCATGTACCGGGCGACGTTGCGACAAGGTTTGCGAGCTGCGATGCTGCCAGGGAAGCGGCGGCGCCCAAAATGACAGAATGAGACAGCCGCACCGGGGCAGGTGGCCCGGTGCCGTCCGATCAAATGTGAGAGCGTCCGTTCTGGAAGTTACGCCCCGGCCGTCCAAATGGCCTGAATAGGCGCATAGCCGTCTTCATTGAACGGCAGCGAGCGTCCGCTTCGGAACCGTCGGGGTGCCGTGC
>CAXTSF010000278.1:0-3360 GCA_964246865.1 uncultured Terriglobus sp.
ACCGGCTGCGAGCGATCCCGCGTTTCTGCGGTACACGCTGTCAGAGAACGGAACAGCAAGTGCCGGTACGCAGTTCGTCGTAGCGGACCTGGATGGGGACGGCGACCTGGATATTGCGAGCGCGGGCAAACTGGGCGTGCACATGCTCGAGAACCTTCGAGTGGACAAGGCCGACAAAGCGGTGCGGGAAAGCATGCAGCCGGTGAACCGGCAATGGCCGTTCCCGGGTGAGGGCAAAGAGGTGGAGCAGGAGGACGGGCCCGCACCGGGGAAATGAGAGCGGTCTTCGAGGGAAGATCCTTCCATCCGCGGGTTTGTTGTGTGATCAGGGGAAGGCGATGAAGCTGCGTTTCGTTCAACGGCGCTGGATGCTCTTGGGAGGTCTGCTTGGCTCCATGGCTGCGGGCGTTACGGATTTGCGTGCCTATGCGCAGACGGGGCCGCCAGTCGTGCCGGAGTGGGCTCTGCCTGGGTCGCCGACGCATAAGCAGGTGCCGCCGCCGCCGAATTTTCACCGGACAAGCCGGACGGTTTCTGGGCCCATCGGCATCTTCGAGGGCCAGACGGATGTGGGTGCCGCGGTGGTGCCGGGCGAGTCCGCCTATGACGCAGCGACGAAGCAGTACCGGGTGCGCTCGGCCGGATACAACATCTGGTACACGCGGGATGAGTTCCGGTTTGTATGGAAGCGGATGTCAGGCGACATGTCGATGGCGGCGGATGCGAGCTTTCCCGATCCGGGTGGCCACGACGACCGTAAAGCGGTCCTGGTGATCCGGCAGGATCTCCAGGATGACGCGAAGGAGGCCATGATCGGTCTTCACGGCGTGGGGATGATCCACCTGGCGGACCGTGGGACGAAGGGCGCGTCGATGCAGGATATGACGTACCGGTTCGGCGGCAGTCTGTCCGGTGTGGTGGCAAAGCGGATCGGGATCGAGAAGCATGGCGACACCATCACCATTCTCGTGAGCCTGAAGGGCGAGCCGATGCATCCGCTGGGGCCGCCGGCAGTGGTGCATTTTGACGGCCCTTTCTATGTTGGCATTGGATTCTGCTCGCACCTGCCGGAGAAGGTGGATGGGGCGGTGTTCTCCGGGGTGGTGCTGGAAAATGCGGCGGGGCGGGTGCGGTAAGGAAAGTGTGAGGGCGTTCCGGCTCTCAGCATGAGCTTCGGCCCGCTCCGGACAACCGATACGTTCGGGAGCATCTGTGTCGGAGCATCTCCAATGCCCAAGTTCGTATAATCGTGCTGTTCGGGCTGCATTTGCGATGCGAAGCGGCACTGGAGAGAAGATGAGTCTCGCGGTTGTCCAGGAAATCGCCACGCCCGGCCATGGGACTTCGCCCGAGGGCGAGGCGGCGGATCGCAGTGCGGCGGCCAGCAGTGCGGCGGCAGGGGGCGAGGGACCGAATTCACCGCAGCCGGTCACCCGCCTGCCCAAGGTGACACCGCAGAGTCTGCTGGCGCAGAAGCATCAGGGTACTCCCATCACGGCGCTGACCGCCTATGACTACCCGACCGCCCGTCTCCTGGATGAGGCGGGCGTGGATCTCCTGCTGGTGGGCGACTCGCTGGCGATGGCAGTGCTGGGACACGAAGACACACTGAGCGTGACGATGGAAGAGATGCTGCACCACGCGCGTGCGGTACGGCGGGGTACGCGGCGCGCGATGCTGGTGGTGGACATGCCGTATGGCAGCTATCAGGTGTCGGTTGAGGAGGCGGTGCGGAACGCCCTGCGGATGGTGAAGGAAGCGGGTGCAGAGGCGGTCAAGGTGGAGGGCGGCACGGCGCAGGTGAGGTGCGTTGAGGCCATGACCCGTGCCGAGATCCCGGTGATGGGGCACATTGGCCTGACGCCGCAGTCGGTACACCGGATGGGCGGCTACCGTGTGCAGGGCCGGTCGGAGGGTGCCGCGGCGGAGCTTCGCGCGGATGCAATGGCGCTGGAGCGCGCAGGCGCGGTGGCGCTGGTGCTGGAAGGGATTCCGCGTGAGTTGGCCGCGCAGATCACGGCGAGTCTGACGATTCCAACGATCGGGATCGGCGCGGGACCGGAGTGCGATGGGCAGATCCTGGTCTTTCACGATCTGTTTTCGCTCTCCTTTCGAAAGGCGCCGAAGTTCGTGCGGAGCTTTGGCGATGCCGCCGGATTGATGCGGGCGGGGGTGGAGGCGTTCCGGGCGGCTGTGGAGAGCCGGCAGTTTCCCGCGGATGAGGAGAGTTACCACATGCCGGCGGGTATGGCTTCTGCGGTCGACGATGGCGAGCCGGCCAGGGAGAAGCGCTAGCATGCAGATCCTGACAACGGTCGATGCGATGCGGCGGGCGAGCCGGGAGCTTCGCCGCGGGCCCGGGACGGCGATGACGCGGGACGCGGCCCAAACGCTGGGACTGGTGCAGACGCTGGGGCTGGTGCCGACGATGGGAGCGCTGCATGAGGGACACCTGTCGCTGGTACGCGCGGCAAAACGCAGCTGCGACCGGGTCGCCGCGACGATCTTTGTCAATCCGCTGCAGTTTGGTCCGCAGGAGGACTTTGGACGCTATCCGAGGGCCTTTGAAGCAGATTGTGCCCTGCTGGCGCGAGAGGGAGTAGACCTGCTGTTCGCTCCCACGCAGGACGAAATGTACCCGGCACGGCAGGAGACGTGGGTGGATGTGCCGGAGATCGGTGGGCGGCTGGACGGAGCGTCGCGGCCTGGGCACTTTCGCGGGGTGGCGACAGTGGTGAGCAAGCTGTTCCACATCGTGGAGCCAGACCGGGCGTTCTTCGGCCAGAAGGATGCCGCACAGGTGGCAGTATTGCGCGCGATGGTACGTGAGCTGAACTTTGGGCTGGAGATTATGACGTGCCCGACGGTGCGGGATGCGGATGGGCTGGCGTTGAGCTCGCGGAACCGCTACCTGAACCCGACCGAGCGGGAGACGGCGCTGGGGCTTTCGCGTGCTCTGCACGCTGTGGAAGAAGCGTTTGCGGCAGGCGAGCGGTCCGTAGCGGTATTGCAGGAGCGGCTTCGCAAGGAGTTGGCGGAGGCCGGGCCGGGTCTCAGGACGGACTATGCGGAGATTGTGAATCCGGAGACGCTGGAGGAGGCGATGGACCGAAGCGCGAGTTGGCTGGCGGCGGTGGCGGCGTGGGTGGGCGAGACGCGACTGATCGACAATGTTCTGCTGCCCGTGGCTGCCGGGCCATTGTCTGTGGCAGAGGTTCTGCCAGCGGGACGGGCGTGAGCGGGATGCGGGTTCTGCTTGGGATCTGTGGAGGCATTGCGGCCTACAAGGCTGCGGAGCTGACGCGGAAGTTGCAGCGGCGCGGGGCTGAGGTGCGCGTTGTGATGACGGCAGGTGCGGAG
>CAXTSF010000279.1:0-2821 GCA_964246865.1 uncultured Terriglobus sp.
GCAGCTGAGAGCTAACAGCGACTTAGCAGCTAACAGCGAAAAGCCAGCAATGAAAAGCTACCGGTACCCCTCCACCGGATAGTCGCGTCGCAGCGGATGGCCCTTCCAATCGGTCGGCATCATGATGCGTCGCAGGTTCGGATGGCCGGAGAAGTGAACGCCGAACAGATCAAAGACTTCGCGCTCATAGAAGTTCGCCGAAGGCCACACCGGCGTGATCGAGTCCACCGTTGGGTTCTCCTCTCCAAGCATCACCGCGAGCCGCACCCGCTGCTTCATCCCGTGTGAAACGATGTGATAACTCACCTGGAAGCGCGGCTCATTGGGATACCAGTCCACCGCCGTGCAGTCCTCGAAAAAGTTATATCCGGCATCCTTGACTGCCCGGGCCGCGGCAACAATATCGCGCGGCTCCACGGTCACGGTCAGCTCCTGCCGGTCGAACTTCGCACTCACCGCGATCCCGTCTAGAGCCCGCATAGCCGCGTTCTCCGGCATCGCCTCCCGCACCGCATCCAAACCCAACAAAGCTTCCGTCATCCATGCTCCTCGCCGCGCCGCTGCATTCGCTGCGTTCGTTCTTCTCTATCCAGGCCGTTCGTCTCTATCCAGGCCCTTCGATCCCTACAGGTCCGCCTTGTCGTTCGTCCAGTCCAGCACGCCTTTCTTCCACACATAGAAGAGTCCGACGGCTACAAACCCCAGGTACACAAACATCTCCCAGAAGCCAAAGAATCGCTGTCCCGTGATGTGCGGCAGCTGCCGGAAGATCACCGCCCACGGCAACATGAACACCGCTTCTACGTCGAACAAAATGAAGAGCATGGCGACCATGTAAAACTTTACGCTTAGGCGTCCGCGTGCATCCCCGATCGGCTCCATACCGCACTCGTACGCGCCTGACTTCACCCGGCTGCGTTTGTGTTTGCCGATGAAGAACGATCCCGCGACCATGCCGCCCGCGAGCCCGATCCCGACCAGCAGCTGCAGTGCCAGGCCCAGGTAATTCCACACATATGCATGCCCTGCGTTCATGTGACCCCATTTCCGATTCTAGGCTGCGACGAAACCAAGTCAACTCATCCATTGCGCCGGCCACACGCGAGTACGCCTATCGCACAGCAGGGAAGGAATATTCGGGCGTGTGTTCTGCCACAGCCCGACCCGCTGGCCGCTGACCGGCTACCAAGGACAGGCTGGCTCGCTGACCTGCTGATTCGCTGTCGTTACCGGAACAGCCCCAGGTACCAATCGAGCAGCTCCGGGCCTGCCAGCGCTGCGAACAATCCACCTGCTGCCAGAAACGTCCCGAACGGAAGCGCCGTCGTCGCCGTCGCCCGCCGCTGCAGCAGGAGGCGCACCGCATACACAGAAGCCAGCAGTACCCCGGCGAACAGCGCCAGGATCGCTTGCGCAAATCCCAGAAACGCCGCCAGCATCGCCAGCATCTTGACGTCGCCACGGCCTATCCCGGGCCGCTTCCGGAGCAGGTGGTACACCCGCCCCAGCAGGTAAAGCAGCAGAAACGCCGCCGCCGTCGCGCCTACCCGCTGAAAGATAAACACCTCCTCCGGCGTGAAGAACGTTTTGTAGCGCACAGGCGGCACAAAGAAGGACTCGGTTGCCGCGAACAGCAGCCCCACAAAGGCGCCGCCCAGCGTCAGCTCATCCGGCAGGAGACCTGTCTGCCAGTCCGTCACCGCCAGGCCGATCAGCAGCCATCCCAACACCGCAATCCCGAGATGCTGCACAAATCCGAGCCAGAGCGCATCCGGCAGATCGCCCCCATCCAGTCTTGCGCCCAGCTCCCGGGCAGGCCCGTACAGGCTCGCCATAAACCACAGCGCTGAAGCCGCCTCAACGGCCGGGTACACCGGCGAAATCCGCTCACCGCAATGCCGGCACCGCCCTCCCAGCAGAAAGAAGCTCAGCACCGGCACATTGTCATACCAGCGAATCGGGTGCTTGCATCCCCGGCAGTGCGACCGCGGCATCACCACGGACTCATTTCCTGGCAGACGCACGATCAGCACATTCATAAAACTGCCGAGAATCAGACCCACCAGCCCGGCAAACACCATCACCACAAAGAGGACCGGCACAGCCGAAGTATACGGTGCGTCTCCCTCATGTTCCGGTGTCGGCCACAAGCTGCGTACAACAGCAAAGGAGAGTCTATTCGCGCCACTGAAATGGAGAGCCGCCCCTTGTTTACGATGCAAAACATGCCGCCGCTCCGCTCCTTGCAGCCGCGCCTCACTTCGCGCTATCTTTCTCTTACACGGGAAAGGAGGATGATCCAGCCTATGAAATCTGACTGTAATAGTTGTATCGAAGCACGTGAGGTGACTGAGGCTTAGAGCGTCCGCTCTAGACCTGGCAGTTTCTTGCCGAAGCACGATCATCAGCAAAAACTCCGCCGAGGCCCTCCAAACGAGTGGACGCCTCAGGTCAATCTCAACAGCTCACCGAAGCTCACGGCCCGTAGCCTTTCCAGGCGCGGGCCGTTGCTTTTGCATGCGATTCCTTCTCTCGCGTGCTTCGCGCGCACACTTCGCGAACTTGCGAAAGTAATGAAGCTCCTCAGGCGATTGCCGCTCGAGTCGAATTGCACATCCACGCCTCACCCTGTTCCCTACCAGGCGCCGTAAACTAACCTCATGGAACCCCTTGTCATCGCAGGCAAAGCCTTTCAGTCCCGCATCATCGTTGGCACCGGCAAGTACAAGGATGGGGCGGAAACCCGTGCCGCCGTCGAGGCCTCCGGTGCCGAGATGGTCACCGTCGCCGTCCGCCGCGTCAACCTCGACCGGTCCAAGGA
>CAXTSF010000279.1:2838-3340 GCA_964246865.1 uncultured Terriglobus sp.
CTTCCTCGACCCGCAACGCCTTTTTCTGCTCCCCAACACGGCCGGCTGCTACACCGGCGAGGAGGCCATCCGCGCCGCCCGCCTGGCCCGCGAGGTCGGCCTCTCCTCCTGGGTCAAGATCGAGGTCATCGGCGACCGGGAGACCCTCTACCCCGACGTCGCCGGCACCCTTCACGCCACCGAGGTCCTCGTCAAGGAAGGCTTCACTGTCCTGCCGTATACCTCGGACGACATCGTCTTTGCCCATCGCCTCATCGATGCCGGTGCTGCCGCCGTCATGCCTCTCGGCGCACCCATCGGCTCCGGGCTGGGTCTGCAAAACCTAGCGAACCTGCGCATCCTTCGGGAACGCATTACGTCGGTGCCCCTCATCGTGGACGCGGGCGTGGGCACCGCCAGCGATGCCGCCGTCGCCATGGAGATGGGCTTCGATGCCGTCCTTATGAATACCGCCATCGCCGAAGCGCGTGAGCCTGTCCTGATGGCCGAGGCCATGGGCAAC
>CAXTSF010000280.1:0-3272 GCA_964246865.1 uncultured Terriglobus sp.
TCCTGGATGAGGTCGGCGTAACGATCGCCGATGTGCTGGAACTGAGCGGATGGTATGCGGACGTAAAGGTTTCGCCCATTCACATGGGAGAAGCGCGTTGGCTTCAGCCAGGTGTAGTACGACTGCCGGTTGATCTTCATCTCAAGGGCACCGAGGATGCGAACCCATGGATTGAGGACGGTCGTTGCCGTCGGAGCGAAGGACATCAGAGTTTCCTTTACAGCCAGCGTCGTGCCGGGTGCTGTCGCGAGCAGGTCCCCACAACCGGGAACGAAAAATAAGACAAGCCTACTCACGTGCCGCGAAATGTGGTCGCGTCAGGAAAGTCTGCCTGGCTAACTTGAAGACCGTCGGCAAAGCCATAGCAGGGCCGATCGGAGGAGTGTCGCAGCGTCACGTTTTCGCCGGCCGTATCCAGAACGAGCAGAGGAGAACGTTGAGAACGAGCTTGATCGTAGCACGACGTGAAGGCTGTTTAGGAAGGCGTCAATCCGAATAATTTTCTTGCACAAGGTCTGGTGAAAGCAGGCGTTTTTCGAGCATTCCGCGCTGCAAACAAGGCAACCCAAAATGCGCGAAGACAGGGCCGGAAGATGTAACGATGATCATCGCGCCTCTTTCACGCGCCGCGGCTTGAGGGAGCCGCGGCCACTATGAATTCGGCATGGCATTGCAGCTCGATCCTTTGACGCCACGGCACGGAGGAGCTGCTGAAGCAAAGTGAGCCGTGCCGCGAGCTCAGAGCATCGGCAAAGACTTTGCAGTTGCAGCCTCGCCTCGCTCTGCGGCTGTTGACCGCAGGGTTCGTGGGCTGGGTGCATGTGTTGCCGGGACTGATCCAGCCGGTAGCTGAAGGTTGCGGCTCTGCAGGAAGGCGATGCGTGTAGAGGTCCGTGGCGGTCTGCTGCGAGGGATGCGCTAGAATGGAGGGATTGTCCAGGGTTAACCGCAGCGCCTCCACGGTGCCGGTTTCTGGGGACATCCACTTACCCCTCTCAGCAGAGAAGATTCTGAGATCAGGAGAAAAGTCCTATGCCAAAGCGCACCTTTCAGCCGAACCGCCGCCGTCGTGCAAAGACGCACGGGTTTCTGACACGCATGAAGACGAAGGCCGGCCAGAATGTACTAAACCGCCGCCGCGCGAAGGGCCGCCACAAGATCGCCGTATCCGCCGGCTTCCGCGACTAGCGCATCAGGGCGGGCAGCGAGCGCCTACCGGCCCTCGGTGCTCAACAGGCGGAAGGTGATGGTTCCCCAAAATAGTTTGGCGCGGATCTGAACTGGCAGGTGGCGAGCATCGTCCGAGTACCAGATGGTGATGCTGCCGCGGTTTTTCACCACACCCGCATCCGCTGTCGGCTGCACTCGGATGGCCCCGAAGACACCTGCGGGCACCTTTACATCCTCATGGCCCTCAACCCTGACGGTGACGGCTACCGTACGCATCGCATCCGCCAGAGGCAGGCGGATGTCCTGGCCCTGCTGCAGCCGCTGTGACCCGATGTAGAAGATCGCGGAAAGGGAATCGACCGCGCATGCGGGAATCTGACCTTCCTGCGTCTTCTGTGTTCCCCGGATGAGGTTGCGTTCCGTGAGCGTCTGTTTGCCCAACGCGGGCGTGCCTGGAACGGAAGGTGCCGCGGCAAGGCCCGGCGTGAAGACGAGATCGCTCGAGATCTTGCGGCGGCCCTCCTGCGTTTGTTTGCTGAAGCCGGAGGAACATCCACTGACGGCGCTGAAGGACGACTGAAAGCGGTCGATCACCTGGTAGATCATGTTGGTGGCACCGATGGTGTCGGCGCTCGCCTGTACCTTAACGGCGCCGTTCTGCAGGTCAGTCTGGAAGACAGCGCGCCCTGCAGTGAAGACCCGCCAATCGACGGTGTAGGTCAGCACCTGATGCTGAGGAAAGCTGTAGCCGGGGGCGGGTGGCAATACCGGTGGAGCCTGGCCGGGAGGAACGCCTTCCTTCTGGGAGAGCGCCGTGGCGGGCAGCAGGGCGAGCACGAGGAGGGCTGTTTCGAACTTGGTCAACGGTTGCGATGTTCCTCGGCTCTGGTCTGCAGTGGGGGTGCGATGGTCACAGCGCGCTGTGGTGGCTGCGCATCCAAAGCTCCCCGAGCAGCACCAGGTACAGCAGCACTGCGCCCACAGATGCATTGTACTCGCGGTGTTGCCGGTACAGTTCACGCGAGAAGCCGGCATGCCCCGCCGGAGAAGGGGAGCTCGCCTGTGTTGGGGCCGGAGTCAGGCGAGGAAGCAGACGAGGAACCTTCGCAGCGTAGCTGTCGAAGTTGCTGAAGTGCGCACGAAGAAACCGCTCCTCCCCAAGGATGACCGGAAGATAGATGAGGAAGAGAAGACCTGTAAGGAGGACGGCCAACTCCCACCGGCGTGCGGCGAGAAGAAAGCCAAAGGCAGCAAGCACGGAGCCAAGGTAGAGCGGGTTGCGGGTATACGCATAGGGTCCTGAAGTTGCGAGCTCAGTGTTCTTCTTCACATAGCCGGAGGCGTAGCCGCGGAGCAGCAGGCCAGGCCCGACCAGAAGGAGGCTCAGGGCCATGGAGGCGGGGCTGGGCCTGGCGAGCAGGACGAAGAGGAGCGCAAATACGAAGCCGGAAGGAACACGAATCCGCCGGGCTGTCCGTTGCCACCCTGTTTGTTCGACGCTGTTCTCTGACTGGACCATCACTGTTGATTATGGCCGAGTTCCCCGCTGGATCTGCGGAGCAGATCGAGAGCGGCATCGAGCACCTCCTCTGTCGTGATCCTGCCGAGGCCCGATTCGATCGCGGCGTGGCGACGGTGGTCGGTCGCGCTGTCCGGGTGCCGAAGCATACGCGAGGGTGTGCGGTATGGCCCGGTGCGGCATGGATCCGTGGGGCCGAAGAGTGCGATAACGGGCCTGCTCAGCGCCGCCGCAAGATGAAGCGGGCCGGTGTCGCCGGCGATGACGAGTGCACATCGCCGCAGTACGGAGGTGAGCTGCGCCAGAGAACAGATGACGATCTCTGCCGTGTGCTGTGAGTGCGCTCTCACGGAGACCGCGAGTGCATCGGAGGGGCTGGCGGCGTTCACGAGAACACGGCAGTGTTCTAAGGAGAGCCTCTGTGCCAGCGCACCGTAACGTTCCGCCGGCCACTGCTTCGCTCCCCACCCGGCCGAGGGCGCCAGCAGCACGGTGGGACGGGGATCGTCCGAAGGAAGCAGGCGGCCGCACCAGGCTTCCGCTGCTGCGTCAACCCGCAGCGCTGCCGGTGCGGCGGGGAGAC
>CAXTSF010000281.1:0-3266 GCA_964246865.1 uncultured Terriglobus sp.
GGTCTATGGAACGACCGGTCGTGCTATATGATCCCCTTATGGCGAGATCGTCACATGGGAAAGAGCGAATTCTTGACTCGGGATCGAATCTCCTGAGTCTTTCCGGGTTGGGCGGTATCACCCTCGGCACATTGGCGGATCGATCCGGCATATCGAAGAGCGGTCTGTTTGCGCATTTCCGCTCGAAAGACGAGCTACAAATTGAACTGCTGGAACACACAGGCAAAATTGCCTCTGACCATGTAGTTGGTCCGGCCTTCGCTGCTGAGGAGGGCCTGCCTAGGCTTCGTGCGCTGGTCGAGCGATGGCTTGGCTGGACCCGGCACGCCGGACTGGAGGGAGGATGCGCAGTCGCTGCGGGCATGTTCGAACTTGACGACAGTGCCGGTCCGGTACGGGAACGTCTGCTGCAGATGGAGACGTACTGGCGTGAGCTGCTTCTTCAGCTGGCGCGCGATGCAGTCAGGCTCGGTCATCTGCGAAGCGATCTCGATGCAGAGCAGTTTGTATGGGAGCTATGCGGGATTTACCTGAGTCACCACGCTTCGCTCCGTTTTGTTCGAGACCAAAATGCTGATGCCCGCGCAGGCACGGCGTTCGAGGCTTTGCTGGAGCGGGCTCTTCCACGGCTCGTAGAGGGACGCGCGGTGAGCCGCACGCGGAGGGGCCAATGAAAACAGTTCTTCTCGTCACGTTAACGGCAGCAACGACGTTTATGGTGCTGTGGGCTCTCTCGGCAGTGGCAATCAAGCTGACGGGAGTGCCAAGTGGCTTTCCTCCATTTACGTCACTGCCTCTTCTGTCGGGAGTCGCGGGGGGCTTCCTGGGCGCGTCTGCCGTGTATGCAGTCGTGAGGGCATCCGCTGCACATCCAGATCGCGTCTTCTTTTTCATCGCTATCACGTTTCTCGCACTGTCGTTTGCGCTTCCGCTCCGGCTAAGTTTCACGAAGTCCCATCGGTTTGCGGGCGTCACACCGGCCGCGCAGATGACCCTGGCACTGTTCCACACCATCATTGCGGCATCTTCTGTCACTGCGCTCACGAGATTCGGCGGAGGCGTTCGATGATCGTCCCACGCCCACCGATCGGGGTGGCCGCAGTGATTTCGCCGCTCGTCGTGAGTGCTGTTTACATAGGAATCATGTCGCTCCTGAGCGGGCGAGCTCGACTCAGGCTGAGTGCGCTGATCATTGCCGGCGCAGGCGGTGTCTACTTTGGAGCGGGCTTTGGGATCTGGGAGGTGCTCTTTTGCTTTCCGATGTTCTTTCTCGCGTATCGCGGGTCGGATGACGGCCGGTATGTCGGTGTGGGGTGGATCCTTCACACGGTGTGGGATGGATTGCATCACCTGTACGGAGCGCCCATCCTCCCGTTTATCCCGCTATCGTCGTTTGGCTGTGCTATCTGCGACTCGGGTTTGGCTGCCTGGTATCTCCTCGGAGCTCCAGTCCCGCACTTCCTGCGGCATCCTCAAGCGGCTGCTTAAGCACTTAGGTTACGCGCGAGCCTGTTGCTTGCTGGTGCGCCTGCGGCCAGCCCTAAGACCTCGCCCAACGAGGGGAAGGGTCGATGCCTCAGCGCGAGTCGTATTTTCGCAACGACTCCATAGCCGAAGGGGTGTCTGTGAAGATTTGAGCGCAGGCGCTACTTTGCGGCTGCGGCGGGTGGGGGAACAAGCGGTGTGGTGATGGTGTCGAGGAGGGCGGGAGTGCCTTCGATGCGTTGGAGGCTCGGATAGCGTTCGCCGTCGTGGTAGTCGATGTCGAAGGTGGAGACGGTGCTCTCGGCCTGCGCGATGAGATGGATCGGCGTGGTGACTGTTTTGGAATCGTGGACGGCGAGCTTGAGCGTGTCGGGGGAGAAGGCCAGGCCGTTGATGGCGAGGATGCGGTAGCCGGGAGCGAGGCGTGCCTTGTCGGCGGGGCCGTTCCACCGGACGTCGCTGATGACGCCCTCATGCGAGATGCGGAGGCCGAGGGAGAACCAGGTGGAGAAGTAATCCGTGCGGCGCTGATTATCACCGGCGAGGGTGGTTTGCGAGGCGGTGGGCTTGTCCGTATAGACAAGCCGGTAGCCGCCGCGCTCGATGCCGCTGAGGTTGACCTTGGGGTTCACATTGACGACGCGGTCATGGAGGAAGGCGGCCCAGTCGTTCTTCACGACCTGGTTCAGGTCGCGCACGATGTCCGCGATCTCGTAGGGGACGATCTCCGGTCCGGTGTTGCCACCCTTGCCGAGGAAGAGTTTGTGAAAGTCGGCGATGGATTTGGCATTGCCGGTGAGTTGGCGGATGGTGGTGTCGACGTCGAGCCAGAGCAGCTCGCCCTCCTGGTAGTAGTCCTGGCCGCGCTTCCAGTTGGACCAGGCGGGATTGCCGCCGCGGAGGATGCTGGCCGCGATGGCGGTGTCCTCGGTGGAGCGCCAGTTGCGGCCGGCCTTGTATTCGAGATCGGCGGCGGAGAGCGCGAGCATGTCGCGGTACTGCGCCTGTGACTTGAGGCCGCTGCGTGCGGCGAGAACGTTGCCCATGTACTGCGTCATACCCTCGTAGACCCAGAGGAGATCGCCCTGCTCGGGCTTGTAGAAATCGTCCTGGTAGAGGCGCGCGGGACGGCGGTATTTGCCATTCCAGGAGTGGGTGAACTCGTGCGCGAGGAGGTCAGCTTCGGCGAGTTGATGATTGTCGTCGGCAAAACCTTTCTCGGGAATGCCGTTGTCGGAGGATTGGCCATGCTCAAGGCCCTCGCCACCGGCGACATCGGAGAGGGTGAGGAGGAAGTGGTAAGCGCGGTAGTGGCGGGAGCTGTAGGCGGGCCCGGTTTCACGGACGAGCTGGGCAATCTCGGCGAGCACAGCCGGCCGGAGCTGCGCGTCGGCTGGCTGGTCGGCGACGACGTCGATGAAGTGCTTCGGGGTGATCTCCGGGGCAAGGGCGAACTCATGGAAGTAGCGTCCGGAGATGACGGGCGAGTCCTGGAGCTGTTCGACGGTGGTTTCGGCGAAGGCGACGGTGCCGCCCCTGGCGGGCTCGGCGGCGTAGGCGGGATCGGTGGGCGTGAGTGCGGTGCCGATACCCCAGCCTTCCGGAACGATGACGGTGGGCTGGATGCGGAGTTTGCGGACAGGTATGTCGGCAGGGTAGAGAAGGAGCTTTTCCCACTCGAGCACGGCCATGTTTTGGGTAATGCGTGAGGTGGCGATGCAGTCGAGATGGGCGTGGCTCTTTGTGACGCCGGCGGGAACCTCCACGTGGAACTTGTAAAG
>CAXTSF010000282.1:0-3247 GCA_964246865.1 uncultured Terriglobus sp.
CCCGGACCGGGCAGCGACGGCCCCTGGAGCGACCACCAGGTGCAGGAGGCCATGGACGAGGAGGAGCGGCTGGCCGCCGCACGGGAGCTTGCCCGCGTGAGTGATCCCGTGCGGTACGACGACATTGACCGCTTCGGCCTCACGGAGCGCCGTCCGCCGCCCGTGCCGTCGCGCCTGGCCTTCTCCGACGGCGGCATCGCCTTTGGCCTCGCCGGCGATGAAGGAAACAGGCAAGCGGGGATGGGGAATGGCGCGCCCTTTCATCCTATGGGCGAAGTGGCCGGGCAGACGGGCGCCCATGCCGCCACACACCTGCCACCCGGCTCTCTCAGCCCGGTGCCGGAGGCGGAGCGCATCGAGGACACCGCGAATCTGAATGGTCTCGCCTCCCTGCGGCCGCTCGGGCAGATTCAAAACTCCTTCATCCTCGCCGTTAACGAGGAGGGCCTCTGGATCATCGACCAGCATGTGGCACATGAGCGCATCCTGTTCGAGAAGGTCATGCGCGAGCGCACCACGGAGCGCGTGCAGCGGCAACGGCTGCTGATGCCGCTGCTGATCGATCTCCTGCCCGCGCAGATGGCCCGCTTCGCCTCCATGGCTGCTGAGCTTGCGCGGAACGGCTTTGAGGCTGAGCCCTTTGGCCCGCGCACGCTTGCGGTAAAGGCAGCACCAGCCGGCCTGGAGGGCATGGCGCTCGAACTTGCGCTTGCCGAGCTGCTGCAGATCGAGGACGACGCGGCCCAGGCCGACAACCTGGAGACACGCCGCCGGCGCATCGCCGCCTCCATTGCCTGCCATGCCGCGGTAAAGATCAACATGCCGCTTGAGACCAGCAAGATGCAGTGGCTGCTGGACGAGCTGGGCAGGACGGAGAATCCGATGGCCTGCCCGCATGGCCGTCCCATCGCTCTGCGGTATTCTCATAAGGAGATTCAGCGCGCCTTTCAGCGCATCTAGAGCTACCCGTACCGTTTGCAGGACCACTCGAACCGTTCACCCGACCAGCCAAAGTCTTCGCGGAGAAGGCACTCCGAAGGCGCACCGTACATCCAACAAACACGCAGACAGCCGTGGGTGGTCTCCACGAGCCGCTCTGCAGCGCTTTTGAAAGCAGGCAAGACATGGCAAGCCCCATCACACCCACACCGCGACAGATGGAGGAGGCGCGCCGTTCGCGCTTCCACCAGGACGGCACCGCGCTCCGCACAATCGACACGCAGCGCGCATGGCTGGAGAGCGCAGGCCTTGTGCCCTACTATCCGCATCCGCAGTTCGCTACACCCGCGGGGAGCTTTGCGGAGGCGATCCTGGGCCGGCCGGAGTACGGCTGGATTCCACCCGCCGCGCGGCAGAGCAATGCTGCCGCGCCGGACGGCAGCGAGGACGAGTCGTTCGCCGCGGAGGTCGACGACCTGGAGCCGGATGAGGATGTGCTGGCACCAGAGGCATCCAGGAGCGAGGTGGCCGATCCCGCCAGCGATCCGGAGATCATGCTCTCCGATGACGATGAGATGGCCGAGGATGAGGGCGACGAGATCGCCGAGGAAGATCGCATTCGTGCCGGTGGCGATCCGCTGCCGAACGATCTGCAGGCCGCAGACGCAGAGGAAAACGGTGACGCCAATCCTGTGGCAAGCGAGCCGGAGACCACCGAAGCCCAGGCGAAGGTAGCTGCGCCCGCTCCGGTGAACGGCTTCTCCTCCGAGGAGCGCGATACTGTTCGGCACGCGCTGGCGCGTCTGGTGGAGGATGGGTCTGCGGTGCCGCTGAACCTGCTCGGCTCCACCACGGGCGAACCCGATTACATCTGCTCGGCGCAGGCGTTCTCCTTTGTGTACACGCTGCGCGGCGACAAGCTCTGGAAGCAGGAGCCGGCGCAGACAGGATCCATGCGGGTTTCGCCGTTGGCGGTAAAGGTGTATGCGCTTCTGAAGGAGAAGGGTGCCCTGGCGCCGCATGAGCTTGCCAGCGAGCTGGGGCAGGGCATCGTGGACTCCGCCGTGCTGCGTGCGCTCAGCGAGCTTTGGGCGATCCAGCGCGTGCTGCCGGTGCCCGACGCGGAGGGCAGGCCCGCAAAGTGGGAGACCATGACCGGCCGCTATCTGCGGCACATCAAGGCCGGTGCCAATGCCGGCCAGCCCACCGCCCTGAGCGCGCTGCTCTCGCTCTACCTCTCGCAGGTGATCGCCGCGACCACGGAGGAGATGGAGATCTTTCTCTCGCCGTTGGTGGCCCGCTCGCGCGTGCGGGAGGTGGTCCACGGCCTTTCCGCTACCAAGCAGCTCGACTCCCTTGTGATCGAGGGCAGGACGTTGCTGCACATCTCCGGCGAACTGCCGGAGTTTGCTCCCGAAGAGGCTGTGGATCTGCCGGCGGTGCAGGCACGCTCCCGCTATGAGGTGGACGACCGCAGGGCCGCCAGTGCCGAACGTGCCGCGCGCGGACCTCGCCCGGAGCGTGGCAGCCGTCCGGAACGCAGTAGCCGTCCCGAGCGTGGCCGCACCGGAGCGCCGGAGCGCCGGAGTGCTTACCCCGTGCGCCGGCCTGCGGGAGCACGGGACGCTTCCGCGCGACCCGCGGGCGATCGCGAGCGCCGGCCTTTTTCACGATCGGCTGAAGGCTCCTCACCATCGGCGGAAGGCTTCTCGGTGCAGGGTTTCGGATCCGCGGATGGTGAGCGCAATCAGTTTGCCCGTCCCTGGGACGAAGAGCGGTCCACAGGCCGCGCCGCACCACGAGAAGGAGCACAGCAGGATCGCGGCCCCGCGCAGGACGGGGGCAGCCGTCCGCCTCGGCCCTCGTTTGGGTCGGCGAACAGCGGCTCCCGTCCGGCGTATGGGCGGCCCTCCCGCGAGGGTTCCGCGGACCGGCAAGGCTATCGCAAACCCTTTGGGGATCGCCGCCCCTCTTCGCCACGCGCGCCGGGCAGCGAGGAACCAGGGCGTCCATCCCCGGGCCGCGGTTCTTATCCACCAAGACGGGAGGGCGGAGGTCGTCCAGACCGTTTCGCCGGATCCCGGCCAGCAGGAGACCGGCCATTTGCTGCCCGCGAGGGCGGCACGGGGGTAGAGCGCCGTCCGTTTGTGAAGCGGGACTCCGAAAGGCCCGGCCGCGCGGAAGGGGAGCGCGGCTCCTTCGCCCCACGCGAGGATCGTCCCTACGCTCCACGGAGCAGCGGCGGTGGCGCAGACCGGCGGCCATACACGCCGCGCGAGGGCGGCAGCGGTGGAGCGCGCCGTCCATT
>CAXTSF010000283.1:0-1707 GCA_964246865.1 uncultured Terriglobus sp.
CTGGGCCCATACCGGCGTGCCACCGTCACCAGGCCTGCTTCGCTGATCGCAAGCGCTCACACCGCCGCGCTTCACACCCTCAATCCGGCTCACAACCTGATCCGGCCCATGAAACTGAGCCGGCTCCAAATCAAAAGAGGGCACCGAAGCTGCTCCGGTGCCCTCCATCTCAAACCCATCCACTACTTCTTCGGCGGGAACTCCGTGTGTGATGGCATATTGCTCACGGGCTGTGCTCCGCCTGTGCCTCCGGCTGCCCTCGATCCCTGAGCCGACGCGCCCGGACTACCCGGCGTGCTGCCCTGGTACCGTGAGTGCTTGCCGTCGCCCGGCTGCAGCGGCGAAACACCGCCCTTCGCCATGAGCTGCGCCGCAATCTCATAGATCTCTTCCGGCGCATAATCCGGCGAGAACAGCGACCGGCTCTCCCCGATCACCGGACCGTCCGCGGCATACTCAGGCACACCCTTCACCACCTCGAGCTCTTCGCCATCTGCCCAGTCCGCCGGGCCGGACCAGATGCCCTTCACGTCCCCGTAATCGTCCGGCGAGAAGGTGTACAGCTTGCGATGGATGCCCATCTCCTGCCACTTCCGCGCTTCGGGGATCTTCGCGTCGTCGATGTTTGGTGTCGGCAGCATCTTCGTCACCTCCACGCCCGTGATCTTGCGCAGCGCCAGCGCATACGCCGCCTGATGCACGCCGCCCCGGACCATCAGGTAACCGATCATGTCGCGCCCCGCCTGGTTCTCCGTCATCTGGTAGCAGCGATGCTTGTGCATGCGGGCACCTGTCTCCAGGAAGAAGTTGTGCAGGAGGTCCGCCACGAGATTGCCGCTTGAGAACACATTCGCACCCGTCCAGTAGTGGCCCATCGAGTCCATCACCTGATGCCCGCCGCCGCCCACAATCGTGTGATGTGTGTTGCGCAGATTCGTGGCATCCTTCAGCGGTGCGCTCACCGGGTCGCCCTCGGGTACGCTGCCTTCCAGCATCAGGTTGATCGCCGTCGACACCAGCTCCACGTGGCCGATCTCCTCCGCCGTGATCGAAGCAATCAGGTCATAAAACGGCTTCAGCTTCTTCTTTTCCTTGAAGCCAAAGGATTGGTGCAGGTAGTTGTTCAGCGTCGACATCTCGCCAAACTTGCCGCCCAGCAATTCCTGGACAGCGGCGGCACCGTTCGGGTCAGGGTTGGCGGGCTTCTGCAAGGGAATCAATAATTTCTCAGTGCGCATGAACATGGGGACAACCTCATCTTTGCGGTTGGGGCGTACGGGAAGGGAGCGCAGGCTGCGCACACAGGCGCCGCAGCAGTGGCGTACATCGTTTAGGATGCCGCCCCCACTTCGCGTCCGTGCGGAATAGCCACGCCGTAACCTGCCAACCTCCGGCCGTGCACGGGTACACCTCGACCGGCGCAAGCCACCCCCTCAGCTGGGCCCCGGCTCCACTCTCATCAAACTGCCCGGTCTAGAATGAACTATGGGTACAGGATTACGGACCTCAACCGAGGTCTCCGCGGCGCCTCGAGGCGCTGCCCCAGCACCGCCCGACTCTGACTCCGGCCGCCACCTGGAGGCAGAGGCGCCTGCATCCGCCAGCCTCGAGCCCGCCAACTCCGTCCGGCGCCCTCTCGCCCCTTCTGCGGAGCCGGATGGGGAAGAGCTTTCGTCGCCCGTCCTGCCCGAGCCCACCGGCACCCTC
>CAXTSF010000283.1:1717-3225 GCA_964246865.1 uncultured Terriglobus sp.
TTCCAATGAGCAGCAGCCGGCAACCGGCAACGCCCACTCGGCCGGCTACCTCCCCAACTTCCCCGCCGATCTCACCCGCAAGATCGACGCCGACTTCGAGCGCCTCCTCGCCACCGTGCACCACTTCCGTCCCGCCGACGACCTCGACATCATCCGCGCCGCCTGGCAGTTCTGCATGCAGCAGCACACCGGCCAGAACCGCGCCTCCGGCGAGCCCTACATCATCCACCCTCTCGAAGTCGGCCAGGTGCTCGCCGAGATGAAGATGGACTCCACCGCCATCGCCGCCGGCCTCCTCCACGACGCCGTCGAAGACACCCCCGTTACTTCACCGGAGATCGCCCGCCGCTTCGGCGAGCAGGTCGCCCACATCGTCGAGGGCGTTACCAAGCTCGACCGCATCAAGTTCGCGAACAAGGAGGACCACCAGGCCGAGAACATCCGCAAAATGCTCCTCGCCATGGTGACGGACATTCGCGTCGTCCTCATCAAAATGGCCGACCGCCTGCACAACATGCGCACCCTCGAGCACCTCAAGCCCGAGAAGCAGGCCAAGATCGCCCGCGAAACCCTCGACATCTACGCCCCGCTTGCTCACCGGCTCGGCATGGGCAAGCTCCGCGGCGAGTTTGAGGATCTCGCCTTCCGCTACGTGGATCCCCTCCGCTACGAGCAGGTCTCCACCGAGGTCGACCGCCTCCGCGGACCGGGCGAGCAGTTCCTCGAAACTATCGTCCAGCAGCTCGGGGCCGAGCTCACCCGCCACGCCCTCCCCGGCCGCGTCGAGTTCCGCATCAAGCGCCTCTACTCCATCCAGCAGAAACTCGCCGCCCAGCAGATCCCCGTGGACCAGGTCTATGACCTCTTCGCGGTCCGCGTCATCACCGGCACCGTCCAGGACTGCTATGCCATCCTCGGCCTGCTCCACTCCATCTGGCGCCCCGTCCCCGGCCGCATCAAGGACTTTATCGCCATGCCGCGGCCCAACCTCTACCAGTCCCTCCACACCACCCTCGTCGCGCCCGGCGGGAACCAGTTCGAGGTCCAGATCCGCACCGAGGAGATGCACCGCATCGCCGAAGACGGCATCGCCGCCCACTGGAAGTACAAGGCCAACGAATCCGTCTCCGCCAAGGACGAGCAGCGCCTCGCCTGGGTCCGCCAGCTCATGGAGTGGCAGCGCGAGATGACCGACCCCAACGAGTTCATGTCGACCCTCAAGATCGACCTGTACCCGGAAGAGGTCTACACCTTCACGCCCAAGGGCAAGGTCGTCGTCCTCCCCAAGGACTCGAGCCCCATCGACTTCGCCTACACCATCCACACCGAGGTTGGCCACACCACCGTCGGTGCCAAGGTCAACGGCCGCATCGTCCCCCTCCGCCATCGTCTCCGCAACGGCGACATCGTCGAGATCACCACCCAGGCCGGCCACACCCCCTCGCGCGACTGGCTCTCCTTCACCAAGTCCTCCCGCGCCCGCAACAAGATCAAGCACTGGCTCAACG
>CAXTSF010000284.1:0-3224 GCA_964246865.1 uncultured Terriglobus sp.
TGGCGGGCCTGTGTAGTATCGCAGGTCGCGTACTTCGCAGATCGTGTTGTTTAGGGTTCCGCGGCAGGCTGCCACATACGAGCGCAGCTAGTGCGAGAGGGCGATGACGGCTGCGTTCTGGCCGGTAGCCGCCGTGGTGATGGCGGTGAGCTTGCCGGCAACGGTCTTGTCATAGCCGTAGACAGTGAGGTCGGGCGTGCCGTTATAGGCGGCGGCAAAAAGGTAGTTGCCGGAATTGTCCGTGCCGAGGGCTTGTACGGCTACGCCTGAGCTGAACGGTGAGCCGGAGAGCGGGGTGAGCGCTCCTGTGGCACCGATACTGTAGCCGACGATGTTGTTATCGCTGCGGCTCGCGACGTAAACGTTCTTACCGGCCGCGTCGAGGATAACGGCGTAGGGCTGATTGCCGGCGGCATAGGCGGTGGCGGAGGTGGGCGTGAGCGTAGCGATATTGCCGCTGACGGTAATGCTGTTGCTGACAAGGCCGGCGTTGGTGCCGGAGCGCGCGATGTAGAGGTGCGTGCCGGCAGGGTCAAAGGCGATGCCGTTGTCGCTGCTCGTGCCGGGCGGGGCCGCAGCGCCGAGCTGGGTAAAGATGCCGGTCTTGGTGTCGAAGCCGAACAGGGCTTCGCCTGCCGTGCCCATGGCGGCGACGGCGAGAGTGCCATCCGGCGAAAGACGGAGCTGGTGCGGCGAGACGATGCCGGGAAGCGCGAAGGGTTCGCCGGCATTGGGCGAAAGGGTACCGTCGGTGTTGATGGCGAAGAGATCGATGCTGTTCCCGGACCCGTCGAGTACCATCAGCCACTTGCCGTCGGGCGAGGTCTGCATGTCCGTGCAGCGGGCGTTCTGCAGGGGTGCGCCGGAAGCGATAGCGGTGAGGGCACCGGTGCTGCTGATATTGAAGCCGAAGATGACCGATTGCGTGCCGACCCAGAGATATTTGTTGTCGCGGGAGACGGTCAGGGTGGAGGGCTGGGCATTGGTATAGCTGATGGGTGAGCCCGTCACTTGAGTGAGCGCGCCGGTAGCGGAGATTTGAAATCCGGTAACAGTGTTGGCACCCACATTCGCCGTGAAGACGAGATCAATCCCAGGCGGTGTCGTGGGAGTGACACCCGTACCCGTGCCCGTGCCGGTTCCTGTCCCTGTGCCCGTCCCGGTTCCTGTGCTCGTGGCCGTTGTTTTGGCAAAGAAACCATCGCAGCCACTGAGAAGAAGACAGACAGCCATGGCGGACAGGCCCAGCAAACGCCGGAGAAGCGATGACATCGAGCGGGCTCCCGATTGCAGGAAGATACAGCCTGAAGGCAGTTCAGGCGTGATTCGCGAGGGAGATCCAAGGGATTTCACGAAGCCGTCCCTACTGCACGCGGGCCTGGCAGCTGGGGCAGACGCCGATCACATCCACCGAGACGCGCTCTACGGCAAAGCCGTTGGCGAGCCGGTCGCGTAAGTTGGGCAGGCCCAGCTCGTCCTCGCTAACGTCCGTGACGTGTTTGCAGACGGAGCAGACCAGGTGGTGATGGCTCTCGCGATTCATCTCAACCCGAAGGGGGCCGTGGTGCATGGAAAGCTGGGTAAAAACACCGCTTTGCACGAAAAGGTGGATGTTTTTGTAGACGGTGGCAAGGGAAACCGATGGGATCTGCTGCTTGACCTCGGCATAGATCTCTTCGGGGGAAGGGTGCCCTTCCATGCGCTGCATGGTTTCGTAGAGCACCTGGCGCTGGTGGGTGACGGCGATGCCGTGCTCCACACACAGATCGCGAAAGCTGGGTGCCTGCACATTCATACCTATGTAGTAGACGGAAGTCCGGCGGCAGTGTCAAGGAAATGCTTGCGCGGCGCTCCTGGCACTTTTGGGTGGCTCAAGTGTCGTTTGAGAGAAGCGTAGCTGCAGCCGAGCCTGCCATAGTATGCTGCGAGGGCCGCGGGAAGTGATCCGCGAACAATCTCTGAGGTGTTTGTGAAAACGATTGCACGCTGGTATGTGGCAGCTGCGCTAAGCTGCTCCTTCTGCTGGACCGCGTTTGCGGCCAACGCGCCCCGGGGACGCTGGACAGAGGCGGAGGCGAAGTCCTACATGGATAAGCAAAGCTATCCAGTGGGTGGTAATTTCCTGCCGGCCGACGCAATCAATCAGCTCGAGATGTGGCAGGCGGACACCTTTGACCCAAAGGAGATCGACAAAGAGTTTGGCTGGGCTGAAGCCGCGGGTATGACCACGATGCGCGTGTTTTTGCACGATCTGCTGTGGCAGCAGGACCAGGCCGGCTTCACGAAGCGTGTGGATGAGTTTCTGGGCATCGCGGCAAAGCACCACATCAAGCCGGTGCTGGTGCTGTTTGACAGCTGCTGGGATCCGGCACCGGCGCTGGGACCGCAACACCCGCCCATTCCGGGTGTACACAACAGCGGATGGGTGCAGAGCCCGGGCCGTGCGCTGGCCGAGAGCGGGCAGCAGACCCGCTTTGAGACGTATGTGAAGGGCATTGTGGGTGCGTTCGCGAGCGATCAGCGGATTCTGGCGTGGGACCTGTGGAACGAGCCGGATAACGGCGGTGGTGGCGATTACAAGACCAACCTGAAAGACAAAGTTGCGCTGATGAACGCGATGCTGCCGAAGGTCTTTACGTGGGCGCGTTCGGTAGGGCCGGTGCAGCCGCTTTCCAGCGGTGTGTGGCAGCACGACCATTGGGACCAGCAGTCCACATGGACGCGGACGGAGCGCACACAGCTGACGGAGAGCGACATCATTACGTTCCACGACTACAGCTGGCCCGAGAAGTTTGAGGAGCGCATTGCGCAGCTGGAGCGCTATCACCGGCCTATCCTATGTACGGAGTACATGGCGCGCGGAGCCGGATCCACCTTCGACAACAGCCTGCCGATTGCAGCGAAGCACAATGTGGGCGCGATCAACTGGGGCCTGGTGCAGGGCAGGTCGCAGACCTTCTTTCCGTGGGATAGCTGGACCAATCCGTATACGCTTCGGGAGCCGACGGTGTGGTTCCATGACGTGTTCTATACCGATGGACGACCCTACCGGCCGCACGAGGTGGAGTTGATCAAACAGATCTCCGACGAGAAGAACGCAAAGGCACGCGCGAGTAGGTAATCCGCGCTCAAGGGCGTTCTCCGAAATCGCCAACCCGGGCAGCAAGGAGCTGGTTCTCGGGCGAAGGCTCCTGTGGGCGTGACACGGCCGGCTCCGCCGGATA
>CAXTSF010000285.1:0-3224 GCA_964246865.1 uncultured Terriglobus sp.
CGAGGCCGGTGCTCTCCAGCGCAACCACGGTGGGAGGCCATGAGGACTCCTCCGTGGTGGTGGCGGCAGGCCGGTATTCGGGCTCAGGGCTGCCTAGTGAGCATCGCTTCCCACCCCGGTATAGAGGCAGTGCGTGGCGGCTTGCCTGTTGAGGGCATCCGCCGAATGCTGTTCGTTCCCCTTACCGCTGCGGGACAGCGCCGGAGTTGCACCGGCTTCCCGTTTAACAGGCCACTCCCGCGGCCTGCACCTGCACAGGAGCTAGGTTACACGGGTGGGGTTCTGCGCAGAACGAGAGCAGAAGACACATTGTGGGGTTGCGGCCGGAGCGACTGTGCATTCTCATCGGAGCAACGGCACAGATGCGCTTCTGGTTTTCCCATTCCGGCGAGGTGACGTTGCGTGAGCAGTTGATCGCGCAGGTGATGCTGGGCGTGGCGAGCGGCGATCTGCCGCATGGGGCGCGGCTGCCGAGCACGCGTGTTCTCGCGAGGCGGTGCGGCCTGCATGCAAATACGGTAAGTGCTGCCTATCGCGAGCTGCAGGGGCGCGACACGGTGGAGCGAAGGCACGGCTCGGGTGTGTATGTGCGGGAGCTGCCCGCAGAGGCGAGCGCGGCGACGCTGGGAGAGATGCTGGTGGCGAAGATGGTAGCGTCGGCGCGAGAGATGGGAGTGCCGCTGCCCGTGCTGCAGGAGTGCCTGATGCGCAGGACGGCCTCGCAGGCACGGCCAAGATGGCTGCTGCTGGAGAGCGATGCGGCGCTTGCGAAGATTGTGCGCCGTGAGCTGCAGGAGGGCTTGGAGGAAGAGGTTGTAGTCGCGCCCCTGGAGACGGCCGCTTCGCTGCAGGCGGATGGAACCGTGGTGCTGGTGCTGCCGAGCAAGCTGGAAAGCGTGCGGTCCGCGGTTGCCGCGCCGATCGAGGTTGTTGGATTGCAGATCAGCGCGGTGCCGCCGCCGCTGGCGCACTGGATGGCGAAGCGGCCCCCGGATGCCCTGGTGGGTATAGCCTCCGGATGGCCCGGATTCCTGGCGGTTGGGAGGACGATGCTGGTGGCCGCCGGCGTTTCCGCGGAGTGCCTGTTGGCGCGGAGCACGGAGGAGCCGAACTGGACGCGCGGACTGGAGCAGACCGCGGGTGTGGTGTGCGACGTAACGACGATGACAAGGCTGTCGCAAGGGTGCGTGCCTGTTGTCTACCGGATCGTCAGTGAGAGCAGCCTGCAGGAGCTCCGTGAGCGGGTGCGCGAGACAGCGGCCAGGCGCAAAGACTAGGACAGAGTAGAAAGTGTCCTAATCGCCTGCGGTGCGGGCGCGGACTGGCCGAGCATCGATTCATGACAAGGATCTGCTTTGCCGGGTTGATGCTGTTGGCGTGGTGCGTGTGTGAGTCGCGGGCGGGTGGGCAGGTGTTGCCGTACGCACAGCTTGGATTGCAGAATGAGTTCCGACCCGGCAGTCTGTCCATTTCGTCGGAGGCCGGTCTTGGCGGAGAGCTCCCTATGGGCGCGAAGGCGGGGGCGCGGACGCAAGGTTTGCTGGGAGGTGATTTTCGCTTGCTGGGCCTGGACGAGATGACCGCGATCAGCGCCGGGCCTCGCGTTGCCTACCGGTGGGGTGATGAGGCACGAGAGCGGTCCGTGGAAGGGTATGCCGAGGTGCTGCTGGGGAAGGGCTTTTCGCGAAAGCCTGTACTGCCGGCGTCTGAGGGGCTGCTGACGCGGTTGGCGGTGGGTGTGGAGGTGCCGGCGACTTATAGGAGTGCTGCTCGCCATGTGCGGCTGGAGTACAGCTACGGTGTGTTTAGCGGAGTGCCGCATTCGAGGCCGCATGGAGTATCCGTGGGCTTCGTTTGGCACCTGCGCTAGCCGGGTCGCGCGGAGCGGATCTCCGGGCAAGGCGGCACTAGCGTTGCAGGTTGGGATCGTTGGTGTAGACAGCGGGTACGGCGGTTCCGGCGGATGGAGCGAGCGGGTCGGTGAGCTCCATCGCTGGGAGTTCTTTCGCGGGGAGTTCCTGGGTGGGAAGCAGGCCCATGCGCTGGTAAATGGGGCGCATGACGGCGCGTATGCCGGGCAGTTCGGCTGCAAACCAAAGCGACGCCGCGACGCAGCAGGCACCGCTGAGCATAACGGTCCGCGGAGCGCCGATGTGTTGCGCGAGCATGCCGGCAAAGAGGCTGCCGAAGGGTGCGGTGCCGACGAAGGCCACGGTGTAGTAGCCCATGACGCGAGCGCGCATGTGCTCCGGCACCAGCGTCTGTATGACGGTGTTACTTCCGGAGAGGCCCTGGATCATGCCGTAGCCGACGAAGAGCATGAGCAACAGCGAGAGCCAAAGCGTGTGCGAGAGGCCGAACAGGACAAGTGCTGTACCCAGAAGCGCGGCGGCAGCGCAGAGGGATCGGGTGAGTCCCACGACCGATCTGCGCAGGGTGAGCAGGACGGCAGAGACAAGCGAGCCAACGCCGGCGGCACCGGAGAGAAAGCCGAGCGTGTGCGGTCCGCCATGCAAAATCTGCCCGGCAAAGACGGGCAAAAGCGTCATGTACGGGTAGGCCATGAGGCTGGTAATGGCGAAGAGTAAAAGCACGGAGCGGATGGGCCGGAAGCCGGTGACGTACACCCAGCCTTCGCTGAGCTGCGCGAGCATGCTGCCACGGCCGGCCATGGGGACAAAGGGCGTGATGCGCATCATGAGCAGCGAGGCGATGACGGCGAAGTAGCTGATGCCGTCGATGAGAAAGCACCAGCCCTCGCCAAGGCCAGCGATGACGAGACCAGCGAGGGCGGGGCCAATAAGGCGGGCACCGTTGACCATGGAGGAGTTGAGGGCGATGGCGTTGCTCAGGTCGTTGCGGTCGTCAACCATCTTGATCAGAAAGGCCTGACGGGCGGGCATGTCAAAGGCATTGACGAGGCCGCCGGCAAGGCTGAGCGCGATGACCTCGGCAATGGTGATGCGGTGGCTTAGAGTGAGCGCTGCCAGCACGAGAGATTGCGCGGCGGCAGTGGCTTGCGTCACAACAAGGAGCTTGCGGCGATCCATCTGCTCAATCCAGACACCGGCGAAGGGCGCGAGCAGGAAGGTGAGGATGAGACCCGTGAAGCCAACGACGCCGAGGAGGAAGGCGGAGTGGGTGAGCCGGTAGACGAGCCAGCTGGTAGCGAGGCGTGTCATCCAGCTGCCTACGACCGAGATGCCCTGGCCGAGGAAGAAGAG
>CAXTSF010000286.1:0-812 GCA_964246865.1 uncultured Terriglobus sp.
GCCAGTTGTGTGGCCGTCCGCGTGCGTTTCTCCGCAAATTCGGCATCTGCCGCCTGTGCTTCCGCGGCCTCGCGCTCAAGGGAGAGATCCCAGGTGTCGTGAAGTCCTCCTGGTGAAAGTTCGTGTGACTCTCGAAGCGCACCGCGCATGAGGCTGCGTACTGCACATGGAGCCAGTCCGCTTCGGGTGAATCTGTTCTAAAGAGATCAAAGAGCGTCAATAAATCCTTTGTCTGGTTCTGCCGGCCTGTTTCAAGACTCGGGCTCGCAGCAAACGAAAGGTAGAAGGAAGAGCACCATGAACCTAACCGATCCAGTAGGCGATTTCCTGACGCGCGTGCGAAATGCCATGCGTGCCAAACATCAGAAGCTAGATGTGCCTGCTTCCAACCTCAAGATTGAGATTGCGCGCATTCTCAAAGAAGAGGGTTACGTCACGAACTACAAGGCGACGGAGGAGGAGGGTAGGCGTATTCTTCGCGTGTATCTCAAGTACGGCAGCGAGAATGAGCCCGCGATCCGCGATTTGAAGCGGATCTCCAAGCCCGGCTCCCGCGTTTACATCGGCAAGGATGAGATTCGCAGGGTTCAGGGCGGTCTCGGCATTTCCATCTTGACCACGCCGAAGGGTGTGATGACGGGCCGGCAAGCTCGCCGTGAGAGTGTAGGCGGAGAGGTTCTGGCGCACGTCTGGTAGGCGCTCTACCGGGTGATTGCGCGCAGTCATGTCTAATTGCGCGCAGGGCATCCTTCTGTCGGGATTAGAGTTAGTGGCCGCTGCGCCTGGTGCGTGTGGGCTCAGGGCAGAGAAGG
>CAXTSF010000286.1:822-3206 GCA_964246865.1 uncultured Terriglobus sp.
CAGAAAAGTGCGTGCGGCTTTCGCCGTACCGACTGCAGTGGAACGGAGCCTTTCGCAAGAGGGAATCGGGACTCGCAAGCCAATGAGGATAGATCAATGTCACGTATTGGAATGAAGCCGATCCCCATGCCCAAGGGTGTCACGTACACGGTAAACGGCAATGTGGTGGAGGTTGAAGGTCCCAAAGGCAAGACGAACGCACTCCTGCCGACCGGCATCCGGTTGGTGGAAAAAGAAGGCATACTGCATGCCGAGCGCGACAATGACTCGCAGAAGGCGATTCACGGCCTGGCGCGCGCCCTGGTTTTCAATGCGGTTGAAGGCGTAACCAATGGCTGGAAGAAGGACCTGGATATCGTTGGTATCGGCTACCGTGCGGAACTGAAGGGCAAGGGCCTGGTTGTCTTTACGCTGGGCTACTCGCACCCGATTGAGTTTCCGCTGCCGACCGGAATCGATGTGGTGATCGATCCGAAGCAGACCCATCTGACCGTGAGCGGTATCGACCGGCAAAAGGTCGGACAGGTCGCCGCGGATATGCGGTCCCTGCGAAAGCCTGACCCGTACAAGAATAAAGGTGTGCGCTACACCGACGAAAAGCTCAAAAAGAAGGTCGGCAAGACGGGAAGCAAGTAGCACCGTAGGCGGCGTCCGGCACGTTCTTTGCGGGCTTCGAGATTTGGCGTACTTCGGGAAGTAGAAGATAACCATCATGGGCCGGCTGGCCGCGAGAGCGTTTAGCCGGTGAAAGTAACACCGAGGTTCCGGACGAGATGCCGGGACTCACAAAGTCCGAACGCGAACACAGGCTGTTCGCGCCCTTAGGAGGAAAGCACTATGATCACACTTACGCAACGTAATGTCGTACGTCAACGGGTGCACGCACGGGTCCGGGCCAAGGTCGCCGGGACGGCAGAGCGGCCCCGGCTCAACGTCTTCCGGTCGCTGAACCACATGTATGCCCAGCTGATCGATGACGCGAATGCGATCACGCTTGCTGCCGCGTCCACAATCACGAAGAAGGGCGCAGACAAGCTGGCAGGCGGTAATATCGAGGCTGCCCGGACCATTGGCAAACTGATCGCAGAGCGCGCTCAGGAGAAGGGCATCCGAAAGGTCGTCTTCGACCGCGGAGGCTATCTCTATCACGGCCGCGTTAAGGCATTGGCGGAAGCGGCACGTGAAGCCGGTCTCGAGTTTTAGTTTCAGGATGTGGGCCGCGGCCCGGAAGGAATACGCATGGCAATGAAGCGCAAGATCGATGCCAACAAGCTCAACCTCAAGGACCAGGTGGTCGCCATCAACCGCGTGACGAAGGTCGTCAAGGGTGGCAAGAACATGTCGTTTGCCGCCCTTGTCGTTATCGGTGATCCGGCGGAGGGTGTGGTTGGTTATGGTTCCGGCAAGGCGAAGGAGGTTCCTCAGGCGATTCGCAAGGGGATCGAGTCCGCGAAGAAGAACCTGTATCGGATTCACCTCACAGAGACCAGCATCCCGCATCAGGTGCTTGGCCGTTATGGCTCGGGCCATGTTCTGCTGAAGCCGGCGCCGGAGGGCACAGGCGTGATCGCCGGCGGGGGGGGTAGCGCCGGGGTGGCCGCGGGCGGCGGGCAGCATGTGGGTTCCCAATAGGGCGGCACGGCGAATCCGCACAATGTCATCAAGGCTACCTTTGACGCGTTGATTCAGCTGCGCGATAAGGCAGAGGTCGCCGCGTTGCGCGGCAAGACGGTCGAAGAGCTCTAACTGCGTCATCGTTGAGTCGTTCTTCCCTGGTTTTTATTCGGTCGAAGATCTGACGAGAGAACGAACGTCGATTTACGGAGAACCACTATGGCAGAAGCAGGCAAGATCAAGATTCAGTACTACCGTTCAAAGATTGCGACACCGGTGAAGCACAAGCTGGTTGTAAAAGGTCTTGGCTTCACCCGGTTGAATCAGATTGTCGAACGCGAAGACACACCGTCTATCCGGGGCATGGTCAAGGCTGTGCCGCACCTGGTGCGTATCGTCGAGTAACTCCGGCGTGCATCTGCACGTCCCCAACCCACGTCAGCCTGGTACGGCTGAACATGCGAGTCGGTGCAAAGCGCCGGCGTTAGCGAGGAACGATGGCACTTAATCTCAGCAATCTCGGCGCTCCCAAGGGCGCCAACAGTAACAAGAAGCGCGTCGGCCGCGGTATGGGCTCGGGCATGGGCAAGACGTCGACCCGTGGGCATAAGGGTCAGCGTTCCCGCTCCGGTTCGCGCATGATGCGTGGCTTCGAGGGCGGCCAGATGCCGCTCCATCGCCGGCTTCCCAAGCGGGGCTTCACCAATATTTTTCGGCAGGAGTACTTTGTTCTTGGCCTGGATCGAATCGCGCTCATCGCCACGACCCAT
>CAXTSF010000287.1:0-3127 GCA_964246865.1 uncultured Terriglobus sp.
GTGCTCAGCCAGCGCTGCGCCGGATCGCGGGTGAGGTCGGGTGCATAGCGGCTGAGAAGGGCGGTCTCCGAGTGCAGCGCACGGCCGGAGAGGATCCAGCCGGCGTGAGCCCACCAGGTGCCGTCGTGCGGCGTGTGTGGATCGCCCTCCTGGTCGCTGTGCTGATGGTGGACGCGATGGGTGGCCACCCAGAAGATGGGTCCGCCCTCGAGCGCCATGGTGCCGCACGCGGACAGGGCGATCTCAAGCCAGCGAGGCACACGGTAGCCGCGATGCGTCAGCAGCCGGTGATAGCACATGCCGATACCGACGTTGATGGCGAGGAAGTACATGATGGCGAAAGCGGCTACGTTCTTCCAGGAGAAAAAGAAGAATGCGGCGACGGCACCGACATGAAAGAGGCCCATGACGATGCTGGTAATCCAATTGACACGGCCCTGCTGGTGCTCCCGGCCCATGCGCAGATCCTGCTTCACCCGTTCACGAATCTCAACGACGGCGGGGACGGTACGTGCGACGGACTTGGCGGGAGCTGGCGCTGAGCTGATTTCAGAAACAGGTGACATCCACATCCTTCTCTCTTGAGCCGCCCTTTGAGTGGCCCTAATTCAACCTAGCAGTTGCAGCGGCATCTGTTTGTAAGACTTGTGTAAGCGGACTTCCTGCGATTTGGTTCCTCCGACGTATGGACGGATTGTTTAGCATGTGGGCATGGTTCTCTCGCCGAAGCTCGCGCCCTTTCAACTGAAGCCCACCTTCTCGGAGCGTCCATGGGGCCGCCGTGATCTGCGCCCGTGGTACACCGCGGAGCAGGTTGGAGTGACAAAGGAGCCCGTGGGAGAGGCCTGGCTTACAGGGCCTGACTCCGTGGTGGCTGATGGCCCGCTGGCTGGCATGACGCTTGCCACGGTAGCCCAGCAGCACGGCGAGGCGTTACTGGGCGCATGGCGCGATGAGGGTGAGTTTCCGCTGCTGCTGAAGCTGCTGTTCCCGGATCAGAAGCTGTCGGTGCAGGTGCATCCGGATGACGCGCAGGCACAGGCCATGGGCCAGCGCAGGGGTAAGACGGAGTGCTGGTACGTGGTGGCGGCGGAACCGGGCGCGGCCGTGGCCTGCGGCCTGCTGCCGGAGGCAACGCCGGAGCGGGTTCGATCCGCGGTGACCGACGGCAGCATGGAGAGCCTTCTGCGAAAGGTGGAGGTTGCCGCAGGAGATATGGTGTTCGTGGATGCCGGTACGGTACACGCCATTGAACCGGGAGTGACGCTGCTGGAGACGCAGCAGACCTCGGACACGACCTTTCGCATCTTCGACTACGGGCGGCCGCGCGCGCTGCATCTGGAGCAGGGCATTGGCGTGATGAAGATGCAGACCGCCGCCGGCAAGGTGCAGCCGAAATTGATGGACAAAGGTACGCGCCTGATCGAGCAGAAATACTTCACGGTGGACCGGTTCGCCCTGCAGGGAGGGCATGCGCTGACTCTCGAAGATGCTGCCGGCAAGCCCTACTGCATCTCCACGCTGGATGGTGCTGGAACTCTGACGAGCGAACAGGGTGCGGTGCCTTTGGAACGTGGTACAGCGATTGTGGTTCCCGCAAGCACCGGCCCGGTGACGCTGACGGCGGAGGATGATCTCCTCTGCGTCCGGTCCATGCCTTGATCTGGTGAACCACGGCTGAGGCGGGCCGCAAATCCTTGATCCAGCTTCGGTACACTGCTGCACATGCGTGTATTTGGCATTGATTGTGGCACGGAGTACACGGGATGGGGTGTTGTGGAGTACGCGGAATCCTCGCATCTCGACAAGCTGGTGCCGGTAGCCGCAGGCACAATCCGCCTGGACAAACGCCAGAAGACGCCGATGCGTCTGCAACAGGTATATGCCGAGTTGAGCACGCTCCTGGCTGTGTACGCGCCGAAGATGGTGGCGATTGAGGATGTGTTTTTTGCGGCAAATGCGAAGAGTGCCTTGAAGCTGGGCCATGTGCGCGGTGTTGCCATGCTGGCGGCGGCCAGCATGGGACTTGAGGTGGCGGAATACGCGCCGCTCTCTGTGAAATCGGCTGTTGTGGGGTACGGCCTGGCGGGCAAGGAGCAGGTGCAGTTTATGGTGACGCGCCTGCTGAACCTTAAAGAGTTGCCGGATTCACCGGATGCCGCGGATGCGCTTGCCATCGCGATCTGCCATCTGCACACGGCGCGCACGGCGGCTGCGCTTGCGACGGCAGCTCGATGAAGCGACGTGGGTGTGTGGTGCCCCTCTATATTTTGTTGGTAGCGGTCGCCGCTGCGGCACAGGGCCATGAAGGCTTCGCGCTGAAGGCGAGCTACGATCGCCCGGGACTGCCGGTTCCACATTGGGAGCTGAGCATCGATGCGGGAGGAGCCGCGACCTACACGCCCTCCCGGAAGGACGGTACACCGGGGGAGCCCCGCACGTTCCCATTTTCGGCAAGCGGCCTGATGCGCCTGCGTACCGCATTGGACGGATCGCACGAGCTGCAGCCCTGCGAGACGAAGACCAAGGGTATCGCGCGCATGGGACAGAAGACGATCACATATCAACCTGCAGGCAGGCCCGCGGAGACGTGCAGCTATAACTACACAGAGAACAAGGGCCTGTCCTCCGCGATGGACTATCTGCAGGCCACGGCATTGACTCTGGACGACGGGGCGGAGATGGAGCGCCTGCACCGCTATGACCGGCTGGGCCTGGATCGGATCATGCAACAGCTCAGTCAGTTCGCAGCCGAAGGAAAAGCCGTGGAGCTTGGCAGCATTCAGACAGAGCTGCAGAGTCTGGCGGCGGACGCGCTGGTGCTGGAGCGGGTACGCAGCCGCGCGGCACAGCTCCTGGGGCTGGCTGAACGGGAGAATGCAGGAACAGAGAAGCATTGAGCCGCGAACCCTGCACTCGACCGGCAGCTATGACGGCTGAGCGGCCCGGAAGACTGCCGCGAGCTGAGCGAGCGAGAGTGCTTCGGCGCGAACGCCTGAGCTGATGTCTGCCGCGAGGAACGCGCGCTCGATGTCTTTGGATTCCCATGTGGCCGCACGCAGATTGTTCGCCAGTGTCTTGCGTTTCTGGTGAAACACCGACCGGAGAAAGAGCTCGAAGCCGCGCG
>CAXTSF010000288.1:0-3114 GCA_964246865.1 uncultured Terriglobus sp.
GTGCCCTTCCGAAGAGCCACGTCCTCTCCATAAGCCGTGCCCTTCCGAAGAGCCATGCCTTTCCGTAAGCCATTCCCTTCCGAAGAGCCACGTCCTCTCCATAAGCCGTGCCCTTCCGAAGAGCCATGCCTTTTCCATAAGCCGTTCCCTTCCGAAGAGCCGTGCCTCGTGCATAAGCGGGCCTTTCCGTAGAAGAGGCCTCTTGGGCGTCCTTCTCGGCCTGCACATTCATAAGAGTCATCCTCAGCTGCCCGTTTTTAGGCACCTCTTCAAGCTGCACGTATGGGTAACTCTCTATTTCGCGTCGCGCCAGTTGGGGCCGCGGCCTACCTCGGCGACGATGGGCACGCTGAGTTCGAGGACGGATTCCATGGCGTGTTTGACGAGCACGGTGACCTCATCGGCCTCGTCTGTCGGGGCGTCGAAGAGGAGTTCGTCGTGGACCTGGAGGGTCATGCGGGTGCGCAGGTTGCGGGTGGTGAGTTCGCAATCGATGTGGAGCATGGCGACTTTGATCATGTCAGCGGCCGTGCCCTGGAGGGGGGTGTTGACGGCGGTGCGTTCGGCGAAGCCGCGCATGTTGGGGTTGCGGGACTGGATGTCCGGAATGGGCCTGGTTCGGCCGAAGAGGGTGGTCACCTTGCCGGTTTCGCGGGTCTGCTGCAGGGTTTGCTCGATAAAGGTGCGGACGCCGGCATAGCGATCGAAGTAGGTTTCGATGTAGGTGCGGGCGGTCTTCTGGTCGATGCCGAGGTTGGCGGCGAGACCAAAGGGCGAGATGCCGTAGACGATGCCGAAGTTGACGGCCTTGGCACGGTTGCGGGTCTCCTTATCCATGCCCTCGGCAGAGACGCCGAAGACCTCGGCGGCGGTGAGGGTGTGGATGTCCTTACCGGTGCGGTAGGCGTCGAGCAGGAGCGGGTCCTGCGAGAAGTGCGCCATGAGGCGGAGCTCAATCTGGGAGTAGTCGGCGGAGAGGATGACGTTGCGCTCGCCATTCTTGCCCTGACCGGCGATGAAGGCGGCGCGGATTTCGCGCCCGAGTTCGGTGCGGGTAGGGATGTTTTGAAGGTTGGGGTTGGTGGAGGAGAGCCGGCCGGTGGCCGTGCCCACCTGGTTGAAGGTGGTGTGGACGCGGCCTTCGCTGTCGGCGAGCTGGGGGAGCTGCTCGGTGTAGTTGGAGCGGAGCTTGGCGAGCTGGCGGTACTCGAGGACGAGGCGCGGTGCCTCGTGATGCGCGGCGAGCTCTTCGAGGACATCCTGCGCGGTGGAGACGACCTTGCCTTTGCCGTACTTGAGCGGCTTGGGCAGGTCCATCTTATTGAAGAGGACGTCGCCGAGCTGTTTGGGCGAGTTGATGTTGAAGCGATGGCCGGAAAGGGAGTAGATCTGCTCGGCGAGGCGGTCCATGTCGGCGATGAGGCGGGAGTTCTGCTTGCGCAGGAGCGCGGGATCGATACGGACGCCGGCCTGTTCCATGCGGAGTAGGACGGGGACGAGCGGGAGATCGATGGAGCTATAGGTTGCAAGTAAGTCCGCTTCGCGGACCTGAGTCTTCAATGTTTTTGTGAGTTGGAGGACGGCGGCGGCACGCTCGGGAAGCGCTTCCGGTTTTGGTTCGGCTTTTTTCTCGATAGGAGCGAGGGCGCGGTCGTTGAAGCGAGCGGCGACATCGGCGAGGGTGTGGGAACCGTGGGTGGGGTTGACGAGGTAGGAGTAGAGCATGACGTCGTCGTGAATGTTCTCTGTATCGATCTTCGCGGCCTGCAGGGTACGCAGGACGGCTTTCAGGTCGTGAACGGTCTTCGGAATGCGAGGGTCTGCGAGTGCCTCGCGGACGATTTGGGCAAGGTCGCTCCGGAGGTCGAGGAGAAGGGCTTCGTTGGGAGTGGAGGCGAGGCCGATCATCAAGGGGCCGGTGAGGTCGGATTGGAGGTCAGGCGAGGAATCCGTCGAACCTGGGGCACCCGGCTTCGGGTACGGTTCTGGCGTACCAAAGAGGCTTAGATTTTCGGCAGGTGGCTCGGGTGTTTCTGCGGCATCGGGGTTGAGTTCAGGGTCGGCTTCTGCGGACTCTTCGGCGAGGGCGCGGGCATCTTCGGGGAGGAAGAGGGCCAAGCCGTGGAAAGTTAGGTCTTCCGGTGAGTTTAATTCCAGGTTAGGTGATGAAGCTGCCGAACCTAGGGTATTTGGGTTACGCGCTGCGGCGAGGAGGGCAGTGATGTCCGCCGCGGTTGGTTTCAAGTTGTAGCTGATCTTTGTGACCTCAGGGGATGGGAGGTCTTTCAGGAGGGTGGTGAACTCGAGCTCGGTGTAGAGGGCGCGGAGGGCAGGAAGGTCGGGCTCGCCGGCGGTGCTCATGTCGTCGCGCGAGTAGGGGACGGGCAGGTTGCAGTGGATGGTGACGAGGTCTTTTGAGAGCAGAACAGTGTCGCGGTTGTTCTGGAGGGACTCGCGGTAGGTTTTCTTTTTGATGTCGTTGGCGTGGTCGAGCGCGGCTTCGACGGAGCCATACTGCTGGATGAGTTCGACGGAGCCCTTGTCGCCGATGCCGGGGGCGCCGGGGATGTTGTCGATGGAGTCGCCGCGGAGGGCCATGACGTCGATCACCTTTTCGGGCGGAACGCCAAGGGCGGCTTCGACGCCGGCAGGGTCGAGGATGAGGTTGTCTTTGGTGGGGTTGAGGATGGAGACGTTCTCGTTGACGAGCTGCATCATGTCCTTGTCGGAAGAGACGATGTAGACGTGGTGCCCCTGCTCTGCCAAGCGGCAGGAAAGGGTGCCGAGGACGTCGTCGGCCTCGAAGCCCTCGTGCGCGAGGATAGGGATGCGGAAGGCCTCGAGCGCGCGGCGGATATAGGGCTGTTGCTGGTTCAGGTCGTCAGGCGTTTCGGAGCGGGTGGCCTTGTAGCCGGCGTAGTCGATCTCGTCGAACTGCTGGGTCTTGATGTTGAATTTGCGGACCGTCTTCATAGCGGCGGCGGCCTCGTTGCGGTGGACGGGCGCGCCTCCCTCATAGATGGCGGCGAGGTAGTGCGGCTGGAAGTCCTCCCGGAGCTTATTGATCATGTTGATGAAGACGTAGGTGGCCGCAGTGGGAATGCCGGTGCGGGT
>CAXTSF010000289.1:0-3111 GCA_964246865.1 uncultured Terriglobus sp.
AAGGAGGGGGACGAGGACCTGCCCACGCTCTACATCGGGGAGGGCGATGCAGTGCGCGACCGCATCGACAGCCATGCCCAGACCAAGGAATTCTGGGAACACGGCTATGCCTTCACGACCTCCAACAACGGGCTCAACAAGGCCCATGTCCGCTGGCTTGAGCGCGAACTCATCCAGCAAGCCAAAAAGGCCGGGCGCAGCAAGCGCGACAACGGAACGGCGCCCCCCGAGCCGCCTCTCAGCGAAGCGGAGCGCGCGGACAGCCGAGCTTTCTTGCGAGAGATCTTGCAAGTGCTGCCGATCATGGGCCTGCGTGCTTTCGAGGAGCCGAGGGCCGTGGCAACCCCGCGTGCACCGGCGAGCACTCAGTCCAATATCGGCCAAACTGCCACCGTGCCTTCAGCTGGCGGCGCCGATGATGTCGTCGTGATCGTGCCGGCCCAGGAGGAAGGTTTCAAGGCGGTGTTCATGGGTGAGCACCGCTGGCGCGCGATTCGCATTTCCGGCGGCAAGCTCCAGCAGATCCGCTACCTCGCCGCCTACCAGACGAAACCGGTCTCAGCTGTCACCCATTATGCGGCGGTCGCGGAGATCGAGCCTTACGGCGAGGGTGGGAAGTTTCAGCTCATCTTCTCGGGACCACCGGTGGAGATCGCGCCGATCCCATTTGGCGATGCGCCGGCCGGATTGATGCAGGGGCCTCGCTACACCACCCTTGGCAGGCTGCGAACGGCCAAGACTCTCATGGACCTTTTCTAAGCGCGGAACACGTCGGCCGATCAGCACGTGATAATCCGGTGTATCACGTGCGCAGGTGATCGTAGGTCGATCTTGATGTTTTACCATCTCCCCAGCATCGCCATCACCTTCGGTCCGAGATACTCCCGCAGACTGTCGTCGCCGTCGCATCCCTTTCCTGCGACCATGCGTGCAATCGCTTGGCCCACGGCAACTTCCCACGGTTTTTGAGAGCCAGCCCTTTCCATGAACAAGTTGCGCAATGACTTAACAGATGCATTCCGGCGGTCATGGCCACCCATTACAAAAACCTGCATGTTGGCTGCTTGCTTGTGTTCGGGGTTATCCACAATCCATTTACCGATTGCGGCCTGCATTGCGGGCCAGTCGGTGTCTAATCCATGTAACACATCATCTGTTAGCAGCAGATTCTCAGCAGCTCGGCAGTTCAAGCGTGCTCTACGAATAAATGCTTTGTCGTCGATGAAATATGGCAAATCGTCGCGGTCACGCAAGGAATACGCGACTGGATTATCATACACTGCTTGACAGATGCTCACGACCTCATCCTCATAGCTATCTAGACTCTGAACATCGCCGACCACACACGGCCATAGTGCAATTTTGCCTTGAGAGCTTCTAACTGCTTGTTGCCAAATACGTTCGTCGTCCTCACCCTCGACAAGTAAGATTGGCCTGCGATTGAACAGGTTTGATAGTGGGTGCGCTCCGAAAATTGGTAGGACCGACCTCATTATTTCTGAGACTGGCCTAAAGGAGATGCTGGTAACCATTTGGTTCATAAAAGCAACTGAAAGATCTTCAGAGACAGACAAAGCCCCTAGTACCGATGTGCTATGCGTAGCAATAATAACGATTACAGGGCTGTCTTTTACAGCAGAGTAGATAAGGTGCATTAATCTCTCTTGGAGATCAGGATGAAGGTGCACATCAGGTTCATCAAGCAAAAGAATGCTCAGCTCTCCATCCCTTGCACGAGCGTTAACTTGATAAACAAACGACAAAATCTCGACTGAGAGGCTTATCAGTTCGGATTCGCCGCTACTTAGAAACGCCATTTGCTCTCGATAGTCTTTCGCGCCTTTTGTCCTGACGCCAAAGCCTGTTGCGTCAGCCCGATCGAGTTCAACATAATCTAGAAGGGAATTAATCTGATCAATCGTATGTTGAAAGGTAAACTCTAAATCTTTCCTTACTTTAACATTCTGTTCTATCTTACGGAGAACCAACGTCTCCAACCTTCTAAATTCTCCAACACTGACCTGCCGAAAATTGTCACTTCTGTTTGCCCGACGAACACTGGGCAACCATGAAGGATTGTTGCTAATATTGCTTTCAACGTTCCCATCGTATGTTAAACTGCCACCTCGTTCAGGTGTGATGTATTTGCACATCCCAACCAGATGGCCGTTCTGGAACGCCTCGTCGATTTGGCGTAGCAACGTGCTTTTACCGCAGCCATTCCTCCCAAGAATGACGTTTACCCGTCGAAGATTGGTGAGGTGAAGCAGGGTGGCGGGCGAACCCAGTTCGGTAAGAAGCGAATTAGTATCGTTCACAGGCTAATCCTCTCCACTTCGTCAAGAGAAATCGCCTCGCCCCGCCGGTCGTAGAGTTTGGTCGTGCGGGCCGAGGCATGCGCCGCCATCTTCTGCGCGTGCTCCAGCAGTCCGCCGTTCTCCAGGTAAGCCGTAATCCCCCGCGCCCGCCACGAGTGGCAGCCGATCCGGGTGGCCACGTCGGACGCCGCCGCCCGGCGCTGGATCATCCGGTAGGCGTCCGCCTGGGCCAGCGGCCTGCCAGTAAGCCGGCCGGTGCGCCGCTCGGCGGTGCGGAACAGGAAGCCCTTGCGATCGTCGCCCACCGCTGCGGCGTCCAGGTAGGCATCGAGCCAGTCCTGGAGCGTGTAGTGCGCCGGCATCGTGTGTTCCTTGCCGCCCTTCTCGTGCAGCCGCACCCACCAGCGCTTGCCGACGGGGTAGTAGTCGCCGACGCGCATGGCGGTGACGGCGCCGATGCGGGCAAAGGTGAACAGCAGCGTGCCGATCAGCGCGCGGTCGCGCAGCCCGATCAGCTGGCCGGTGTCGATGGACGCGATCAGCGCCTTGGCCTCCTCCCGGCTCGGCATGTGCGTCTTGCCGGTCGCGATGCTGTGCTTCGGGCCGCGCACGGCGGCAGCCGGGTTGTGCGGCACGACCTGGCCGACCACCAGCCAGTCGAACAGCATCCGCATGGCCGCCAAGTTCTGCTTCACCGTGGGGGCGGACCGCCCCTCCCTCCCCAGCTGCTCGACCCAGGCCGCGACATGCACCGGCTGAATGCCTGGCAGCGCCAGTCCGAGCCCTTCGCACC
>CAXTSF010000290.1:0-3098 GCA_964246865.1 uncultured Terriglobus sp.
GTCCTTGTCGCGGTTGCCCTGCAGGGCGTAGGCATGGGCGTAGAGCGCGGCGGTCTCATCGGCCACCTGGAACTTGAAGCCAATCAGATCCATGCGCCGCGCGCCCAGATCGAGCGCATCCAGGGCATCGGGCTCACGCAGGTTGCCTGCGGCGCGGGCCTCGGCCAGCAGCACAATCGCGCGCTCCGCGTGCAGGCGAAGCTCATGCGTAATCGGGCGGATCTTATCGGCATAGCGCTGGCCGTCGGCGCTCCACGGATCAAGCCAGAAGAGCAGGTCGCTGCCATCGGAGAGCTTGAACTGATCCTTCAGAAGCGCATGCGCGGCCATGATCTCTCGCTGTGCCTGGTCGACTTTGCCGGTCGTGTCGCCATGAAACACAGCACCGTAGCTCGACTGGAAGTTTGGGATGGAGCTCTCGCCCCGGTGCCAGGCGGCCTCCGCACCGAAGACGACGCCGTACCAGCTCGCATTCACCAGCGACTCGCCATCGTCGTTCCAGATGGTGTTCATCTGGCCGGTGCAGCCGCTGCCCTGTCCCTGCGCGGTGAACTGCTGGATGTTTGCGAGCGCGAGATTGTTGTTCGGGTAGACACGACTCCAGTCGTTCACACCGGGCGCAATCCAGCATTCCATGCCTGCCTGCACAAACGGATCAATATAGGAAGCGAAGCTCTTGTGCGGGTCGTACTCCCATGCAACGGCGATCGTGTTGCGCTTGAAATCCGCCGGCAGCTGCTTCAGCAGGGCGGGCTCGTGCTGGGCAATATCCCCCCAGAAGAGCAGCTTGCGATGAAGCGGGGCGAGCGATGCTGTGATGCGCTGAAGAGTATCGAGATACACGGGGCCGAGACCGCGAGAATCAACGCCGGCCTTGGTCTGACCCTTTCCAAGCTCCACCGTCTCGTCGGCGCCGATGTGGAGGAAAGGCCCGGGGTACAGCTGGGCGAGCTCGCTAAAATGCCGCTGTGTAAGCGCGATCGACTCAGCCTGTGCAGGTGCAAGCACGCTGCCATGTGGCGTCTCGGCGAACGGCGCGTAGAGCTCCCAGTTGAGCAGGTAGTGCAGGTGGCCAAAGCTCTCCTGCTCCGGAACCACGGTGACGTGGTACCTGGACGCGTAGCTCACCAGCTCCCGCGCATCGGCTGCGCTGATGGTGCCGCCCGGAGGCGCCGCAAGCGGGTCCGCCGTGTACTGCATCGTGTGCTCGAAGTAGGGCGAGTACAGATTGATCTTGTAGGCGGCGAGGGTGCGGATCTGTTTCTTCTGAAAGTCGAGCGTCGGCACCGGGCCACGCGAAAGATCGTCGCTAAGGCCACGCCAGCGCAGGGCGGGCCAGTCGCGGCATTTGACGATTTGAACCGTGGCTGCGGAGCCGCTGCCGGTGACCAGCTGCCGCACAGTCTCTACCCCGTAGAGCACGCCCGCGGCCGACGCGCCAGCGACGGTGAGGCCACCCGAGCTCGGGAAGATGGCGTATCCCTCGGGCTGCATCTCCGGCGTAAAGGTGATGCCGCCGCTGCGTAGGTCCTGGGTGCCCTCCGCGCTTGTTGTGCGTCGGATGCGGATCTGAACCGCTGCCCCAGGCCGGACGAGGATGCCGCGCGCGCTGAGATCGGAAGAAAGCTCCGCGGCCGCAAAAGTATCGTCCCCATCGCAGCCGCTGCACACGACAGTGACGCCACCTGAGAGCGGAAGGGCAGAGATCGCCGTCAGTTCTCGTGGAACCGGCAAGACCCGGACCGCAGCGGCGGATGCGCCTGCCTGAGCAGCGGAGGATGGCACCATCGATACAACAAGAGCGGAAGCGAGCCCGGCAAAAGCGCTGAGCCTGCGGAAAGAAAGAAGCATGCTCACCAAAGTATAGGAATCGTGCCCGCTGGTGGGAAAACCCGGGAAGGACGATCGGCGGACGGTGCTGCTTGCGCCGCCTTCCTGATTTAGCAGCTACGCCGGAGGCCGCGTCGCCCAAAGACTCGGCCACCGCACGGGTGTCTCCCGAGCCACGTCAGCGGAGATGGGATCTGGCCGCAGCCGCTTCCAGATGTCGGTGTACTCGGGCCGATCGAGCGCGCGACCGGCCAGCAGCAGGGCACCGCCGCGCACCGGGAGCTCAGAGAAGTGCTGCACATCGGCGGAGAAGGGCCACTTGCCACGGTTGCCGATCGCGGGAAGATAGAAGGCGATGGCTGAGTGCATGCCGCGGCCATCCGGAAGGGCGTAGCGCCATAGACTGTCAAAGGGTGTCGACAGGCTCTCGCATGCGAGCGATAAGCTTTCCAGTGTGAAGAGCGACCGGCCAAACGGCCGCTTTTGTGCGAGTGCTTCCGGAAAGCCGCCGTCGAAGTTCATCTGCCGGAGCAGCTTGTCCTTGAAACGATGGTTGCACTCGCGTGAGACAACATCGTGTCGCGTGAAGCGGGCGAGCTCGGCAGCCAGTGCGGTCCAGCAGATGCTGTTCACATCGGTGCGATCGCGCGCCAGACCCGCGATGCGCGACTCCGTCATCCACACCAGCAGCTTGCCGCACCACTCACGCCATACCTGCACATCCTTGGCGGGCGCGTCGGGCCCGGCGCACAGGAAGGCAGAAGCACGCACGATCTCCGGCAGCGGCATCGCGTCCTGGATGCCCTCGGGCCTGCCCTCCGCTGCGGCGTTTCCCGGCAGCATGGAGGCGTGCTCAAAGTCGGGCTCGATGGCGGTTGCCGGGTCAACGAACCACGCGCGCAGATGCAGCCACGCAGCGTCGGCATAGCGCTTTTCGCCGGTCAGCCGCCATGCCGCGGTGAGCGCACCGATGCGCTCGCTCAGCCGCACCAGTGCGTCCCTATGGGCCAGAAAAGCATCCGGGTTCGTATACCCGTTTCGTTGTGCCGCTTTCCCGCTCTCGTCAAGCCACCAGTCCGCTGCGTCGGAGTAAAAGCTATGAGGTGCGGCCTTGCGGTTCGGACTGGCCGGCAAGGAGGGCAGCGGTGCCGGCGCTTCGTTCAGGGCGAGGTCCGCAGCAACAAGGATGCGCGCGCGGTCGAATTCGGCAACGTTGAAGTGCACCCCGGTCGCACCCTGGGCAAAGAGTCCTTTCGCGATGGCAAGAC
>CAXTSF010000291.1:0-3093 GCA_964246865.1 uncultured Terriglobus sp.
TTCGCTAAGTGCGCGAAGAGCGAACGTGGCGCCCCCCGGCATTCTGCGGCGAGGGTCAGGGCAGGCGGAGGACAAGGCCGGTGGAGAGGCCGACGGGGTGGTCGTAGCCGTTCGTCGTGCCGACGAAGCCGGAGTAGGACAGCTCCGCAACCCGCCAGTCGAGGCGAGGGAAGAAGGTGTACTCCAGGCCGCCGTTGCCCTGGTACTGGAAGCGGGTGAGATGGGTGGTGCCGATATCAAGGACGGCTATGCCACCGAGTGCCTCTCCGTAGACCTTGAAGGGGAGGATGTGGGGGACGACGGAAAGGCGGAAGCCGGCCAGTCCATCGATGAGGGAATCTTTGCTGCTGCCGGTGGCGTTGCTGCCGTAGAGCGCGGAGCCGCGCAGGTCAATGCCGAGGTGAAGCGGCACAAGGTGGTGCCGGTCGTGATAGAGGCCTACCGTGGGACCGTAGAGCCAGCCGGCGTTGTTGCCGGGCTGGACGCCTGTGAAGCTTGCGTACAGGCCGGTCTGGGCGGATGCCTTCAGCGTGAATGCCAGGAGAAGAACCGTGAGGAGCGAGAAGAGCCGTTGTTGCATGTGTTTCACGGTAATGGGACCGCGGTGTCTGCGCTGGTGGAAGAACCTGTGCAGATGCACCACATTCGGGGGAGCCATGGTGAAGAGAGCTGGACGGCATTGGCTTGCTGGAGTGTGTTCGGAAGAACTTACCTTTCCGGTTTCCCTCAGGAGGAGGGTGACCGTCCTGCTGCGCACGAAGGAGTGTTCTGCGCTCGGCCTACGTCAACTTTGCGAAGGTGGGGCGTCCGGAGCGATCATTTGAGTTCGATCTCGCAGGAGTGACTGGTAGAGGTCGCGGGTTTGCGCGGCGATTGCGGACCACGCGAACTTGTCCTCGGCGCGTCTGCGGCCAGCCTCGCCGAAGCTCCGGGCCTTTTCCGGGTCGCTGAGCATGCTGGCGATCTTGACGGCCAGGTCACGCGCAAACTTTGCCGGGTCGGTTGGAAAGGCGGTGACAGGATCCTGCTCGAAGGGGACCAGGTAGCCGGTCTCGTTATCGACGACGACCTCCGGGATGCCGCCGATGGCGGAAGCGACGACGGGCGCGCGGCAGGCCATGGCCTCAAGATTGATGATGCCAAAGGGCTCGTAGACAGAGGGGCAGCAGAAGACGGCGCAGTTGGAGTAGAGCTCGATGGCCTCTCCCTTGGTGATCATGTGGTCAATCCAGTGAACGGCCGGATTGGTCTCCCGTACATTTTCGATCATGAGGCGCATCTCCTGCTCGATCTCCGGGGTGTCCGGTGCGCCGGCGGCGAGCACGACCTGGGTCATGGGCGGGAGGTGGCCGATTGCCTCCACGAGGTGGAGGATGCCTTTCTGCCGGGTAATGCGGCCGACGAAAAGGACATACGGCTGCGAGGGATTGACGCCAAATTTGGTGAGGGCACCGGTATCCGGGGTCTTCTGATACTCGTCCAGGTCGATCCCGTTGTAGATGACATGGATGCGTTCAGGAGGGAGCTCCGGATAGGCGCGCAGGATGTCTTCCTTTGTGCCATTGGAGACGGCGACGACGGCATCTGCTTCGAGGATGGCGGTGCGCTCCATCCAGGAGCTGAGGGTGTAGCCTGTGCCGAGCTGCTCGGCCTTCCACGCGCGCAACGGCTCGAGCGAGTGGGTGGTAAGCACAAAGGGAATGCCGTAGAGCATCTTTGCAAGCATGCCCGCCATGGAGACGTACCAGGTGTGGGTGTGGACGATTTCGGCACGCTTGAGGCGCTCCACCTGGAGAAGGTTGAGGGAGAGGGCCTCGATAGCAGTCTTGTACTTCTCGGTGGTGCCCTCGGAGAGCAGGGGCCAGGGTTCGCCGCCATGGATGTGGAGGTTGGGGTCGGTGTCGATCTCCTGCGTGCCCCAGCAGTGGACGTCGACCTTGATGAGCTTTGAGAGCTCGCGGCTGAGATATTCGACGTGAACGCCGGCGCCACCGTAGACGTTTGGCGGATACTCCCGTGTCACCTGACCGACGCGCATGTGTTGTCTCCTCAAAGTAGATAAGACGGTATCGCAGCGGCGAAAGCCGCGCCTTCCTATGATGCGTAGTTTTGGTTTCGGTGAGCGGGTAGATCCGGTTCGGTGAAGGAGGTAGTTAGAGGTGAACGTTGAGAGTGAGACTTGAAGGGGATTGAACAAGGTATCGAGGCTGCGGATAGCGGGATTTCGAGTCTTCCTGCGGAGCGGCGGTGAGCTTTGGCGTGATTGCAGTTAGGCTTCAGGAAGGTTGATTCCTCGAGGGATGGCGATGCGGGCTTTGGTGCTGGAGGCGTATACGCGGCTGGCGGTGCGGGAGGTGGCGGAGCCAGTGTGCGGGCCGGAGGAGGTGCTGGTGCGGGTGGCGGCGTGCGGCATCTGCGGCAGCGATGTGCATGGGTTTGACGGCGCGTCGGGACGGCGCATCCCGCCGATTGTGATGGGCCATGAGGCGGCGGGCGTGATCGCGGCGGTGGGTGATGCCGTCGAGGGCTGGAGCGTGGGCGAGCGGGTGACGTTTGACTCGACGGGGTACTGCGGACGATGCGAGTTCTGCCGGCGGGGCGAGGTGAACCTCTGCGACGACCGTCAGATAGTGGGTGTGTCGTGCGGGGAGTACCGGCGGGCCGGGGCGTTTGCGGAGGTGGTTGCGGTACCGGCACGCATCCTGTACCGCTTGCCGGAGGGGCTCCGCTTTGCGGAGGCGGCGATGCTGGAGGCAGTATCAGTGGCGCTGCACGCGGTGCGCGTCTCAGAGGTAAAGCGGGGCGAGACGGCGCTGGTGATTGGTGCCGGCATGATCGGTCTGCTGCTGGCGCAGGCGGCGCGTATAGCTGGGTGCGCTGAGGTGCTGGTGGCGGACATCGATGGGTCGCGCCTTGCGCTGGCCAGGGAGCTTGGGGCGGACGAGGTGCTGGAGGCATCGGGCGAGGCGCTGGTGTCCCGGGTGCTTTCACGGACAAAGGGGCGCGGCGTGGATGCGGTATTTGAGGCGGTGGGGCGGGCGGAAACGGTGGCAGCAGCGGTGGAGTGTGTGCGCAAGGGCGGCACGGTGACGC
>CAXTSF010000292.1:0-3045 GCA_964246865.1 uncultured Terriglobus sp.
GGGTGATGGGTCTCTTTCTGGGGGCCGCCTTTGTCGTCACACACGGCCTCGTCGCGATCCACCATGGTCTTATCGAGAGTCCCTATCTGTACGACCAGGCCAATGGAGACGGCACTCATACCCCACGACTGCGTGGTCTGTCGTTCATCAACGATCCCAATGACTTCTCGCAGGTAGTCGTCAGCGTGATTCCTCTCATGTTCTTCTTTCGACGGCCCGGAAAGCCGGCTCAGAATGTGCTTCTAGTCTGGGTTCCAGTCGTAGTCCTAATTACTGGGCTCTTCCTGGCGCACTCACGGGGTGCTGCGGTAGCGCTCGCGGCTGTGATGCTGCTCAGTGTGCGGAAGCGAATCGGCACCATTCCAGCGATAGTGATTTCCGCCGGCGCCTTTGCCGCCACTTCAGCCCTGAGCTGGTCAGGCGGCCGGGAGATGTCGGTCGAGGCCGGGTCGGACCGTCTGGATGCGTGGTACACGGGCCTGCAGTTGATTCGAGCGCACCCCCTGATCGGTGTGGGCTATGAGCGCTTTTCCGAGTACTACTACATCACCGCGCACAACTCCATTGTTGTCTGTGCCGCAGAGCTAGGCTTTATCGGCTTCTTCTTCTGGGTGCTCTTCACCTTTACGACGATCCGCAGCGGCATTGTTCTCAGTCAGGCTGAAGGGGCCATCGCTTCAGCGGCAGCTCCGGAAGAGACGAAGGCATTGCTCGACCCAAGACAAGAGATCCTGAAGGTTCGCGAAGCTCGAAAAGAGGCGTGGATGCGACGCGGACTCAGCACTGCAGACGATCCAGCTCTCGTGCCTGACCTTACGGAGGTGGCCCGCCTTGCGGGACTGCTGGTGATCTGTCTTTGCGGATATCTGGTTGCCGGATGGTTTCTTTCGCGGGCCTATGTCATGACGCTTTTTCTCTACGGCGGCATGGTGCAGGTGCTGCTACGGCTTGCGAGTGAGGGAGGCTACGCGCCCGAGCGAGTCAGTTCTGTAAAGCTGTTTCGATGGACTGCCTGTCTGTCGATCTTCCTGCTGGCGGTGGTCTATCTCGCCCTACGCCTTCGCGGTCTTGCAGGAAAGTAGACCGCGTCCGAGGCTGGTAGAGACACGCAAGTGCCTAGCGGGAAGCGAGCTGGATGGTTCCATTCTCTCTTGGTATGGACAGCTCCTTTGTCAGAAGGTCTGTGACACCGGCTGTGCTGAGGAGCCGCGAACCCCGAAGATAGACTGACTTTGCAGCGGCATCCGAATCTGCATCGGCGTGCAGGACCGCGTCTGCGGAGTGATTTGAAAAGCTGGCGTAGTCCGTCCAACCCGCCTCAACGCACACCACCACAAAGTGCCACTTATCCAAGCCCAACTCCTGCTGCACAGCGCTCCGGACCTGGTTCAGCTTTGCCTGGCAGACTGTTCGTTGCACCGGAGATAGATGCTGGAGGTCGCCTCCGATACAGAAGCGATTCTCGGCACCGGCAGCAGCAGACGTCAGGAACAGCAGAGCAGCAATCATCTTTCTCATATGCAAGCCTCAGGGTGCTCAACAGCAGCTCAGAATGTCCTGATACTAGCATCGAAAAGCAAAACAATGCACAAAAAAGATACAAAAATACCACTTGCACATGTATCAGTGCACTTCTAGAAAGCAGGGAAGAGTGGTGTGATGGCTATGGCTGTTCGAGCCTCTATACTGTCACTCGCCAGCGATAACCTTCGAAGATGCAAGTTGTGTATGTCTCCGGCCATGTTCAAACCACCCGAGAAGCCGAAAGCAAGCCGATAGCCTGCCCGTGCAGCCAATGTTTCTGTTTCTGCGGTGAATGCAGAAGTTGTGCCTACGGGGTAGGCGATGGAGTGCACCCGCCCGCCCAGGCGTCTCTCAATCTGCAGCTTTGATTGTGTGAGTTCGATCTGCTGATCCGTTGCGGAGCATTGGCTGAGGACGGGATGAGAGATTGTGTGGGAGCCGATGGTCATGCCCGCTTCCTGCATTCTTCCGGCTTCCTCCCAGGAGAGAAATCTTCGGCCAGTCTGGGGCACAGAGCACGCCGCTTCGCTTCGGAGGTGCGCAATGAAGGCAGCTCCGTCAAGGTTCTCTCGATGCTTGTAGTGGCGCAGCACCTCCCATATGGCGATCTCGCGATCGGGAGCCAAGTTGACCCGCAGCGGATAGGGCAGCTTGAGGGACAGGGTCTGCTTTGTACTATTGCGGACCAGGTAGGCGATCTCATCCCACCATGGGATGGCAGCACTGCCGACGTAGCTCGTCACCAGGAAGAAGAGAGCGCTGCACCGGTGTGCCTTGAGGACGGGTAGTGCCAGCTCGTAGTTATCGAGATAACCGTCATCGAAAGTGATAACGGCATGCATGCGTTTCAGCTTCGCTTTGCCAAGCACAAACTGCTCGAGCTCGTCCTCGCCGATGATCGGCATACGCTTCTGAAGCATCGTAAGCTGCTGGCTCAGACCATCCTGGGTCGCGCTAAAGACGCCTCGATCAAAGCGGGTGCGGCTCGCGTCGCCGATCCGATGATGGTTCACGACCAGGATGCCCGGCCGGGTTGGGAGTGCCTCCAACAGACGGAGCAGACCTGAAGCGCGCATCGCCTTCGCGAGCATCCGGCGCTTTGACACGTTACCTGGCCATCCGGCTTCGCAGCGAGCGGAGCTGCTTCGCGATTGGGCGAATGAAGCCGTTCGGAAGAAAACTCAGAAGAAGCAGAAGCGCGGTTCTGGGCTGAAAGGGCCGCCGCGCCAGGCTGTGCAAGGCGTGCCGGCGAATATGACTGAAATTCTGCGCCTTGTACTCTTCTTCAGCGATCCAGGCATGTGCCTCGGCCCTGACCTGACGGATCCGCCGCCGCGCGAATCTGCGATGGATGTCCTCCGCGACAGCCCTTTCCACGGTTCTCAGGAAGTTATGTGCAATCAGGCGGGTGTGTTTCGTCAGTTGATCCGGAGCGCCTTTCTGGTACTGGATGGAGGCCGTATCGATCAACCCGACCGGGCCGTAGCTGCAGGTCCTGAGATGAAAGTCATAGTCCTCCCC
>CAXTSF010000293.1:0-2948 GCA_964246865.1 uncultured Terriglobus sp.
CTTGTAAGAGTCGCCCAATGAACAATGGTCCGTAGCCATGCGAAAGCGCAATGATAGGGATGCTGGCCGCAAAAATAAACCCACTAAGTGTCATCATCGGCCGGCGTCCGATTCGATCGGCAAGTAGACCCGCAAATAGCGTAGAGATCACGCTGCCCAGCAGGACCGCCGCAACAATGATCGAGAGCTGCCCGGCATTCAGGCCGGAGGTGGCCTCAAGGTACGGAAGCGCCCCCCCGATGATGCCGATGTCGATGCCATAGAGTAAGCCGCCCAGGCCTGCAACCAACAACAGAGTCGAGTTGTACATCCGCCGTTTAAAGACGGCATCCTTCGATTCGACTTCTGTCATCGTGAATCGCCCCCAACTCACTCCTACTGTAGCTTTGGTAACAGACGAAGTGCGTTCTCCCGATAGACTTCAGCACGTCATCAGGAAGGTTCATCCCGCAACTGTTCCATCGACCCTGTCCTGAGGCGTGTGTCGGATACTCGAAGCATCGTCCTCCGTCTTCAGGAAACGATGGTAGCGGGAGTGAATCGCGGCATCCAGAACCAGATCGGCTCCAAAGAGGATGCGGCCGCAAATTCAGAAGAATCGCCGAGCTGAATAGGGATGGCGGCCGATCCAATGCATGGCAAATGGTACAGGAGGAGCAATGGCACAGACTGAGAGCGTTATTAAGCAGGCGTACTCCGCATTCAACAAGCGAGACATCGACGGCGCGTTAGCACTCATGACACAAGACGTGAGCTGGCCCAAAGCGTCAGAGGGCGGAAAGGTAGTTGGACAACAAGAGATCCGAGCTTACTGGACTCGGCAATGGGATGAGTTCGATCCCCATGTCGAACCGGTCGCAATGACGGGGGAGGACGGAGGCAAGATTCGCGTCAGGGTCCGCCAACTCGTAAGAAGCCCTGCAGGGGATGTTCTTTCGGATAGCGAGGTTCTTCACGTATTCACGATGAGCGACGGTCTGATCGCAGCCATGGATCTCGGGGATGACGCGGATCCAACCGCTGGTCCGTCTGCGGCATTCGCTCATCGATCCTGACTAGCTCTCCACCGCGAAATGGGAACTAAGATCGCCGAGCCACTCTCACGGGTGCGGCTACCGCTTCTTCAAAGTGAGAATGCGCGTTCACCGTATTTACTCCAAATCGTCGCTCCTACAAAACATCACCAGGCGCTGCGAACCCGCAATTGACTTTGTGTGAGCGATGTCGATCTCGTGTTAAAGAGCTACGGAATGCTGATAGCGACCTTCCCGAAGTGACCACCCTCGGCGACACGCTCATAGGCGGCTTGCGCCTGATCCATCGGGAAGATCGTGTCCACCACCGGCTTGAGCTTATGGCAGCTTATGGCCGCCGCCGCATCTGCGAGGTCAGCCACCGGGCCTGTGTTGTTTCCCTGCAAACGAACGCGCTTTTCCATCACGGGAACCACGCTGATCGAGACCTCCGTCCCGGACAGGAAGCCAATGATGAACACCGTGCTATCGAGACCGGCAGCTTCGATCGATTGTGGAAAGGTCGCCGTCCCACCTGTCTCCAGCACAAGATCGACGCCTCTTCCATCTGTCAGGTTGAGCACCTCATTCGCCCACTTGGGTTTCGACCGGTAATTGATAACCTCGTCAGCACCTAGATGACGGGCTCGCTCCAGCTTCTCATCAGAGGAGGAAGTGATAAGGACACGCGCCCCGTGCGCCTTGGCGAACTGCACCGCGAAGAGTGACACACCTCCGGTGCCGAGCACGAGAGCCGTCTTGTGCGGTCCCATCCCTGCGCTGCGAATCGCGCGCCAGGCCGTAGTCGCTGCAATTGGCAGGGTAGCGGCTTCAGCGTCCGATAGATGCGCCGGCGTACGGACCAGCGAGTGTGCAGGAACCACTACATACTCCGCGAGGCTGCCAGGAAGATCGATGCCACGACGCGGTCCGCCACCGGCAGAGGGCATCCGGCCATCCTGCCAGTTTGGAATAAAGTGCGGGATGACCCGATCTCCAACTTTCCATTCGGTGACTGCTTCGCCGATGGCCGCGATCTCGCCCGCCCCGTCGGTCACGGGGATGATCGGAAATTGGTTGAGAGGATACTTGCCGGTAGCGACAGCGATGTCGAGAAAGTTCAACGAGGCGGCCCGCAGACGAACCAACGCATCACCCGGGCCAGGGCTGGGATCAGGATATGTGCGGGAACGCAGTGCGTCGATACGAGCCGCCGCTAATTCGATGACTTTCATTCCTGGCCCCCAACTTCATTTTTAGATGGCAGCAGACTCCATTTGATTCCACTCACCTGACAGGCATGCAGAATATCCGCTGAAGAGGCAGCTTCTCGTCCAGTAGCCAACGGCGCACATTGTGTGAAGGTGAGCTTCGTCCGTCTGGTTCTTGCACCTGCATGCTGCAGGCTGATCGCTACCGGGTGTCGGGCGCGAGCACGCGAGACCTGATCCGGCTCACCCGTTGGAATGTGGAGCCATCAACAGTAAAGCGAAACTGCGACACTCCTCTTGACAGACATTGTTATGACGAATCCTGAGTGCTTGTGGCTGACAGAACTGCACTCGTGACGAACATGCGGAGCTCCGCTTTGCCGGCAGAGGAAGCCGTGAGTTTGCCACCGGCGACCGCATCCATTCTTCCGCGTTGAACAAAGGGCTCGGCATCGCCAACCGCGTCACCGGCACCATCAGGCAGATCGAGCCGGGCAAACTTACGGTGCTGATGGACGGCAAGGATGAGCGCCTGATCAGTTTCGATCCGACGAAGTTCCGGCACTTCGACCATGGCTACGCCGTAACGTTGCACAGCTCCAGGGGCTCACAGCCGATCTGTGATCGCCTACTTCGATACCGATGCGAACCGCAGCCTCATCAATACGCGGCTCGCTTATGTCGCCATCTCTCGCGCCACCCAGGACGCGCGGATCTACACGAC
>CAXTSF010000294.1:0-2931 GCA_964246865.1 uncultured Terriglobus sp.
GGACGACCCCGCGAAGCACACAGTCACCCTGAAGGGCTTGCGCGGTATCAAGCTGTGGCAGATGGATGCACCTCAGATGTACACCGTACATGTGCGGCTCATGCGTGACGGCGTCGCCGTCGATGAGGACATGCGCAGGGTCGGCTTCCGCGAGGCGACCTTCACCGAGCAGGGCTTTTCCCTCAACGGGAAAGTCGTCAAGCTGCGCGGTCTGGACCGCCACCAGACCTTTCCGTTCGTTGGTCAGGCTATGCCGGCCCGCGTACAGCGCAAGGATGCCGACATTCTCCGGCACAACCTGCACTGCAACCTGGTACGTACCTCGCATTATCCGCAGTCGCGTCACTTTCTCGACCGTTGCGATGAGATTGGACTTCTCGTGCTGGAGGAGATTCCAGGTTGGCAACACATTGGCCCGGAGCCGTGGAAGCAGACATCGATCGATAACGTCGGGCGCATGATCCGGCGCGATTGGAACCATCCATCCATCATTCTGTGGGGCGTGCGTATCAACGAATCACTCGACGACAACAGTTTCTACACCCGTACCAACGCCCTTGCGCGCGCTCTCGATACCACCCGGCAGACAGGCGGCATTCGCTACTTTCAGGGTTCGGAGTTCTTGGAAGACGTCTTCACCATGAACGACTTTGGCTTCCCGCTGAAGAAGCCGAACCACCCGCGCTATCTGAATACGGAGTTCGTGGGTCATACCTATCCCACAAAAACGACAGACGACGATGAGCGTCAGCGCGAGCACACCCTGCGGCATGCGCGCATCCATAATCAGCTTGCATCCGATCCGCAATATGCCGGCGGCATCGGCTGGTGCGCCTTCGACTACAACACGCACGGAAACTTCGGCGCTGGCGATCGCATCTGCTACCACGGCGTGACGGACATCTTTCGCGAGCCGAAGCCGGCTGCCGGCTTCTACAAGTCGCAGTGTGATCCCGCAGAAGAAGTTGTACTCGAGCCGGCCTTCCATTGGGCGCGCGGAGACGAATCCGTCGGTCTTACCGAAGCTGTCATCTGCTCGAATTGCGACCACATCAAGGTCTACGTACGGCCGCAGGGCGCGACGCAGAACGCCTGGCAACTGGCGACGGAGATTGACCCGGACCGCACGCAGTTTGCTCACCTGCCTTACCCGCCATTCGTTCTCAAGTTCGCCAGCATCGACTTGAAAAAGCTGTCGTTCCCATGGGGAGACCTGCGACTGGACGGCTATCTCAAAGGCAAAAAGGTGATCTCCAAATCGCTCTCCGGCGAGGGTGTGGACCGGAAGTTCACCCTCACCGCTGACGATCCGCAGATTTACGCCGATGGAGCCGACTGTACGCGGGTCGTCCTCCGCGTGACAGACGAGTTTGGCGCGATGCGTACCTTTGCCGACGATCCGGTCGTGCTCACGCTGGATGGCCCGGCAACCCTGATCGGGGACAACCCATTCGCTCTGGTCGGCGGCACAGGTGCCGTCTGGATCCGGGCAGGTCAGGAGGCGGGAACGGCCCGGCTGACCGCCAAACATCCCCGTCTCGGTGCTCAAACGGTAACGGTGCAGCTGCAGAAAACAGAACCAGAAGAAATCTGACACGTTCCAATACGCGAGTCTGGGGCAAAGGCCAGGCGTGCCGCGCTGACCCCTGTGGTAAGCGCGGCAGCAGTTTGGATCTGCAAGCGAATTGGCATCACTGCAAGCGCTCGCGGTTTTACCTGGGAGGCCACGCCGCGTTTAGTTCAACATGCCGAACCAATCCTCCAAATGCCATGGGTGCGTGATCTTTCCCTTGCGAATGTAATGGCACTCGGGCAGCGCTATCGAAACGCGTGTTCCCGTAGGCGGCATGCCGAGACACTCCGCGCGATGCGTGCCTGTAATCTCGGCCCGCACAGCGACACATCCCCCGCTGCCGAAGACCTCGTGAATGTGAATCTGCATGCCGGGAAGGCCGCCTTAAGATAGTTGAGCAGCGGCGCAATCCTTTCGGGTCCAGGTCCTTGTCCGGGTGCTGGTAGATGATCCTGCCAGTCTGGCGAAGCAGTGGACTTCGGCAAGCCCAAATCGTTCTCTGCAAGACTCGGTAAAGATCTCAAGTAGCTGCCTTTCGCTGGTAGCTGGCGTCTCTTCGTCTTTCCTCTTGCAATTGACTGCTTCTATATGCGAGTTCACCATTGGTACGCATTGCCGATTACTTCAGGCTCCGTCCGGAGCGATAAGAAGCCGAAACGCTTGCTAACTAAAGCTTTAGTTACTGCGTCAAAGGGAGTGACATGCCGCCGCGGCCCTCCACCACGCTGACCCCCGCCGAGCTTCGGCTCATGCGCGTCTTCTGGGATCGTGGTGAGTGCACGGTGGCCGATCTGGTGGCGGCTATTGAGGAGAACCTCGCCTACACCTCCGTGCTGACCACGGTGCGCATTCTCGAAACGAAGGGATATCTCACCCATCGGCAGCAGGGCCGCGCCTTCCTATACACGGCGTCTGTGATGGAAAACGAGACGAGCCGGTCGGAGCTGCGGCACCTGATGCATCGCTTCTTTGGCGACTCACGCGAGCGATTGCTTCTCTCCTTGCTGGGCGAGGCGGAAGCAGACCCGGAAGAGCTGAGAAGGCTGAGGGAGATGGTGGCGAATGCTCCCGAGGATACGCCCGAGCCGCAACCGGGCGGTGCTGCGCGTGAGCGGAAAGGGAAGGCGAAGCGATGACACACCTTGCCGCGCTTGCCGCAACCGCCCTGGTCAATTCTGTCTGGCAAAGCCTCCTTCTCGCCCTGCTGACGACGGCCGTTCTGCGGCTGCTTCCGGGCATCTCTGCGGCGGCGCGCTCGGCTCTGTGGAGCATCGTCTTCCTGCTCGCGGTGAGCCTCCACGCCGCTCAGGAACAAAGCCTGGCTTCGTCGTACCATGCCAACCCGTGGTGGGCATGGC
>CAXTSF010000295.1:0-2923 GCA_964246865.1 uncultured Terriglobus sp.
TCGTGATCACCGGCACCCCCGCCTGCACCGCCGCATCGATCTCCGGCCGCATCAGTGACGCATCCATCACCGACACGAGGATTCCCGCCGGCTTCGTCGCTGCCAGCGCATGAAACTCGTCCGCCTCCGCCCTCGCATCATCGCCCTCGGGCCCGCGGATCTCCCCGCTCACCCCCAGGTCGCGCGCCGCCGATGCGAATCCGGCATTCACTGTTTTCCAGTACGGCAGCTTCAGATTGCCCGCCACCAGGTAATATCTCTCCGACTTCGAATGTCCCTGGCACCCCGTCAAAGCCAGCAGGGCACTCACCGTCAATGCTGCTCCCAAAACGCGCATGTCTCCTCCGGTCATCCACTTTATGTGAGCTCCGGGCGGCTATTCGTTTTCGCGGACAGCAGGGCGGGGCTCCCTACAGCGCCGCAACTATACGCCTCCAGGCATAGCTCTGCACACAACAATCCGGAGCAGCATCAGGCCTGCCTCCAAACGCAGAAAAGCCCCGCACGTGGCGGGGCTGTGCGCTGCAAAAAGAGAGAAGGCTATACCGAGAACGACGACCCGCAGCCACACGTGCTCTTCACCTGCGGATTCTCAAACTTGAAGCCCGCCGCCTCCAGCGTCTCCACGTAGTCCACCGTGCAGCCGTTCAGGTACATGGCACTGGTCGCGTCCACGAAAACCTTCAGGTCGCCGAAGCGTACTACCTTATCCATCATGCCCTGCTGGTTCTCGAATGACATCGAGTACTGAAAGCCGGAGCAGCCGCCACCCACCACGCCAATCCGCAGACCGGACGGAAGCGGGTCCTGGGTCGCCATAATCTCCTTCACCTTCGCCTGCGCGGCGTCCGTCAGGTTCACCGGCTGTGTCGGTGCAGCGGTGACTACTTCAGGCGCGGTCACGATCTCAGGAATACTTACGGCAGTTGCCATTGGGTGAAATCTCCTTCTCAGACTCTTTCAGTGTAAGCGTCCCGGCATCTCCGATCAAGCCGGTCCCCATTTGAGATGCAGACGCACCCGGATGCGACTCACCGCCTGGGCGCAACCGTGCCGTGGCCCTTCACCGCGATCACCTCCACCTCAATCAACGCCCACGGTGCTGCCAGGTTGGCCACCTGCACCGTCGACCGTGCCGGCTTGTTCGGCTGGCCCGCGGTCCCGAAAAACTGCGCGTAGCTAGACTGGAAGCCGGCAAAATCCATCTTGCCCGATTTGGGATCGGCCCCCAGGAACACCGTCATCTTCACCACGTCCTTCGTGTCCAATCCCTGCTCCTTCAGCAGCGCCTGGATTTTGCCAAAGATGCTCGCCGCCTGCGTCTTCGTATCGCCGTACTCCGCCGCCGTCCCCTTGGCCGTATCCGCGGGCGTCACCGGCGATGCCAGCTGCCCACTCAGATAGAGCGTGTCGCCCGCCCAGACCGCGCTCGCAATCGGGCTCGCCTCTGTCTGGAGATGGGTCACCGCCACCTGCGCGTGTGCGCTTCCAGGAAATCCGCCAAAACACACTGCCAGAGCAGTCGCCGCCACACCATAACCCATCTTCCTCATGCCGCTCTCCTATGCCTGCGTCTGCTTTACCTGTGTACTGATCATCTGGACCGCCCGCCGCCCGGAGAGCGCCGCCCCCTCCTGCCAGCCGACGATGTGGCTGGTGTGGTCGCCCGCGAAATAGATTGGTCCATCCGGCTGCGTAATCACGTCATAGCCCGCGGGCCCACCACCATAACCGTGGATCCATGAACCCTCATTCCATGGCACCCGCTTCCATCCGCAGAAGATCGGCTGCTCCAGCTCATGCGCATGCCCCGGATGGATGCGCTCCACCTGCTTGCGCGCCATCGCAAACTTTTCCGCCGTTGAGAGCTGCTGGAATCCCCAGTTACTCTCCTCCTCATACCCCGTCACCACAATGCCCTTCGCCGCCATAATGTTCGCCGACGGGTACCACACAATCGTCGTCGGCCCAGGATTCATGAACGAAATGCCGCCATAGATGTTGTAGTCCTGCTCCCAGAACCGCCTCGACTGCCATGCAATCTTGTATGCGCCCGCATACGTCGACTCGTCCACTACCTTGCGGTGCGGCTCTGACAGGTCATGCTTCACACGCTTCAACATCGAGAGCGGCATTGCACAGATCAGGTAGTCCGCGGTCACCTGCTTCGTCCCGCCACCATGCTTGTACGTTACCGCCACACCCTTCCCGCGACGCTCGATCTCCATCACCGGCGCGTCGTACACGATTGCCTTGCCCAGCGCCCGCTCAAAAGCATACGGAATCCGGTCCATCCCGCCCACGGGCTGCATCATTGTTGCCTGCCAGTCGTACGCCTCCTCGTACAGCACACCGTTCCAGAAGTTCTCATCCAGCAGCGTGTGCATGTCCATCGGCTCTTCCACGATGCCCAGCTGCCCGGCCGCGCCCGGCATCTGCTTATACCCGGCCCGGTCTGACCCGATGTACTTCGCGTTCTTGTCCAGCGGCCCGTACAGCTTCAGAAAGGTCACCATCCGCTCGCGGTCCTCTTTCGTCAGCTCGTTGTCCAGCGCTCCACCCGCAATCGACTTTGCCAGCAGTTCACTCACGTGTCCGCGGGTGTCGTTCACCGCCTTACGCTGCACCACCGGCTTGCCGCCGTTCGCATCGTCGTTCTGCAGCAACGTCGATCGTGACGTATTGATCTCCACCTCCAGCGGCACCCCAAGCTCGCGGCAGTAGCCCAGCATCGTCGCGTGTACCGATGGCAGCCTGCCCGGCCCCAGGTTCTGGTAGTTCCCCTCGTCCCAGTGGCACTCCTGTTTCTCACCGTCCACAAACTCCACCACGCACCCTTTGCGCGCGCTCCAGTTCCGCCCACCTGGCCGCGATCGCGCCTCCAGCAGCGTCACCTCAAAGCCCAGCTTGCGCAACTCATATG
>CAXTSF010000296.1:0-2854 GCA_964246865.1 uncultured Terriglobus sp.
GGTACGGGCAGCGATCCGTATAAGAGCACCTGTGCCACGGCGGGCTTTGCCGCCACCATGGCCGTCGCCGCGCGCTGTTATCGCAGTTGCGACCCGGCGTTTGCGGTACGGTGTCTGGTGAGCGCACGGAGGGGCTATGCGTGGGCCATGGCGCATCCCGGGCTTGCATTTCACAACCCGGAGGGCGTCACGACCGGCGAGTACGGTGACGCACATTGTTCGGACAAGCTGCTGTGGGCAGCCGCTGAATTATTTCGCACCACCGGCGAACCCGCCTTTGAGCATGACTTCCTCCATGCCTTCGAGCCAAAGCTGCCGGGGGTTGTCATCGCAACACCTTCCTGGAGCAACGTCGAGCCGTTCGCCCTATGGGCCTTTTGCCAAACGGAGCATTCCACCTCTCAAGCCGCAAAGCAGGCCATTCTGACCGCGACTCACAGGGCTGCCGCGGCTCGCGTCCAGAGAAGCCGCTTCAGCGGCTATGGCAATACGCTTTCCGCAGCGGATTACGTTTGGGGGTCAAACGGGGTGGCGGGCAATGACGCTCTGCTGCTTCTGCTTGCGCACCGCCTGTGTCCCTCGGAGGGGCAAGGGGAAGCAGCCTTTGCCAATCTGGACTACCTCTTTGGCCGCAACTGCTTCGGTGTCTCATGGCTCACCGGGGTGGGCCTGCGTTCCGTGCAGCGCATCCATCACCGTCCCAGCGATGCGGATGATGTCGATGCACCCTGGCCGGGACTGCTGGCTGCAGGACCGAACGCACATGGGGGCGATCCGGTGGCGGATGCCCTTCCCCCCGGGCCACCGATGCGCAAGTGGGTGGACGATATGCGCGCGTACTCGCTGAACGAGATCGCCATCAATTGGAATGCGCCACTGGTCTTTGCTTTAGCCGCGGCGAATAGCGGAGGGCACTTCGTATGAGCGGGGTTGAAAGCCCATTGTGCGGGGTGGACACAAATGCCGTTCCATTTTGGTACAGCGCGTCGGTTTCAGACGGAACCGCCGGATGCCGGGGTGACAAGCCGGTGCTATACTCCGTCTTACTTTGGAGCGGATTTCGCGCAAAACTGCCGCGGAGCCGAGCGCCTTCTGAAATCGTCGCCAGCCTTCACTGAGGTATCAACACATGCCATCCCGTAGTCGCCGCGCAGTTCTCTCCCTCTCCCTGTTTCTCGCGAGCAGTGCCGTTGTCGGTTCCTTGATCGATACACGCGTCAACGCTCAAAGCGCGACTGAGGAGGGCACGCTGCGCGACAGCCTGCACCGCTTCACAGACGTGTACTCGCTGGTGGAACAGAATTACGCGGAGCCGATCAAGGGTGACAAAGTCGATAAAGCGATCTACGACGGTGCCATCCCCAGCATGTTGCACACGCTCGATCCGCACTCCAACTTCTACGATCCGAAAGCATATGCGCAGATGCGCGAGGATCAGCATGGCCGCTACTACGGCGTGGGCATGCACATCCAGCCGCAGGTGGACAAGTTCGGCAACTCTCACGTCTTCGTCGTAGACACGTTTGACGGTTCGCCAGCCTTCAAATCGGGTATCAAACCCGGCGATCAGATTGTGTCTATCGATACAAAGAGTGCGGATGGCATGGATTCACTTGCCGTTTCCAACGTGTTGAAGGGGCCCAAGGGCACCCACGTCACCGTACAGATGAGCCGCGAGGGCCAGTCCAAGCCGCTGTCCTTTGACCTCGTCCGGGACGAGATTCCAAGGCCGTCCGTTGACCTGGCCTACCTGATCCGGCCCGGTGTTGGCTATATCCATGTCTCGCAGTTCATGGAAACCACCTCGCGCGAGGTGGGAGATGCCCTGGCAAAGTTTGGCCCGGACATGCACGGCCTGCTGATCGATCTTCGCGGAAATCCCGGCGGCCTGCTTAACGAGGCTGTTGGCATGAGCGACAAGTTCCTCAAACGCGGCGATATCGTCGTTTCGCAAAAGGGCCGCGCTTTCCCGGATGTGATCTACCGGGCTAACCATGGTGAGCAGGGCAACGACAAGTACCCCATCGTGGTTCTGGTCAACCGCAACACAGCTTCTGCAGCAGAGATCGTCTCCGGCGCCTTGCAGGACCATGACCGCGCCCTGATTGTCGGCGAGACGACCTTCGGCAAGGGCCTTGTGCAAACCGTTTTCACTGTCGCCGAGAACACCGGCCTGGCGCTCACGACCTACCACTACTACACGCCAAGCGGCCGGCTGATTCAGCGCAACTACGACGGCGTCTCCCTGTACGACTATTACTACGTTCGCCATGATGCCAAGGCGGCGGACAAGTCCAATCTCGAGGTCAAGCTCACGGACAGCGGCCGCACCGTCTACGGTGGCGGCGGCATTACGCCGGACGAGAAGATCGACCAGCCCAGGAGCAATGCCTTCGAGACAGACGTGCTCATCAATTACGGCTTTTTCAATTTCACCAAGCACTATCTCGCCAATCGCACCATCCCGAAGGACTTCCAGGTCGACGATGCCGTTCTGCAGGAGTTCAAAGCATTTCTGCGGTCTGGAGACAGGAAGGTTGACTTCACCGACGCCGACTTCAACGCCAACCTCGACTGGATCAGGAGCAACATCAAGGGTGAACTCTTTACCTCGCAGTTCGGAGCCACGGAAGGTTTCCGCGCTCGTACGGATGCCGATCCCCAGATCGCAAAGGCGCTCAACTACATGCCAGAAGCGCAGGCGCTGGAACAACGCTCGGTAAAGACTCAGGAAAAGGTCGCCAGCCTCAAGTAAGGGGTCAATGCCGCCTCCTGAACAGTAATTGCCGCTCAATCTTCCACTCGGTATCAACAAGGGATGCCGCTATGGCACGTCTACTCGACACGCGTAGAG
>CAXTSF010000297.1:0-2433 GCA_964246865.1 uncultured Terriglobus sp.
GTTGCTTGACCATTCAGGATATTTGTTCACCAAAGATAGTTCGTATTCCAACCCCCGTAATGAGAAAGCCAACCTCATGAAAACGCGCATACTCATCGTCGAAGATGACCACCTCCAGCAAACCGTGCTGACTGCTGCGCTTGCGGCGGACGGGCACGTTGTCCAAACCTGCTCTGATGGCTTGGATGCTGTGTCGCAGATCCGCAATGGCCGGTTCGACGTCGTGCTCATGGACTACCAGCTGCCGGAGATCGACGGCCTGGCCACGGCTCGGCTGATCCACGATCTTATGGGCGAGACAGCCCGACCGCGGCTGGTCGCGCTCACGGCCATGCCGGACGACGTGGTCGGCCGGGAGCTGCTGACCGAGTGGGCATTCGACGAGGTCGTCGCAAAGCCCGTAGACCTGCCGAAGCTGCTCGCAACCGTCACCCGCCACCTTTGGTACGCGCCCAAGGAGAAGGCACGAGAGGCGGCGGAGTTCGACCTGTTCATGAAGGAATGGGAGGAGTTCGACACTGTGCCTGAGCGGCCAAAGCCTACCCAGGGTCGGTCGGCGGCGCTCGCTCGCGTGCTCGTGGTAGAGGACGACGAGGTGCAGCAACTCGTCCTAAAGGCCGCACTGAAACAACAGGGATACGATGTCGAGACCGCGTCCGATGGTCTCAGCGCGGTGCGGATGGCGCGGAAAGAGGGCTACGACCTTGCCCTGATCGACTACGAGCTGCCGGAGATTGACGGCCTGGCCACCGCGAGGCTGATCGGCGACTTTCTCAGCGAGGCGGCACGCCCGCGCCTAGTTGCGCTCACCGCAAAGCCGGAACGCCTGCTGCGCCGAGCAGTGCCCTTCAGGATGTTCGACGAGGTCGTGGGGAAGCTGGACGGCTTGCCGGCAGTGGTCGACGCCATCAGCCGGCAACTGCGATCATCGCCTGACCGCGCGGCTCGGTGTGCGGCCCAGGGCACAATTCAGCAGGCTTGACCGGGCAACGGCCGCACTCGGGTATAAGTCAGCGATGATTTTCTCCATGCTGATGAGCACGACATCTCTCAAGACTCTAGAATTTCCAAGCCTGGTACCTGTACTGATTGGCAAGTTGAGTTCGTCGTCACCTAGGTGCGCACCTGAGAGATACGAGCAATTAGGCAGTGAAACGGCGGTAGCATTCAAGTCCGCCCCGTGCATCGTGGCATAATGATGGATTCTACCGTTGGACTGGAAATGTCGAACGTAGCACCGAAAACATTCCAAGACGGTCGTTCAACCGGCCATATGGATTGGCGTGGAGGTGCGATAAGCGAATTCCATATTCAGCCCTTGCTGCCTGCAATCGTCGGCAATGGTCTGCGTGCGCTCGCGAACCTGCCTGCCGAACGCGATCTGCTGGCTCGCCTTGAGTTCACAGCGTTTCAACGTCGCGCAAGAGCCCTATATTCCTGTAAAGACATGACCGCCTCAGCTTCTTCGTACTGGTTCCGTCATACAATTGGCGGCATCGATGTCGGGATCTCTGAAGGAGTAGTGCTGGGCGGTAAAGGGATCGACATTGCGGGTTGGGCGCCTGAGATTGCGGCTGCGAACAGATGCGGCATACTGCGGCTCGCAACTGCATCAGTAGGCGAGCTGCCCGGCAAGTCCACGCAGGTCGAGAGCCTCGGCAGCTCCCGCAAGTGGGCGGTGAGGCGCGTGCGCATGAAGCTGGACGAAGTTCTGCGCCTAGCGCCAGATTGGGAGCAGACGCTTGCCGGGCTAGGTGGCCACACGCGTCGCAACATCCGCAAGGCGCGTAAGCTGGCGACCGTGGAACGAATTGCCTTCTCCTTCTTGGAAGGCGCGACCTCCATCCCGGATGACCTCCTGAACAAACTAGCCAGGAGAACGAAACCGCACCCGATCGGAAGTCACCGGATGAATGTCTTGGAGGCATATGCAGACCAGACCGGCCGGCCTTTCCGCTCCATGTTACGGGACGTCAATGGTGAGATCATCAGCTACTGCTGTGGCTTCCTGGGCCAGTCTGTGGCCTACATGGTTTATCAGCTCAACGACAGTGAGCGAAACGGGATCGGGCCGTCGTTGATGCACCGCGCCTTCCTGCTTGAAGCCCTGATCCAACGGTCGTGCAAGGAAGTTGTTTTTGTGCATGGCTGTTCCGGCATCTCCTGCCTACCCATGATCGCCGACCATTACTGGATTGTGCGCCGAACCCCAGCCGCGTGGCTCCGGGTGGCAATGTTGGCCAATCTCCTGCCAGACACTTTGCTTGGCAAGATATCACGCGCAACACGGTAAACCACCCGAGGGTGAACCGGCTCGCAACCGTGACCCCGCCCAACTTCCAGCCTAGTGCTTTGGCTTAGACTAAGAAGATGAACTTCGGGTGGGGTCACTACCGGCGCTGGTTGTGACCCCACCCACCATGGCTTTCTACT
>CAXTSF010000297.1:2443-2841 GCA_964246865.1 uncultured Terriglobus sp.
GCTCTAGGTCGCTCGTCAAGCGATGCCGGCCCAGGCGGGGCGCCATCTCGGTCACACCCAACCGCGCCTCCTGCATCCGGAACAAGGACCGGCGCTCGTCAAGCGTGAGGTGTTGAAAGCTGCGTGCTGTCGTGGCCATCTCCTGATGCCAACATGCTGAGAAGGCGAGGTTGTCGCACTTCAAGATAGAACGCACCGCGCTTACACCAATAAAACGTAGAACACTTATTATGGAATATTGTCGATGACGCTATGGGCTCTACAGCAAGCATCCAAGCCTGCCGTCATGCCCACGAGCTGGCGTCCTTTGGCAAGCGGCGGTCGTCGTTGATGACACGGACCTGATGCGGCGGCGTGTCCGCCCACCGCCAGAACACCACGTTGCTGTCGGACGCGAG
>CAXTSF010000298.1:0-2835 GCA_964246865.1 uncultured Terriglobus sp.
TCCGGCAGCGCCCAGCTTTCCCTATCCAGTTTGGTCAGCGCTCCCCGCGCCGTCATCTTTGTCAGCTGCTCCAGCAGCATGCGCCGCTCGCGTCCGCCGCCCATGCCCAGTTCACGCACCAGCTGCTTGTACCCGGCGCGTCCACCGGCACGCTCCATGCGGCGCAAAATCTCACGATCGGTATGCGGATAGGGATGACCACTCATGCTGCCTTGAGAATACGCTGGCAGGCAGGCCCCGAGCGGCTGCTACGGCCTCGCCTCAAACACCAGGTTGAAGGGTGTTTGCGTCGCTGTACGAAAGCGCTGAAATCCGCCCCGCGTCACAACTTCTCTAATGCGCTTCTGCCCTGCCTGCGCGCCCAGGCCCGCGCCCACCTCCTGTGACAGCGACGCAGGAACACAGCACACCGTGGATGCCGAGTAGTAAATGCGGCCGATCGGATTCAGGTTCGACGCAATGTCGTCCCCCGCCGCCGGCTCCACCACCATCCACGTTCCGTCCGGCTTCAATGTGTCAAGCACATGTGCCGCCGCACCCACCGGGTCGCCCATGTCGTGCAACGAATCAAAGCAGCACGCCAGGTCGTAGTCGCGGCCGGGATACGTTTTTGCCGCGGCCACAGCAAAGTGAACCCGCGACTCCAGCCCCGCTGCCAGCGCCTTCTCTCGCGCGCGTTCAATCAGCGGCGCGTGATAGTCAAATCCAAAGAACTCTGACTTGGGATACGTCGTCGCCATCAACAGCGTCGAAGCTCCAAACCCACAGCCGATGTCCGCCACCTTTGCGCCCGCCTTCAGCTTCGCCTCAACACCCTCAAGCGCCGGAATCCAGGATGACGTCAGATGCGCCAGGTACCCCGGCCGGAAGAACCGGTCCGTTCCCTCAAATAATCCTTTGTCGTGCTCGTGCCAGCCAAACCCCTCGCCGGAACGGAAGATCGCCGTGATCTTCTCCTCATCTTTCATGCATGAGGCCACCATGTGATGAAATCCCGGCAGGTGCACTGGCGTGTCATCCTGACCCAGGGCAAACGACTGCTCGGGCGTCATGAAGTAGCGATCCGCGGCGGCGTCATACTCCACGTACTGTGAAGCCGCATTCGCATTCAGCCATTCGCGCACATACCGCTCCCGTGTTCCTGTCTTCGCGGCCAGTTCTGCCGCTGTCAGTGGCATTCCGTCGGCCATGGCACGGAAGAGTCCTAAGCGGTCGCCAATCACAATCAGCGCGGAATGGATCGCCGCGCCCATATCGCCAACGGCCCGCATCATCAGGGCATCCAGTTTTTGCGGATCGATCGATCTCGTCATGAGGGATGTTGTTGCCATACCGTTTGTTACCTCCAAGCCTGCTAAGGGCTCACTCAAGGAAGCGACAGCTGCGCCGGAGAAAGATCATGCGGCGCTCAGATGGCTGCCGGCGAAACAGGCCAGATCGCCATCAGGCCATCTGCCGAAGCCATCACGGCAGAATTGCAGCCCCGGCGGTACGCGATGCCCAGGTACATACGCTCGGCATGGCGGGATTCAGCGCCGCCCCACACGGCATCTCGCGCCGCTGACGCCGGCATCGGACCACTATGGACGACGACTCCCGCACCGCTGGCGAAACCAGCACCCTTTCCCGCCGAGGCTTTCTTCGCGCGGCCACCGGCACCGTTGCCGCCGCGTCCCTTGCCTCCACAGCTGCCGCGCAGGCCACCACACCGCAGCCATCCAGGCCCAACGCGCAGAACCAGGTGGCGCTGCCACCCATCCACGCCAGCACCGAGCCTTCAGACTCTACGCCCGGGCCCTTCCTGCCGTACAGCAAGCGCATCGGCTTCGCCATCGTCGGCCTCGGCCGCCTCTCGCTCGATCAGATCCTGCCCGCCTTTGGCTCTTCCAAATACTGCAGGCCCACTGCCCTCGTCAGCGGCGACCGGACGAAGGCGCTGAAGATTGCCGAACAGTATGGCGTCCCCGCCACCAGCATCACCGACTATGCCGGCTACGAGTCACTTAAGTCCATGCCCGGCGTCGACGCCATCTATATCGTGCTTCCCAACAGCCAGCACAAGGAGTTCACGCTGCGCGGTGCCGCCATCGGCAAACACATCCTCTGCGAAAAGCCGATGGCCAACTCCGCCGCTGACTGCCAGGCGATGATCGACGCCTGCAAGCGCGCAAACGTAAAACTCATGATTGCGTACCGGCAGCAGTATGAGCCCATGAACCGCTTGCTCCAGCAGGCTGTGGAGCAGGGCACACTCGGTAAACTGCGCTCCGTCGTCGCCTCCAACTCGCAGAACGAGGGCGACCCATCGCAGTGGCGGCTCAAGCGCGCGCTCGCTGGCGGCGGTCCCCTGCCGGACGTCGGCATCTACTGCCTGAACGCCGCACGCTTCCTCTCCGGCGAAGAACCTGTTGAGGTCTCCGGAGCCACGATCCAGCCCAAAGACGATCCGCGCTTTGCCGAGGTCGAGTCCCACTGCTCCTTCCTCGCCCGCTTCCCCAGCGGCCTGGTTGCCACGGGCACCACAGCCTACGACGTGCACCGCTCCAGCTTTCTCCGGCTTGAAGGCACAGAGGGCTGGGCAGAGATGGACCCTGCCTTCGGTTACCACGGCAACAGGCTTCGCTTCGGCAGGCTCGGCGAAGACAAGAAAGACACAGAGATACAGCCGTCCCTGCCCGACAAGGATCAGTTCGCACTGGAAATGGACCACTTTGCCGAGTGCATCCTGAAGAACCGGCAGCCTCACACTCCGGGCGAAGAAGGCCTGCAGGACCAGCGCATCATCGAAGCCATCTACCAGTCCGCCTCCAATGGCCGGACCGTGCGCCTTCCAAC
>CAXTSF010000299.1:0-2737 GCA_964246865.1 uncultured Terriglobus sp.
GTTGTAAAGCGCACCCATGTAGTTGCCCAGGTGCAGGCGTCCGGTTGGGCGCATGCCGCTGAGCACGCGCCGCATCTCTCTGTTCTCCGTCATCGTCTTCCATCTTATGGGAGAGCGCGGGAGCCGGCGTCGTTTCCCTGGCTCAGCCGGCCAGCAGCACTGTGTTGAACATGTACAGCAATGGCGAGTACAGGATGCCGATAACACCTGTCCGCATCAGCGCATACAGCAGGATCAGGTTCACAAAGCCGCCCAGGCGGTCGTACGCCTGGGCCGCCCGGTACGGCAGATAGTGCCGCAGGATCCGCGAACCATCCAGCGGTGGGATCGGCAGCAGATTGAAGACGAAGAGCAACAAATTGATGATCACCGAGCTGTACAGGATGAGCACGATGGGGAACATGACTGATCCAGTGGTTCCCGGCAGGCCGGGAATGTGCCGCACCGTGGCAATCGCAAGGATCACCCACTCCTTGCCGCTCTTTGTGGCAAAGCGGATCAGCAGGAGCACGATGAGGCTGGCTGTCGCGACGAGAAGGTTTGAGATCGGTCCCGCAATGGTGATGAGGATGTCGTCGCGCTTGTAGTTGTGCAGGTTTCGCGCGGTGACCGGGGTCGGCTTCGCCCAGCCGATCAGGGGAAAACCATAAAAGGCGGAGAGCAGCGGCAGGATTACGGAGCCAAGCGGATCCAGGTGCTTAATCGGGTTGAGCGTGACGCGGCCGAGCATGCGTGCGGTCTGGTCACCCAGCCGCGAGGCTGTCCACGCGTGCGCGCACTCATGAATGGAAAAGGCAAAGATCAGCGCGACGAATTGGAACAGGATCAGGGCTGCGTTCTGGCTCATGCCAACCTGATGCTAGCACCGCACGCGCACCCCGGATGCCTAAGCCGGATGGATCTCACCGGAGAGAGTCTTCGGCTCACGATCGTCGATGCGCACACCTGGCCGGACTGTGGTGTCATCGTCGAAGCTGAGCGTGTACCCACGCTCGAATACAACGTCGCGGTAGAAACGGACGTTCTTGCCCATGTTCGCGAAGATGTGTGACCCCAGCATGGCGCGGAAGCGCAGCCCCAGCCAAAGGTTCGCGCCAAGGATGGAGCGGTCAAACCCGCGCCAGAAGAGCAGCAGCGGTTTGATATTGCAGAACTGTGCCCGGTCGACGTCGGCCTCCATCTCCGCGGCGAGTGTCACGTTGCGGGGATCGAAGCTCTCCGCCAGCACACTCAGCGACAGCTCCGAAATGAGCGAGGCGTTGAGACGACCCCCATGCGGACGGCCAAGAATGATCATGTGCAGTTCGTCACGGACGATGTCCGACCGGCGCTCCATCCCGGTGTGCCGGGTGAACTCGCTCTGCAGGTGAGCCAGCCAGCGGCGGTAAATGGCCTCGGCTTCCGGCAACGGCTTCGGTATCTCGTACGGCTCTGCCAACGTATCTCCTTTCTGGTGAGCTGCTGGAACTGCTACTCGATCGAGAACACCGCGTGCACGGTGGAAGATCGTTCGATCTTCCGGGTGAGGATGGCTAAGGGCTTGGCTTGCTGCTCCGTCCGCATCGCCATGGCAGCGACGGGCATGGGCCGTATGGGCGATTCCTGCACCTGATTGCTGGCGTAGAGAAGACTGCCTACCTTCGTGTGCAGACCGCTAGCCATACGCTCCGCGATGGCCTGCGCCTGGGCGAGCGCCTTCGCCGCGGCCTGTGCCTCCAGGGCGCTGCTGTCGAGCATCTGCCAATCGATGTTGCCGCTTTGGTTGGCACCTGCTTTCACTGCGAGGTCCAGGGTCTTCGCCGCATCGTCCGGTTTGGTGCGCACCGTCCAGCTCTGGGTCAGCTTGAAGCGCATTCCCTGCAGATCCTTCGTCGCGTTTTGAACCTCGTATGGTTGTAGCGCCTGCAGCGCCTGATTTTCGCTCTCAACGGCATCCCTGGCCACGCCGGACTTGAGCAGGGCGTCCATAACGGCATTGGATCGCTGCGAACCTGCAGCATAGGCCGCCTGCTCAGTAGTGCCGTAGGCCTCGAAGCCAATGTGGACGATGGCGAGATCCGCAAGCGCCGATGCGGAATCCGTCGCTGTCACAGAGAGAGTTCGATTGTCGCGGCTCACTTGAATCGTCTGCGCACGCGCGCCGGCACCTGCAGCCAACAACAGCCCGATCAGTATGGATCGCCTCATTCTGAAGTCTCCGTCTTGTCCAGCAGCTTTTGTAAGGTCGTCCTGTGCTTCGACGTCCGTGCCTCAGCCTTTGTTTTCTCGTCGGGCATCACAATCTCCGGCCTGGGTTGGCCGACCCGCTCACGCGCGTTCGCCTTCACCGCCTTTGTCACGGAAAAAACATCCTTCTTTGGCTTCGCCATCGCGCTGTTCACCCGCAGCCATGGTACTCGCGCCACCAGGAGAGAAGGATTATTCTGAACACGGAGGGAGCGACACATGGAAGAGCGCGACTTTTTCGATGAGCGGACTGAGCCGCGAACCCACACCCTCACCTGCACCAAGTGCGGTGCCAGTGGCGAGTACCAGCTGAACTGGCTTGTCCGCCGCAAGAAGAAGCAGTTGCCACCGCGTGCCGACGACCGTGACCGTGCCCGCTTTGCCAAGGTGCAGAACTACATGGTGCTCCGCGACGACACGGCAAATTGTGTCAATATTCGCTGCCGCAAACGGTTCGAAATCGCCGGCATCAAGACCATGGCGTTCCTGGACTAGGGAGCCGGAGCACCGT
>CAXTSF010000300.1:0-2331 GCA_964246865.1 uncultured Terriglobus sp.
GCAATGATTGCCCGGGCGTCAGTCGCCGAGCAGTGGGTTGCGTGCCGGCGCGGGAAGCGTTTGGCCGCTCGCCGTGGCGAGCAAGGCATTGGATGCCACCACCGACGACTGGCCCCTTGTGATGCTGGCCAGGGCGTTGACTGGCGGCTCGGCAGGCACTCTGCGGCTCGCGGCATAGCTCTCCAGGCACCGGATGACGTGCGAGTTGACGGATAGGCCGTCAGCCCTCGCCAGCGCCTCGGCTTGGCTTTTCAGCGCTAAGGGCACCCGCGCGTAGATCGTCGCCTCGGCCGCAGCGGCGTCCCCGGCCGCAGCCTCGGGAGGCTCGCCGAACACGTCGCTCAGCAGCTCGACATCGTTCTGCCCCATCACCCAAGCATGGGCTTTGTCCCGCGTCATGGCCTCGAACTGGTTGGTTTCCCGCTCCTGCCGGTCCCCGTTCCGGTCCCGATAGGCGACCATCTCCTGCACATGCCGGAAGAACGCGCCGCCCCGGGTTTGGTAAAGCACCTCGAACCCGCGCGTGCCGCCCTGGTCGGAAGCGTCGAACTCCAAGCGCGCGACCTTGGCCGCCGTCTCCGTATTGTAGGCTACCCCGTCAATGATCCGCTTCATCGGTCCACTCGCTTTCATCTGAGAATGTCAGATGAAAGCACAAGAATTCCTCAGTTGCAAGCTAACAAAATCGCCACATGCAAGCAACAGGTGGGGCAAGCGGGTCGGGCGTCCATCTTTCGCAACGAATGCTGGTGCTTCCTTCTCGCCGTCCGCATGCGGACCGTCAGAATGGAAGTGCGTTGATGATCGCGGGACACTTGTTGATGCGAGTGAGCGCGTCATCGGTCGTGGGCCTGCAAGCGGACATCGGGCCACGCAGGCAGGCATGGTCGGCTCCAATGGTCAGCCAGTAATCGGCTTCACCTCGCTTGGCTGCCAGTACAACCGAACTGTCTGACATCGACAACTGTTTGGCTGCAAGGTAGTCCCGCAGACGTTCCACGATCTGAGGCCCCTCTGCCGCCGCTTTCTTTTCCTGCTCGCAGAATGGCTTCAACACCGATAAAGCATTTGGGCCGCAATCTTCTCGCCAATCTCGATCCGTAGCGTCGCGCCACAGCGCCGCGTGCAGGCCGAGACAGTACGCGACCTGAAGCTCGTGATCGGATGGCTTCATGGCGGAGGCAGGCAAGGCAAACGTCAGCCACGCTCCCAAAATGAGTGCTACAGCACGATCCCGCCGCATCATGCGCGCCCCTTCTTCACCGTGGTTCGATGATACAGGATCATGGGCGTTGGCAAATCCACCCCGCGGATGCCGATCAAGGTCGATTTAGCAAAGTACCTCGACGGATTAGTGTGAGCCAGCCGGCTCTTTCACGATCAGGACGTGCTGCTGTACGCCTCGCCAGTTGTCATAACTGCGAATTTATCGGTTGCTGCGGTGCAGCGTGGGGAGCGTGGACTGAACCCTAAAGGTCTCTCCACTCTTAGCCCGGACTGACCGGCTTATAAGCGCAACATGCGTGGATCACTCTACAAGGGGAGGGCATCTTTTGCACGACTTGACCGGCAACGTCGTAGCTAATGTCATTGCCAATCTAATAACTGCACCGTTGTTGGCGATTTTCGTGATTGTTCTAAACAGGTTCACGGTGAAATCTATCAACGCACAAACAAATATACTTCACAAGGATTGGATAGGATTTTCAGCTACTTCGGTGTTCTCCACCATCTTATCATACCTACTAGTCGCGTATCTCCTTGCCGTCTATTATAAGTGGCGCGAATGGGAGATGGAACAGGGATTGATTTATGCAGTTATATTAGTAGGAGCTGTATGACCATTAAGCAGCTTTGTTTTTTTCATGTTTCAGCGCCCGCAAAAGTGGGGAGAAGCTGTTGCAATAGGCATAATGTCTTTGCTTTTTACATATTCTTACATGGTAATAGTTGTGTTTTTCTATCAGTTCGTGTTCAGGCTTATGGGAAGATTGCCGGGAGTGTGACTCTCGTATTCCGCCAATCTTCTCTCCTTACCGGGGTCACGACATAAGGCGGGACGGAACCGGGCTGTGCCAATTGATCTCTCCTATGCCGATGCCGGGTAAAGCCCTGATCCAGCTAGGGGCCACGCTATAGCAGGCAGCCTATACCTCAACTGGGACACGGAGACCCAAGCGGCCCAGAGCAGAAAGTTCTCTTCGCCTTCGCAAATTTGGGTCCGTTCCATGTCGTGGCCCAACGCGGTCGCGCCTTTTAGAACCGCAACTCCACCTCGTCCGTGTCGTACGGGCTGGGATGGGACGGTGGCGGGGTCGGCTGGAACTAGTA
>CAXTSF010000300.1:2341-2714 GCA_964246865.1 uncultured Terriglobus sp.
CACAGACTGATGCTCACCTTTGCCAAACCGTGCCTCGATGTCCTCGGCCAAGCGTTCCAGGTGGTCCGGTTCAAGAACATCGGGGCCGGTCTCGTCGTCGCCGAGTAGGTCAAACACCTCGCCGTCCTCCGGCGGCGCATACGACCGGGCGAACGCCTCGACGTAGGGTTTGGCCTCGTCCGTCTCCACCCAACGCCAGAAAGCGTCCCCCTGCCCGAACCATCCAGACTCGAACATCAAAAGCGCAGCGCCGTCGTCCATCCGACAAACCTCCCGTTTCCCTTTGTGATCCCAAGCCGACTGGCGCCCTGGCTCACCGCCCTGCTCCTGCCCTGCCGCTTGATGGCGCTGGCGCCGCCGTTGGCGCTGGCAC
>CAXTSF010000301.1:0-2709 GCA_964246865.1 uncultured Terriglobus sp.
CTACGTGCTTGGACTGCTGCTGCTGGCCGTACTGGTGTGGGTGGCTCGCAGGATCTTCAGCCGGCGCGGCGGGACACGATTGCCGATCGAGGAGGAGATCGCGAGCGAGGATGGCGGCAGCGTCGTTGAGAAGTAAGCGTGGCGCCCACTGGACCTCTACCGCTCAAGATTGTTCTCAGGAGTCGAGATTACTGTGTCGTTGCACGCTTCCAGCAGCACCGCTGATCGCGTGCGCCGCAGCAGGCAGCGCGAAGAAGACAGCGGAGAACAGCAGCGTCGACAACAGGTCATTGCGGTAGAAGGGCAGGCCGGCCTCGTAGGCGGCGAACAGGCCTGCGGCACTCCGGGGGTACATCGTCCCGCCGAGCCACACGGCCCCGTTGCTCAGGAGGAAGAACCCTATCGACGAGGCGAGCGCTGCCGCTCCTACACGCAGCGCGCCATGCCCTCTGCGAAGAGTCGTCGAGCCGAGCAGGCACACCGCACCGTACCAGAGCCACGTGACCACATATGCCGGCACGTGGAAGGGATAGCCGTAGGCGTACACCGTTAGCCACCAGTCCGTCGCTGCCAGCAGCAAAACCGCAATCGCAATCTGCCAGCGAGAGGCCCGTGTGAGACGCGATCCAAAGAAGAGCAGGCCCGCCCCCACCGCCGTAGCACCCATGGCCGTTCCGTGCATCAGGTGCGGCAGGAGACGGCTGAACACGGCAAAGAGAAGAATCAGGTAGGCAAGCATACTTCTATTCTCCCACGCGGCTTAGCGTTGCTGGGCATCCCCGAAGCTGGACCTCACAATGCGTTGCGCACCATCCACCCAGACCTCGCCCGACAACGGTGGTTCGGTTGAGCCACGGAGACCGAGCGCGTCGTACATATAGCGCAGATCGCGGAACCGGACTACATGCAGGACTGCTTCGCCCGGCAGCGGATCGATCTCCGGATGAGTCTCGGCAACGTTGCCAGTTTCGTCCACCAAGGGAAAGCGCGACCAGTCGAGGTACACGCGTCCCAGCCGGCTTCCTTTGGCAGCCAGCGTGACAGCGGCCGGCCGCGGCTTCCCGTAGATCTGCTGCGGGGATGTTTCGAAGACCGGTATACGGGTGTCGACGGAGCCGGTTTGGAAGTTGGCCGGTGTCTCTACGATCACATGCCAGCGGAAGGGGTTGACCGGATAGGGTTCGGCGGCAATCCGCACCGGATCTCCTCCCGAAAACTCATTCCGGGCAGCGATCTCTATCGCTGCGGCGTGCCGGTCAAAGCGCCACAGCCACAGCGCCGCCGTCAGCGTCAGCGCGGCTATGGCGAGTCCGCGGCCGCGGGAGGAAGGCTTGCGTGCGCCGATCTCTGCATCCGTGAGCGAAAGAAGGATGGGCAGCACGAGCGCACCGGAGAGCAGGAGCAGCAGAGTCGGCTCCACAATGAAGACCAGGTCCGCCGAGTACCAGCGCGGGTTGAAAGGAGCAAAGGGCCGCACACCGTAGTTGTTGGTCCAGTCCAGCAGGATGTGGCTGAGGAGCGCGACGAGCGCCATGCCTCCCAGGGCAAGCCAGCGAAGCGGAGGCAGATGATCGCCGGTGCGGTGCCTGCGATGTCGCCCACGGATACGGTGCCAGAGCCAGACCAGGGCTACCGTCAGCGCCGCCTGCAATGGGAGCGACCACAGCGCGTGCGTCCAGCCCCGATGGTGCTGGAAGTACACCACGGGCCCGCCAAGGCGGTAGACGATGTCGGCATCCGGCAGCTCGGCGGCGAACACGCACGCGAGCGTCGCATAACGAGCCCGGCGCGGAAAGGCGCATGCGCGCGAGAGACACGCGCCGGTAAACATATGGGTAACGGGATCCATTCAGGAGAAGCATACTTCCTGGCACGGAGATCGGGGCTCGCAGTGCGGATGCTGCCACAAAGCAGCTTGCCGCTTCCGCGAAGAGACCGCATTCTAGACGGGACGGCTATGAGCAAAAGCGAACCCAAAGACCAGATCGCGGCACTGCGCACGGAGATTGAGCACCACGAACATCTCTACTATGTCCTGGACGCGCCCGAGATCACCGATGCGCAGTATGACAAGCTGATGAACCGGCTCAAGGCGTTCGAGGCGGAGCATCCGGAGCTGATTACAGCTGAAAGCCCAACGCAGCGCGTCGGCGGCAAGGTGAAGGAGGGCTTCGCGAAGGTGAAGCACTCGAGACCGATGCTCTCACTCGACAATGCCTATAACGAGGCAGAGCTGCGGGCCTGGGCGCAACGCGTTACCGAGGCGCTGCCCGCGAACGACGCCGTGCGCTTTGTCTGCGAGTACAAGCTGGATGGCTTATCGCTGGCGCTGCACTATGAACCCGCGGAGGACGGCGGGGCGAGGTTCCTGCGCGGGCTGACCCGCGGCGACGGCACCACGGGTGAGGAGGTGTCGAGCAATGTGCGCACCATGCGGTCGGTGCCGCTGCTGATCTCCGCCGCAAAGCTGCGGAAGGCAGGGCTGCCGCAGGCCTTTGAGGTTCGGGGCGAATGCGTTATGCCGCAAGCGGCCTTTCTGAAGCTGAACGAGGAGCGGGAGCGTGCAGGCCAGGCACCCGCGGCCAATCCGCGCAACGCGGCCGCCGGTACCATCCGCACGGTTGAACCGAGTGTGGTGGCGCCGCGGCGCCTTGGCCTTTATGGCTACTTCCTCCTCGGCGAAGGAGAGATGTTGCTGCCCACGCAAAG
>CAXTSF010000302.1:0-2642 GCA_964246865.1 uncultured Terriglobus sp.
AGCGGTGAGCCTGCGGCGCAGGCCAAGAGCGACGCATCCGACGTGCTTCTGCTGGAGACGGCGCTGGCCGAGGCATCGCTGACGCGGGTGGAGCGGCGCGATCCTTACAAGGTGACGCACAAGATGCAGCTCTCAGAGCTGCAAACGCTGACACCCGCTGTTGCATGGGCGGAGCTGTTTCGTGTGAACGGTGCAACAGCTGTGGGCGTGGTGAATGTGGAGCAGCCGGAGTTCCAGAAGGCGCTGCAGGTGCAGCTGAGCGCGACGCCGTTGCCGGTGCTGCAGGCGTATGAGCGGGCGCACGCGCTGAGCGGCGCGGCACCGGCGCTGAGCCAGCCCTGGCAGGATGCACAGTTTGCCTTCTATGGAACGTATCTGCGAGGAACGCCGGCGCAGGCACCGCGTTGGAAGCGATGCACGCGGCAGGTGGATGGACTTCTTGGCGAGGCGCTGGGGCAGGAGTTTGTGCGGCGCACCTTTTCCGCGGACACCAAGGCAAAGACGTTGCTAATGACGAAGCTGATTGAGGACTCGATGCGCGAGGAGATCGAGCACCTGGACTGGATGAGCGCGCCGACAAAGGCGGAGGCGCTGCGCAAGCTGAGCGCGATCCGGAACAAGGTGGGCTACCCGGACAAGTGGCGGGACTATTCCGCTCTTTCGATTAAGCGCGATGATTACTTTGGCAATCTGACGCGGGCGACGCAGTTTGAGGGCCGGCGCGAGTACGCGAAGATCGGCAAGCCGGTGGACCGGACGGAATGGGGCATGACGCCGCCTACGGTGAATGCGTACTTCAATCCGCAGATGAACGACATCAACTTTCCCGCAGGCGTGCTGCAACCGCCGCTCTATGACGCGAAGGGGGATGACGCCCCAAACTACGGCAACACGGGCGCGACAATTGGCCATGAGTTGACGCACGCCTTCGACGACGAGGGACGGCAGTTCGATGCGAACGGCAATCTGCGCGACTGGTGGACGAAGGCGGATGCGAAGGGATTCGAAGACCGGATTGAGTGTCAACGTGCGCAGTTTGCGCAGTATGTGGTGGTGGATGATATCCATATCAATTCAAAGCTCACAAGCGGTGAGGATGTTGCGGATCTGGGTGGGACACTGATCGCGTATCTTGCCTGGCAAAAGGCGACGGCGGGTGAGAAGCTGCAATCGATCGACGGCTACACGCCGGAGCAGCGCTTCTTTGTGGGCTTCGGCCAGTGGGCGTGTGAGAATACGCGGCCGGAGCAGCTGCGCGTAACGGCGATCACCGACCCGCATTCACCGGGCTTTGCACGGATCAACGGCATCGTTACGAATATGCCGCAGTTCGCAAGGGCCTTCGGATGCAAGGCTGGGCAGCCGATGGTCAAGACGCCGGCGTGCAAGGTCTGGTAAGGTTCCGGGTTCCTGCCGTGTGCTTTGCCGGCTACTGACATTCTTGTGGAAAGGGCAACGGCGCGGGCACGACTACTCATCGGAAGCTGTGTCCTTACAAAGGCGAGGTGACTCAGGATGCGATTTCTTCGATGGACGGCTGCAATGATCTTTGGTGTGGGTCTCTTAGCGGCCGCAGTGCCTGGGCATGCGCAGGAGGACCGCGACAGGGATGGCCGTGCCGGGCAGACAAACCGCTGGGAACAGCCCCCGAGTGAATACACGCGGGACATCCAGCGGCAGGCGTACCGGGACGGTATGCGTGGCGGGCGGGAAGATGCGATCAATCATCGCAACCCTGACGTGAACAACCGTGACGAATTCCGGCACTACCATGGGCCAGACCGGGGCGCGTATAAAGAGGCGTTTGTGCGCGGGTACAACACCTACTACATGCACACGGGAGACCGGCGCGGCGGCGACCGGCGGCGGGATGACGAACAAGGCGACGACGGGCGCCGTGACGATCAACGCCGCGACAACCAGCGCCGCGACGATCAGCCACACAACTAAGAGGTGACTCTGCTGAAATTTGGGTACCTGCCCGTCTCTCGTGTGAGCCTGGCAGGTACTTGAGGGACTAACGCAGGATGCGTTACGCGTGCGATCAAGGAGCTAAGGATGCTAGGAATGCGCAGAGTTTCGATGGCCATCGGCATGGCACTGATGCTTGGGGCACCGGCAATTGAGTTACAGGGACAGTACGGCGCCTACCGGCCGGGACCGTGGGATGCGCCGCCCCGCGAATACCGGCAGGACATGCAGCGGCGCGGATTTCAGGACGGGTTTGAAGGGGCGCGGCGCGATCTGGAGAACCGGCGAAGACCGAACGTAAACAACCGGGATGAGTTTCGCAACTATCGCGGACCGGCTCCTCGTCTGTACCGGGAGGCCTTCCGGCGCGGGTACCAGACGTTTTGGGCGCATGTGCGGCGGTGAGCGGCCCGGATCATTCGCAGGGCTCGCGGGGAACCCTGACCCCGCGGAGGTTGTGTGAGGAGCCGTTGCGAAAGCCCACATCACTAGAAGCGTGAGACGAGGAAGACGCCCAGGATCATGAGCGCGCCTCCAAGGAGGCGGGGTAGGGATGCGGCGTGCTGGCGAAAGCCGAGCAAGCCCAGGTGGTCAAGCGTCAGGCTGACCAGCCCGGAGGCCCCAATCGAGAGACCGGTGAAGACGCCGCTGCCAAGACGGTGCGCAAGTGG
>CAXTSF010000303.1:0-2625 GCA_964246865.1 uncultured Terriglobus sp.
TCTTAGGAAGGGCACGGCTTATGGAGAGGACGTGGCTCTTCGGAAGGGCACGGCTTCAGCCGTGCCATTAACGCTCCGTCTATATCGCGGCTTCAGCCGCTGAGGTCGGCTCTTCAGACTGTGGTGGACTCTTTCGCATTCTCCGTAGACCTGAGTTCCGCGCTACCGACTTAGAGCAATCGACACTGATTTGTGCCGCCAGACCTACGGGCTGTAGGCCCGCGCTACATGCCGGACCGTCAATCGAGTCGTTCAGACGGCCGTCGACGGTCGCGTGAGGATGATTGTCACAGACCCCGCATAGGGTGAGAAATAAGGCGCCGCGGCTTCTGGAGTTCGCGGGTTCCGAAATGGAACGACTCCTGCTCCTGCCGACATCGCGCCTTCCCTCAAGAGAGTGGCTTTGTTGCACAATCCAAGTAGCAGCTCCGCACCGATAGAGAGCGCTGAAAGTCCTATCTCTTCTCTCAGGTACTCGATCCATGGTCTTGGCTGCAACGGGACTTGCGAAGGAGCGTGCGCAAGCCGCTCCCTTGCTCAACCTTCTTGAAAGTCTCCAACGAATGAGTCAGTGGTTCCATCACAGGCGTGAGCGGGCCGAACGCACCATAACCTGCAGCATCTGCTACGCAACCCTGAGAACGGAGGAGGAAAAGCGGCTGGGCATATGCTCGGACAGGCTCGAGTGCGAGCTCAATGCCATCAGCGACCAAGCCTGGTAATGCTGAGTGGCTTGCAGATAGAAGAACTAAACTCTCAGCCTTCCCGCGGAGCGCGCGCGCGCGGATGTGTGCGGTCGTATACCTGCTGCACCTGCGTTACCGTGAGCTGCGTGTACCGCTGCGTGGTGGACAGACGCTCGTGCCCGAGCAGCTCCTGGATGGCGCGAAGGTCCGCGCCTTCCTCCAGCATGTGTGTCCCAAATGCATGCCGCAAGGTGTGCGGATGCACATCGGCCGGCAAGCCGCGATGAATCGCGATCGCCTTCACGATGCGGCCGACCGACCGCGTGGTGAGCCGGGCATTGCCGCGGACACGCTGTGGGATCAGCAGCGGCCCTTCCCTGGCGAGCGCCGCCTTGCCGGAAGCGGTCAATCTCGCAGAGCGCTCCTGCAGGTACTCGCGGATCGCGGTGGCTGCGCTATCGGCCAGCGGCACATACCGCTCCTTCCGGCCTTTGCCGCGAACGAGTACAGCCTCGTTCGCCCAATGAATATCCGCAAGATCGATACCGACGAGCTCGGAGTTGCGGATACCGCAACCATAGAGCAGCTCCCAGATGACGCGTTCGCGCAACGGCCACGAAGCAGGGTCCGGCTCATCGGCAGCCGCAAAAATGCGTCCTTGCCCAGCGCTGCGGCCTTCGATGCTGTCGAGAACGCGATTCACCTGCTCCGCCGAGGGAACGCGCGGCAGGTGCTTCGGCAGCTTCGGTGTCGCGACCAGTTTCGCGGGATTGTGAGCGATGTGCCCCTCCTTCGCAAGCCAGCGGAACCAGGAACGTATGGCGGCGAGAGCGCGCGCAGCGGACGTGCGTGTCAGGCCGCGGTCATACAGCGCGGCAAGATAGCCGCGAATATGGCGGTGGCCCACGCCGGTCACCGGCAGGTCTCCGTGCACGTTTGTTGCATGAGCGAGGAATCCATGGAGCTCGCGCGTGTAGGCACGAACCGTGTGCGCGGAAGCACCTCGCTCATGGGCGAGCGCGTGGAGATAGCGTTCCGCGAGGGCGTTCAGGAGCGTCCCCCCATGCGCGATGTTGGATCCGCCGCGTGCCGCCGGCCGCGCGGATGATGCAGCCGGTGTACTTCCTTGAGCCGGCCGAGAGCAAGATGCGTGTACACCTGTGGGGTGGCGATATCGGCGTGGCCGAGTACGGTCTGTACGGTACGGAGGTCAGCACCATGCTCCACCATGTGGGTGGCGCAACTATGGCGGAGACGATGGGGACTGGCGGTGCTGTCGGCAGCTTTGACAACCGTCCAGATCACCTGCGTGGTGAGCGGCCTGCCGCGGACGGAGAGAAAGAGTGTTCGCTCCAGGCCACGGCGCAGAAGGGCGGGACGGCCACGCCCCAGGTACTGCTGGATGGCGTTGCAGGCGCTCTCGCCAAGAGGAACAATGCGCTCTCTGTCCCCCTTGCCGCGCACCTGAGCGCGTGCCTGATCCAGGTGCAGATCTTCGACACGCAAGGCGACGGCCTCGCCGGCTCGAAGTCCACCGGCATACAACAGTTCCACAATGGCGTGATCGCGAAGCGCCAGAGCATCAGCCTCCGGGTGACGAGCCGCCGTGCCGGTACGGTCGAGCATCGCCACGACCTCGCTCTCGGCGTGCGATTTGGGAAGCACCTTCCACGTCGAAGGAGACTCGATGTTGATGGTGGGATCGCCAACGATGCGGGCGTCCAGGAGCAGCCACCGGTAAAACCCGCGGAGACAGCTCAGCTTGCGGGCGATCGAGCGCGCGCTACGGTCATGCATCTGGAGATGTCGCATCCATGCGGCAACATCGGCATGGCCGGCGAGGAGAAGCGTGCTGTTTGTTGCTTCGAGATGCTCGGCGAATTGGAGCAGATCGTCTCTGTAGCTGGTGCAGGTAAGCGGGCGCAGACCGCGCTCTATC
>CAXTSF010000304.1:0-2597 GCA_964246865.1 uncultured Terriglobus sp.
GATCGGCCGGAAACAATCGGTCCTCATGCAGTAAAGCCATCCAGCCCCCTCAGCAGTTGCGGCGGCTCGGCCACTCGCCCATTCAGACTGACGTGGGCTCTGCAGCCTGTCAAGCAAAGGGCCCGGCTTGCGGCTGGCCAGCTCACCTTGCGCACACGTCCGCATCTTGACGACCGAATCTACGGAGGTCTACCGTTTCGGTGGGTGGACAGCATTTCTGCCCGAGCTGCTCTCGGGTCACGCTTGCCGTGCAATCTTTCCCGGGAAATGAAGCGAGATCCACCTGCCTCATCGCTTCTCAGCAGTAGGAGGAGAACTGAACCATGAAGACCGCCACGCCGCTATCCCGCCGCAGCTTTCTTTCCGCTGGCGCCGCCGCTGCCGCCGCGCTTGGCTTCCGTGCGCGTGCCTTCGCCGCCGCTACGCTTGCCGGCCCTTTTCAGGTCGCGGTGATCTCTGACGAGATCTCGCAGGACTTTGACCACGCCTGCTCCGTCATCCGCAACGATTTCGGCCTCGGCTATGTAGAACTCCGCGATCTATGGAGCAAGAACCTGCAGAAGCTCTCCACGACCGAGATCGCTGAAGCGAACCGCATCCTCACGAAATACCAGCTCAAGGTCACCGACATCGCCAGCCCGCTGTTCAAGGTCGACTGGCCCGGCGCGCCACGCTCGCAGTACGCCGAACACCGCGATCAGTTCGGTGCCGATGCCGCCTACAAGCAGCAGGACGAGGTGCTCGCCCGCTCCATTGAGCTCGCCAAGGCCTTCGGTACAGACAAGGTCCGGTGCTTTGACTTTTGGCGTCTCGATGACGTTAAGCCCTATCGCGCAGCGATCAATGACAGGCTGCGCGAGGCGGCCAATACCGCCGGCAAGCAGGGTGTTCTTCTCGTGCTCGAGAATGAGTTCGCCTGCAACACGGCCACTGGCCGTGAGGCCGCGGCCACGCTCGCTGCTGTTCCCTCGCCCAACCTCGCCCTCAATTGGGACCCCGCCAACGCCGTCATGCGCGGCGAGCTGGATGCCTATCCCGGTGGCTGGGCTGCCCTCCCGAAAGACCGCATCCATCACTGCCACGCCAAGAACGCCGTCAAAGCCGCCAGCGGCAAGATCGAGTGGTCACCCGTGGACAAGGGCTATGTCGATTGGGCGGCCCAGTTCCGCGCGCTCAAACAGGCCGGCTATCACAACGCCGTCAGCCTCGAAACGCACTGGCACGGCGGCGGCACACCCGAGAGCTCCACACGCATCAGCTGGGCGGGCATGAAGAGTAGCCTCTCCGCCGCAGACGCGGTTTAGTCGCGCACCCTTCATAAAAGGATCCAGCAACGCTGATAGCCGAAGCCGCTACCGCCCGAGTCCATCCGGCACCACCGTCACATCCCGGCGCGCAGGATCGTTCAGCTTCGCGTCCGTCGCCCACAGCCCAGCGGATGGCGTGCTGATGTAGAACACCTCTTCCCCATCGGGCATCGTGTTCCAGCCCTCGCGCATACTCGCCGGCGCATACCGCCGCTGCATCTCGACCGCGTCCGCGTACTCGTATCCGACGCCCTCGATCTCCGAGCGCGACAGCCCTCCCGGGGCATACCGGATCGTAAAGCGGCCCTCGCTCGACCCGTTCAGCAAGTGCGCCACGCCGTTCGGCACCGCCTGCATATCGGCCTCTGTGTTGTAGAGCGACAGGGTGCGCGGCGTACCGCGATAGCCGTACTTACGAATCAGTGCATCGATCTCCGGCTGCTCGCCGAATCGCTCCACCCCCGGCGCGATGATCAGCAGCTCACCGCCATCCTCAATCGCCATGCGCGTGCGGTACACCGCCTTATTCGCAACCCAGGTCGCCCGAAACTCATCCGCCTGCATCACCGCCACCATCTTCTTCACCGGCCGGTCAAAGTGCGTGATGTTCTGCACCCGGCTCGCCCGCGCTGCCCGCAGATACGTCTCCAGGTCGTCGCCCACATAGATTCCGCTCGTCACCAGCCGGTTCTCCGCGTCGCGCCGCATCACGATCTGCAGGTACACATCCGGCAGGTGCGAGAGATACCGCGCCTCGGCCCAGTTGAAGCAGGCGCGCAGCGGCGTCACCAGGCAGCCCAGGTTGCGCTCGATGCCGTATACCCCGGCGGCGATGTGCGAGGCCCCCAGCGTCGCGCGGCCACCCAGCCCGATGAAGTAGTTCTTGTTGTGGTTGGCAAAGCCGAGCACCTCGTGCGGCACCACGTGACCGACGTTCACCACCAGGTCCCACGGCTCTTCCATCAGCTTGCGATTCAGGTCGATCGGCATCTCCAGGTCGACCGCATCCTCCGTCGTCGCACGGATAATCTCCGCTGGCACCGTGCCCACACGCACACACCCCTCGCGGAAGTCGTGCTTGTGGATGCGCTCCTCGGGGATCGAGCCGAACATCCACCGGTTCTCCGCCTCTGTGTGCGGCTGATGCTGGCCCAGCGTGGGAATCACCTCTACGTGCGCCTCCGGCAGCGCACGGTACAGCATCTCCGTGATCCTGCCCGCGCCACTGTGTGCCCGCGTCAGATCGGGCGGCAGCAGCAGCACCCGCTTCAGGTCCCGCCCGACCCGCTC
>CAXTSF010000305.1:0-2555 GCA_964246865.1 uncultured Terriglobus sp.
CTCAAACACCGTGGGAATGTTACTCAGGCGGCGGTCGACGTCGAAGGCGCGAGCGATGCGTTCAGGGGAGAGGCGCGCTGTTATCTCCGGGTCCGCGGCAACAAGGTCGCGGAAGAGGAGATCTTCGTTCCAGGCCCGCATGGCGAGGGATTGAACGAGGCGGTAGGCGTCCTCGCGAAGCATACCGGCCTCGGCGAGATCGAGAAGGAGCTGGCCGCTGAAGACCAGCCCGCCGGTAAGGTCGAGATTGCGCCGCATACGCGCGGGATAGACCAGCAGGCGGTCGATTAGCTCGGTCATTTTGGCAAGGATGTAATCGGCGAGCGTGGTCTGGTCCGGGAGAATGACGCGCTCCGCCGAGGAGTGCGAGATGTCACGCTCATGCCAGAGTGCGACGTTCTCGAGCGCGACCTGGGCATTGGCGCGCATCACGCGGGCAAGGCCGCAGATGTTTTCGCTGGTGATCGGGTTGCGCTTGTGTGGCATGGCGCTGGAGCCCTTCTGCTTCTCGCGAAAGAACTCCTCGGCTTCGCGGACCTCGGTGCGCTGCAGATGGCGGATCTCCGTGGCGAACTTGTCGAGGGAAGAGGCCATGACGGAGAGCGTACCGACGTAGTGCGCGTGCCGGTCGCGCTGAAGCACCTGGGTGCTGACGGGCGCGGCGCGCAGGCCGAGGCGGCGGCAGATCTCCTCCTCAAGCGCGGGCGTCACAGTTCCGAAGCTGCCGACAGCACCGGAGAGCTTGCCGACGCGCATCTCCTCGGCCGCAGCCGTGAACCGTGCGAGGTTGCGCTCGTTCTCCGTGTACCAGAGCAGGAGCTTCATGCCAAAGGTGGTTGGCTCCGCATGAACGCCGTGAGTGCGCCCGATGCAGGGTGTATGGGCAAACTCGATGGCACGGCGGCGAAGAACAGCGGAGAGAGCCTGCAGGCCATCGAGGATGCGGGCGGAAGCCTGCCTAAGCTGAAGTGCCTGGGCGGTGTCCACGACATCGGTAGAGGTGAGCCCGAAATGCAACCAACGGGACTCCGGTCCGACATGCTCCGCGACGGCAGTGGTGAAGGCGATCACATCGTGGCGGGTCTCCTGCTCGATCTCGCGGATGCGTTCGACGGAGAAGTTACCCCGCTCGCGAATAGCGACGGCCGCGGACCGCGGGACGATGCCGGCGTCGGCGAGCACCTCGCTGGCCGTGCTTTCAACCTCGAGCCAGCAGCGGAAGCGAGTCTCGTCGCTCCATAGCGCGCGCATCTCCGGTCGCGTGTAGCGGTCGATCAAAGGGCGGAACTCCTTCTGCGCTTGATAGAGTAAGTCTAATGGAAGCTCCGGTCGAGTCAGAGCCGAATGAAATCATGGCGGCTCCGGCGCACACGATGGAAGCGGCGAGCACGGTGCTTCGCGATTACTCGGTCGACAGCAGGATGCTGCTGGTGGCAGCATTGGCGGCGGTGATTGGCGGCCTTGCAAGTGCGGTTTCATGGGCGCTGCTGAAGCTGATCGATCTTTCTACGAACCTCTTCTACTTTCACCGGTTCAGCACAGCGTTGGTGGAGGCGGCGGATCATCCGCGAAGCTGGTTTGCAGTCGCGGCACCGGTGGTCGGCGGGCTGCTGGTCGGGCTGATTGCCCGGTACGGATCGCCCGCAGTGCGTGGGCACGGTATGCCGGAAGCGGTGGAGGCGATCGTCTTTGGAGGCGCGCGCATCCAGCCCGGAGCTGCTTTTCTCAAGCCAATCGCAACGGCAATTTCGATCGGATCGGGAGGCCCATTCGGGGCCGAGGGACCGGTGATTGCGAGTGGCGGCGCGGTCGGGTCGCTGCTGGCGCAGTTTCTGCCGGTGACGGACGCGGAACGGTCGGTGCTGCTGGTGTGTGGGGCTGCCGCGGGCATGGCCGCGACGTTCTCCTGCCCGTTGAGCGCCGTGCTGCTGGCGGTGGAGTTGCTGCTCTTTGAATGGCGGCCGCGATCGCTGGTGCCGGTGGCGGTGGCATGCGCGACGGCGGGTGCGGCGCGGCGACTGCTGCTGGGGCCGGGACCGATTTTTCCAATGAGCTACACGACACGTGTCATGGGGCACCAGAGCATGGTGGGTGCGCTGCTGCTGGGTGTTGTGTGCGCGCTGGTGGCGGTAGGGCTGGGCCATGCGATCGAGTTCACCGAACACCTGTACGAGCGGCTGCCGCTGCACTGGATGTGGTTTCCGGCCATCGGTGGCGTCTTCGTGGGTTTGGGTGGATTGGTGTTTCCGCATGCGCTTGGGACCGGCTATGACGTGGTGCACAGCTTTGTGAATGCGGATTTCACGTGGCGGCTGATCGCGGGTGTGCTGGTTGTGAAGGTGATTGTCTGGGTTATCGCGCTGTCGTCGAATACGGCGGGCGGTGTGCTGGCCCCCCTCCTGATGATGGGCGCGGCGATTGGTGCGGCAATGTCGCACTGGATGCCGTCGCTGTCGCCGGGTGAGTGGGCCGTGGTGGGCATGACGGCGTTGCTTGCCTCCGCCATCGGTGCGCCGCTGACCTCGGCCATGCTTTCCGTGGAGCTGACACACAAT
>CAXTSF010000306.1:0-2532 GCA_964246865.1 uncultured Terriglobus sp.
TGTGCAGTATCTGCTAAAGATCGTTCTATCTCTGCTGGTGACCATGCTGATGTACGAAGGCATGGTGACCGCATTTCACCTTCTCAACCTGCCTAGTAACTCAGCCGTTGTTGAAGGCGCGTGCCTGCTGCTGCTGATCGCAGCGGGTGGCTTTATTGCGTTTCGTTTTATCTGGAAGAGACTTCATGTCGATGTTCGATAACCTCAACAACCCTGCTCTCAGCAACAACAATCGCGATTTCGACATACAGGGCCGGACCGTACGCAGGCTGCTGAAGTTTGGCCTGGCCGCCCTGGGCACGATCGCGTTCCTGATCTTTTTCTTCAACTACATTGCGTCGGTCACGCGAATCGGCGCGGGCTACGTGGGGGTGGAGGTGGTGCTGAGCGGCTCGCAGCGCGGCGCGTCCGAGATCCCGATCCGCACAGGATGGGTCTTCTACAGCCCGATCCGCTCGCAGATTATCGAATTCCCTACCTTTGTGCAGACGGTGAAGTGGACCAGGAGCCTGGACGAAGGCCGCAGCACCAACGAGGAGATGAGCTTCAACTCGAAGGAGGGCATGGAGATCTATTCCGATGTGTCGTTGAGCTATGCAATTGAGCCGCGGCGGGTGCCGGACTTCTATGTGAAGTACCGGGTGAGCGAGCTTGAAACGTTTACCCACGGGATCCTGCGCGACATTGTGAGGAACTCGCTGAACGAGGTGGCCTCCACCTATAACGTCGAGCAGATCTACGGCGAGCAGAAGGCGGAGTTCCTGGCCAAGGTGCAGGCGCTGATCCAGCAGAAGATGGACCCGGTGGGGGTGGGGGTGCAGCAGTTTGGGTTTATCGGCGCGCCCCGGGTCCCTTCTGTCATTGCGGCCGCGATCACGAGCAAGGCACAGGCGATCCAGGCGGCGGAGCAGGCGCGCAACGAGCTTGCGAAGACGCAGGCGGAGGCGGCGAAGACCGTGGCGGCGGCAGAAGGCGAGGCCAAGGCAGCGGTCACGCGGGCGCAGGGTGAGGCGGAGGCGAACCGCATTCGTCAGACCTCGCTGACCCCGCAGCTGCTGGAGCTGCGCAAGATCGAGAATCAAAAAGCGCTGATCGATCGCTGGAACGGCGCGCTGCCTACGGTCGAGAGCGGGAGCGGTGGGTTGCTGATGCAGCTGCCAAAGATGGACAAGTGAAGCTGGAGAAGTGCAAGAGAACTAAAGCTCCATCAAAGACGGAGAGGTAAACGCGTCCTGACGCCGGGCGGCCGGCCCTGCGTACGCCGGGAGCTTCGCGTTGCCAGGATCAGCAATCAGCCCCGCATCCTTGCACAGGATGCGAGGCTGAATCTCTTGCAGGCGGCCCGTAAGCCGAATTCTGTTTTAAGCGATCATTCCTCTAGGCGCGCCATTGCTGACGCGCTCGAGCAACCTACCCGCAGGTTCCGACTGCCACGCCGAGGCATGGCTCTCTCCGTCTGGGCGCATCGGGCCGATACGCACCGGCTGCCTGAAGAGGGGCAACCGGACTCCCTGCCTATTTGGTCTTGCTCCGTGTGGGGTTTACCATGCGACCCAACTTACGCTGGGCCCGGTGCGCTCTTACCGCACCGTTTCACCCTTACCTTTTGTCGCTTGCGCGACAAAGTCGGCGGTCTATTTTCTGTTGCACTGGCCGTCCCCGGGCCTTGACGCCCGGGTCCCGGACGTTATCCGGCACACTGCCCTGCGGAGTTCGGACTTTCCTCCCCCACCCAACGCCTTGAACGTCCGGAGACGTGAAAGACCCGGGCAGCAGCGATCGCCCGGCCGCCTGCAGCTCTAGTCTAGCGCAACCCCTCGTTGTTCAGGACGGGAACACGCGGGCTGCCCGCTGCGTATTCTGCCCAGGCCCCGGCAGCGCGGGGCTGTACCATGGCTGGTACAAGGACGGTCAAACCTTTCGATGGAAATCAAAGAAGCGGTCATGCTCGCGTTGCAGTCCCTTTGGGCGAACAAGCTGCGCACTATCCTGACGCTGCTCGGCGTGGTGATCGGTGTGGCCAGCGTGATTGCGGTCGTGACCCTGGTGAACGGGGCGAATACCTTTGTTGTCCAGAAGTTCTCAAGCTACGGCGCGGATGTCTTCACCGTGACCAGGATGCCGAGCATCATCACCAACGTGGATGACTACGTGCGCTTTCAGAAGCGCAAGAACATCCTGTTTGACGATTACAAGTACGTGCAGGAGAACTGCAGGCGCTGCGACGGCATGGGCGCGCAGCAGGCGACGACGGGCAAGCTGGTGCGCGGGACGAACTCGATCACCGATGCGCAGATCCGCGGCTACACCTGGCTGATGCCTTCGCTGCAGAACCTGAACATCACCTCCGGCCGCGACCTGACTGCGTCCGATGAGGAGCATGGCTCGCATGTGGCGGTGATCGGGACGGATGTGCAGGAGAACCTCTTTCCCGGGGTCGACCCGATTGGCCAGGAGCTGCGGGCGGACGGCACTCCTTATACCGTTGTGGGGATTGTCGAAAAGCAGGGCAGCACCTTTGGCCAGTCGCAG
>CAXTSF010000307.1:0-2170 GCA_964246865.1 uncultured Terriglobus sp.
ATTCCAGGTACCCGCGCACATAGTCGCGCACACCATCTTCCAGCGTTGCAAACGGCGCCTCATAGCCGGCCTGGCGCAGCTTACCCATGCGCGCCTCCGTGAAGTACTGGTACCGCTCGCGCAGTCCATCCGGCATCGCAACGTACTCGATCTCCGGCGTCCGGCCGAGCGCTGCATACACCGCTGCCGCCAGGTCGCGCCACGTCCGTGCCACACCCGTCCCGCAGTTGAACAGTCCACCGATCTCCCGGCGCTCCAGCAGAAACAGCGTCACCGCGACCGCATCCGCCACGGCAACGAAATCGCGCATCTGCCCACCATCTGCAAACTCCGGGCGGTAGCTCCGGAACAGCTGCACCTTGCCGTTCTCGCGGATCTGCCGCCAGCTCTTGCTCACCACCGACCGCATCTCGCCCTTGTGCTCCTCGTGAGGTCCATACACATTGAAGTACTTCAACCCCGCCACAGGACACTCGCCTCGCGCAAACAGTCCCTTTCTGCACGCCCACAGGTCGAACATATGTTTCGAGTACCCATACATGTTCAGCGGCTGCAGTAACGGCAGCAGCGCGTCTTCGTCATCGTACCCGTGCGCCCCATCCCCATACGTTGCCGCCGACGACGCATACACCAGCCGCACACCGCACCTTTGACTCCAGGCGCAAAGCGCCCGCGTGTACCCGTAGTTGTTTCGCAGCAGGAAATCGGCATCCGGCTCGGTCGTATCGGAGCACGCCCCCAGGTGCACCACACCGCTGATCTCCGGCAGCGTTCCGCTTTCCATCCGCTCCAGAAACTCCATGGGCGATAGGACGTCCTCAAACCGCAATCCCAGAAGGTTGCGCCACTTCTCCCCGTGTCCCAGCGTGTCCACCAGCAGCAACGCGTCATCGCCGCGACGGTTCAGTTCGGCGACAACATTGCGCCCGATGAATCCTGCAGCGCCCGTCACCACGGTTGTTGTCGCCATCGCGTCCCATTGTAGCGGGAACTACCATGCCGCAACGCCGCTGCTAAACTCAAACCGGTAGCCGCTCTGCTGAACCCATGCAGCGGAGGAAGGCTGCCCGCTGCGTTTTCCAACACAAAACGACACTCTTCTCTTTCTCTGCTTCACCCTCTTTGGAGAGCTGCACGATTCGCATGCCCGACAAGTTCTATCTCACGACTCCGATCTACTACGTCAACGCGCGTCCCCACATCGGCCACGCCTACACCACCGTCGCCGCGGATACCCTTGCCCGCTATCACCGTCTCTCCGGCGCCGACGTCTACTTCCTCACCGGCACCGACGAGCACGGCCAGAAGATCGAGCGTTCCGCCCTCGCCGCCGGCATCGCGGCGCAGCAATTTGCCGACCAGGTCTCCGAGAGCTTTCGCTCTCTCTGGCAGCGCATGGCCATCTCCTACGACCAGTTCATCCGCACGACGGACCCCAGGCACAAGGCAGGCGTTCAGAAGCTCTTCCGCTCCCTTTACGAGGGCGGCCACATCTATCTCTCCACCTACACCGGCCAGTACTGCGTCTCTGAGGAGATGTTTGTCGAGGGACCGCCCGGCACCATCGGCCCCGACGGCCGTCCGACCGAAACCGTCACTGAAGAGAACTTCTACTTCCGCCTCTCCGCCTTCCAGAAGCCCCTCATCGACCTCATCGAGTCGAACCAGCTCGCCATCCAGCCCGAGTCCCGCAAGAACGAAGTGCTCTCCTTTTTACGTGGAAACGTCGCCAACGGCGCCGAAACCCTGCTCAGCGACACAGGCGTCGCTTACGTCCCCGGTGCCCTCAAGGATCTTTCCGTCTCCCGCACCTCCTTCGATTGGGGCATCCCCGTTCCCGAGCCCGCTGCCTCTGCCTCCGAACAGCGCCACGTCATCTATGTCTGGCTCGACGCCCTCGCCAATTACATGACCGCCATCGGCTACGGCGGCGCTGATGAGGCGGACGCCGAACGCTTCGCCCGCTACTGGCCCGCCGATCTCCACTTTGTCGGCAAGGAGATCGTTCGCTTCCATTGTGTCTATTGGCCCGCCTTTCTCCTCGCCGCCGGCTTGCCTCTGCCGAAAAAGATCGTCGCTCACGGATGGCTGCTCTTTGAAGAGTCGAAGATGTCTAAATCCCGCGGCAACATCGTTCGCACGGAGACCATCCTCGACGCCTTCGGCGCGC
>CAXTSF010000307.1:2180-2525 GCA_964246865.1 uncultured Terriglobus sp.
CCGAGATCCCCTTCGGCCAGGACGGCAGCTTTTCCTTCGACGCCCTTGTCGCCCGCTACAACAGCGACCTCGCCAACGGCTACGGCAACCTCGTCAGCCGCACCCTCGGCATGATCGATCAGTATTTCGGCGGCACCGTTCCGGAGAGCGGCCTCACCACCGACCTCACTGCTGCCACCACCGCCGCCCTCGCCGCCTACGACCGCGCCATGGCCGCGCAGGACTTCACCGCGGCTCTCACCGCAACCGGAGCCCTCGTCGCCGCCACCGATGCCTACATCACCGCGAATGCGCCCTGGAAGCTGGCGAAAGACCCTGCAGAACGGGACCGGCTTGCTGCTGTTC
>CAXTSF010000308.1:0-2460 GCA_964246865.1 uncultured Terriglobus sp.
CCACCAGGTCGCGCTGCCCGCGCGCCTTGACCCGCAGCACGCAAAAGCCGTTCTCGGCGTTGTGGTAGGTGACGCGCTCCACCAAACCGGACAGCGTCTCGGTCGGCGGCACTCCCCTGTTCCCGACCGCCTGATCCAGGTTTGTGCTTCCGACTGCTCGGGCCGGGAGAGTAGGAGGTGAGTCCACCCTCGCCACTACCACAGTGTATTTTATCCCATGACAAGGTGTTCCGAGGGATTCGTCGCAAACATTGATGGGGGATGTGTTAGGTCGTGACAGTCGGTCGGTTCAGGCGAGAACCTAGAACAGTCCGGCAGAAAACGGCTTGTGCTCGCATGTCGCTGCCTTTGACCTTGCACACCCATCCTTTCCTAGCCGTCGCCAAGACCTCATAGCTGGCCAGCGCCCGCTTAGCTGTTCGCAGGCCGCCAAAGTCCAGATCCAACTGCAGGTGCGCCCTGGTCCGCTGCACCAGCGTCGCGGCGCAGGCCTGAATCAAGCGGAACACGGTGGTGTAGTCCACCATGGCACCACCGTCGGCCAGCATGGCGGCGAGGTCGCGACAATCGATCATAAGGCCAGATGCTGGCAATGCGCCCACAGGACCACTTCGGACGTGAACTGCCGACCTTTGAACGATCCATCCTGTCCCAATGCCGTTAGGCCTATTTATCAACTTACCCCAAACCTTCTACCGTATTCCGCCGATTGCAACAGAACCCCATAAAGCATCAGCACGGCTGAGGACTACCGGATGTACAAGGCTTCGCTGTGCTCGATTGATAAAGGCAGCGCACAAGATAAGGGCTGCCCGGGTGGCAGCCCGCTTCCGAAGCTGCGCTATGCGGCAACCTCCTCTGCCTGTCCATCTATCGTCAAATCGTTACGACTAGAACGCGTGGCGGCGGCCTCCATCTCGGCCAGCTTTGCTTTCGTCTCAGCAAGCTCATCAGCCAATGCCGCAGCGCGGCTGCGGAGCCGCTTGATCTCACGCGCTGTGCGCTCGCGCTCCGGCCATCGCCGCTCTGCCTCGGCTGATATAATCTCCAAAAAGTCCACGATCTCGCGCCGGGTCACGTCAGGACGGATCAGGTTGCTCTCGCGGGCCCGCTCAAGGACGATTTTGTCCATCTGTGCCAGACGGAATGCGTTACTGTAGCTGCGCGGCAGGGTGCTTTCTTCGAGCTTGGCCTGCTCAACAGCCTGAGCCACCATACGCAGTTGGTATGCAACACCTCGACCAAACGGAAGCTGCGAAGCGATCATAGCTTCGAACTCTCCATGCTTAAGGCGCACTTTGGCTTGTATAAGATAACGGCCAATCGTGAGAAACTTCTCCTGTGCCTCGTCCCACAGCTTTCCAATCTCGGCGATGAACTCCCCGGTATTGTCACACTGTTTTACAAAGTTGCTCAGAATGCGGTGACGCTGCAGCTCACCATTTTCAGGCAGCGACGCTACCGGCCCATTACGCCGACGGGCAGACGGCTTCAAAACAAAGCCGCTCACGCTGCGGCCTCCTCGGCTGGAACCGACCCGATCTGCATCTGCTGCTTTACATACTCCCAGACCGCGCCGAAATCTTCAGCACCGCGGCTTCTCCGGAATTCGCATGCGCCGACCCCGTGATCATGCGTAGCCTCAATGTCGTCCAGGAGACGCACGTCGACCGGACACAGTGGGCCCGCTCGGTTGAGCCGTAACTTGGCATTCCGGTAACGGGTATGGTTACGCTGGACCTTGTTCATCAAAAAGCTTGCGTGAGCCTTCTCCCGGCGAAGAAACTTCATCCATTCCACGACGGAGTCTATGTCAGCCGTGCCCTGGGTCGTCGGCACCAGTATGAAATTGGCCCGCTCGACAAGCAGGCGGGTCGCCTCTGGATGATCGTCCAAGCCCGGTGGCGTATCCACCACGACCAAATCCGGCGCGTCAAAAGCTTCGATTTCTCTAATTGCTTTGCTGGTGTCAGCCATTGGGCCTGCCCATAAGGTGACCGACGGTGCTTCTTCGGGCCGCCTCTGGTACCATCGGGTCAGACTCGCCTGGCGATCGAGATCGACGATTACTACCTTGAGCCCCTCATGCGCGGCGTAGACTGCCATATTCAAGCTTGTCGAGGTCTTGCCGGAGCCACCCTTGCCGGACGCGACTAAGAGCCACTTTGCGCCACCATGCGTTTCTGTCCGCACTGCACCGCCGATCACTGTTCCTCCGAAGGGAGGCTCCCCCGAACCGGTCATTCACATCCCCTCGTGCGCCACTCCGGACTTAGTAGACCACGTGATAGAGATACTGGATCCGAAAGTGCAACACGTTGAACATTCGCGTTGGAATCGGCGTCAACTGTTGTATCAGGCGCACACCCACAACTTGTCATGATGGAACCTTGTCGCGGTGATATGCCAGACGACTCGGATTCAACGCCTCGCCTCCATACCGTCCGAGGAGAGCATGCA
>CAXTSF010000309.1:0-2458 GCA_964246865.1 uncultured Terriglobus sp.
TCCCCAGCGCAACATACCAACCGGCAAGCGCGGGCGCACAGGCCCGCGCTTCTTTTAACGCTGGTCTCGCATCCACATCTCGTACGCTCACCACGAGGATCCTTCCCCGCATGACCAGGACGGCCACACCCGCCGGCTATCTCACCATCACGTTGCACGCCCATCTGCCCTATGTCGTCAACCACGGCACCTGGCCGCATGGGATCGAATGGCTGCACGAGGCTGTCGCCGAAACATATCTTCCTCTGCTGCGGACACTCGGCCGCCTGGAGGCCGACGGCCTCCGTCTGCACTGCAACCTGAATCTCTCTCCTGTTCTTCTGGAGCAGCTCGCCCATCCCGTCTTCCAGGCAGATTTCCCCCGCTATGTTGAGCGGAAGATCGCCTCCGCGCGTGAGGACGAGGCCTTTTTCGAGCAGGCCGGCGAATCCGGCTACGCCTCCGTCGCCCGCTTTTGGCAGGGCTTTTATACCGATGCGCTCAACGACTTCCGCCATCTCGACAGCGACATCGTCCAGCGCTTCCGCCACTTCAACAACAGCGGTGCCATCGACGTGCTCACCTGCAGCGCGACCCACGGCTACAATCCCCTGCTTGGCACCGATGAGAGTGTGCGCGCACAAATCCGCACCGCCGTGCAGACCCATCGCCGCCATATGGGCCGCCACCCTCGCGGCATCTGGCTGCCGGAGTGCGGCTACCGCCCTGCGGGCTTCTGGAACTTCCCGATCGCCGCCGAGGACGAGGCCAAGCCCTATCCGGGCCTTTACCGCATCGGGATCGAGCAAGCGATTTCGGAGAGCGACCTGCGCTTCTTCTTTGTCGACACCCACCTCGTCGAGGAGTCCGAGCCCGTCCACTCCCCCTACGCAAGCCAGACGGCGCTCCCCACCGCTCACGATTCCAGCGGACAAACAGCAGGGCTCGTCTACCATCCGCACCTCGTCAGCGGCCCCTATAATCAGGACTTTCCCGTGCAGGTCTTCCCACGCGATCCCCGCACCGGCCTGCAGGTTTGGAGTGGCGAACTCGGCTACCCCGGCGATCCCGTCTACCTTGACTTTCACAAAAAACGCTGGCCCGGAGGCCATCGCTACTGGCGTGTGACCGGTCCAGGCGTCGACATGGCGGATAAGCTGCCGTACCACCCTGAAACCGCCGCCGCACGCACCCGCGACGTCACTTCCTTCAGCTTGTGACGGAGGCCGTCGCGCAAACGCCCGCAGGCGAGGCACCACCGATCCTCTGCTCCCCCTTCGACGCGGAGCTCTTCGGCCACTGGTGGTTTGAGGGTGTGTCGTTTCTTGAGGGCATCGTGCGCGAACTCAGCTCCGGCAACTACCCTATCCAGCTCACCACCTGCACCAGCTACCTGGACCACCACGGCAGCGGCGAACCCATCAGCATGCGCGAGGGTTCCTGGGGTGCGGGCGGCGATAACCGCGTCTGGTTCGGCCCGGACACCTCCTGGACATACAAGCACATCTACGCCGCCGAGCTGTACACACGCGAGGTCTGCACCCACGGCGACTGGCGGGACGGCGCTCTCGGCGAACGCGTCCTGAAGCAGCTCTGCCGCGAACTCCTCCTACTCGAATCCAGCGACTGGCAGTTCCTCATCACCACAGGCGCGGCGCGCGACTACGCGGAAGCCCGCTTTGCCGAGCATCGCGAGCACTTCGCGCACTGCCGCAGCTGCTGGGAACACTTCGCGCAACACGGTGCGCTCCCCGAGGATCTCGCCTCCACCCTCGGCTATATCGAACAGCGTGACGGTATCTTCCCGGACATCAATCCGGAGTTTTGGGTGCTGGGAGCCAAGGAGGCCGACCGCTCCGCAGCGCATCCGCATGCGTCCAGCGACCATAGCAGCTAAGGGCGGCCGCCATGGCATACCACGCCCTATTGCCCGCTCGACTTACCCCGCTCGACTTACCCCGCTCAACCTACCCCGGGCGCCTTTTCATCGTGTTTCCTCTGCTCACTGCCGATGTTCATCGCGAGCATAGAGGCTGCACCTTCCGCGCTGCGGCACGGCGCTCTCACTCGATACACTTGATGGATGGCTACCGCGATCTCCACTCCGGTCGCGAAGCGTCGCTCTGCCGTGGCGCTCTGGCATCTGCTCAGCCTGGACGCACCCACGGTTGCGCTTGTCTGGACCGCCTTCCTTGGACGGCTCGGTGGCTTCGCGGTGCCGTGGCAGGCACTGGCCGCGCTTGGCCTGGCGGTCTGGATCATCTATATCGCAGACAGGCTGTTGGACAGCCGCAGGACGGACTCGGTCCACGAGGAGCGTCACTGCTTCCACGCCCGGCATGGCTTCGCCTTCTGCCTTCTGCTCGCCTTTACCGCGCCGGTGCTGCTCTCTCTCCTGCTGGTTCTGCCCTCCAGCCTCCGCATCGTCTGGTGTACCCTTGGCATTCCTGTCGCGCTTTACGCTCTCGCTGTCCACGCG
>CAXTSF010000310.1:0-2435 GCA_964246865.1 uncultured Terriglobus sp.
GGTTTTTGCGGAAGCGGCCGTACATCTCCGTCGAATGGTGTCTGCAGGTGTTGGGAAAGCATTACCGTCGCGAGATACAGCCGGACGGGCGACTGCGCTTCTGGGGTATATCGAGGGCTCTGATGAGGCATTGCGCGTCGTTACTTTAGGGGGACGGCGAGACGCTGCACAATGCTTTCCCCGATAGCGCAGAGCCCAGGAGGCTGCGGTGAAGCTTCACTATTACGAAGAGACGGATTCTCTGTATATCGATCTGGCTGACCGGGTCAGCTCGGACTCGCGCGAGCTCAGCGATGGCTTCGTGGTCGATTATGATTCGTCCGGCAATGTGGTTGGGATTGACATCCAGCAGGCGTCGGCGCGGCTTGATCTGAGCCGGATCGAAACGTCCCATCTTCCGCTTGGGGCTGCACGGTGGCGTAGATCTTTGGCGCGAGATGTGCTGAAGCGTTTCCTCCAGGCTACTGCGATCGTTTCGCTCTCACGCCCAAGTTTCTGGCGATTGCCGAAAGTGTTCGACAATCGTTTGTGCCGCGTGACATGCTGTGGCATACCGAGATGATCAACCACCGAAGCCTTTCCTGTGCTCTGAAAACTTCTGCGTGCGCGCTTGTGTTGAGCGTTGCTGCTGCCATCTCTCCCGCGCAGACCGCGAAATCCGCACAGACCACCGTGCCGGCAAAGCCGGTCAGCGAGGCTGAGGCGACCCGCATGGCCGATGCGCTGCTGAGCAGGATGACGCTGGCCGAAAAGATCGGGCAGATGGAGCAGACGGCGGGCCAATCGTTTTTCACGCCGCCGGAGCGGTCGAATGAGCTGGCCCGCACGGGCGGCACGGGCAGCTTCCTGTTCTTCACAGACCCGATGCGTATCAACGAGCTGCAGCACATTGCCGTAACGGAGTCACGGCTGCACATTCCGTTGATCTTCGGCTACGACGTGATCCACGGATTTCGCACCATTGCACCAGTCCCGCTGGCGATGGCGGCCTCGTGGGACCCGGCGCTGGTGACGCGCACACAGGCGATGGCGGCCAAGGAGGCTCGCCTTGCGGGAGTGCAGTGGGCGTTCGCGCCGATGGTCGACATTGCCCGCGATGCGCGGTGGGGCCGCATTATGGAAGGTGCGGGAGAGGATCCGTTTCTGGGCAGCAGGATCGCCGCGGCGCAGGTTCGCGGATTTCAGGGTGACACGGTGGGTGCGCCGGACCACATTCTGGCCTCGGTGAAGCACTTTGCGGGTTACGGCGCGGCCGTGGGTGGGCGCGACTACACAGACGCGGACATCTCCGATGAGCTGCTTTATAACGTCTATCTGCCGCCGTTTCATGCGGCTGCACAGGCAGGTGCGGCGACGTTTATGTCGGCATACATGAATCTGAACGGTGTGCCTGCGACGGGAAACGCATGGTTGCTGCGCGAGGTGCTCCGTAAGGACTGGGGCTTCAACGGCATGGTGGTGAGCGACTGGGATGCGGTGAAGAGCCTGCAGACGCACGGCTACGCGGCAAGCCCGGCGGATGCGGCGGTGCGTGCGGCCACGGCAGGCGTGAACATGGAGATGACGAGCTCGACTTACCGCGAGACGCTGCCGGCTGCGGTGAAGAGTGGGCAGGTCAGCGAGAGTGCCATCAACGACCTGGTGCGGCCGATTCTGCGGCTGAAGTATCAGCTCGGCCTGTTTGAGAACCCGTATGTCGACATGGAGCGGTTCAAGCGGGAGACGGGCTCCACCGAGCAGCGTACCGCGGTGCGCGAAGCCGCGGAAAAAACGGCGGTGCTGCTGCGCAACGAACATCGGGCGCTGCCGCTGAGCGGGAGTCTGCAGTCGCTGGCGGTGATCGGCCCTCTGGCGGACAGCAAGCTGGACACAATGGGTTCGTGGGCGATTCATGGGGACCGCCGCGACACGGTGACGATTGCGGAGGGCATCCGCGAGATGCTGCCGAAGGCGAAGGTAGAGGTGACGGCCGGCGTCGAGATCGAGCGTGGCTCGCCCACCATCTTCGATGAGCAAGTGACGCCGGATAAGCCGCGGCTGCTGACCGAGGCGGCGCGCAAGGCGGAGTTCGATCATGCGGTTGATCTGGCCCGCGCTGCCGAGACGACGGTGCTTGTGCTCGGCGAGGCGCAGACGATGAGCGGCGAGGCTGCCTCGCGCGCTCACCTGAATCTGCCCGGGGAGCAGCAGCGGCTGCTGGAGGCGGTGGTGGCGCTGGGCAAACCGGTGGTGCTGGTGCTGATGGCAGGCCGTCCCCTGGGTATTACCTGGGCATCGACGCATGTTCCGGCGATCTTGGACGTCTGGTATCCGGGGACCGAGGGTGGCCACGCGGTGGCGAACCTCTTGTTTGGGAAAGCCAATCCGAGCGGGCACCTGCCTCTGTCGTGGCCGCGTGAGTCGGTGCAGGAGCCGCTGTTTTATAACACGAAGAT
>CAXTSF010000311.1:0-2349 GCA_964246865.1 uncultured Terriglobus sp.
CGCGTGTGACAGGGCGCCGGAAGGAGAAGCACCACCATGGCGGATGAACCGGACACGAATGTTCTGGGACTGACGGCGAAGATCGTCTCTGCTCACATTGGCGGTAACCGGGTCGCGGCCGATGCTCTGCCGGAGCTGATCCAGTCCGTCCATCGCTCCTGGGCCGCGGCCGGCATGGCAGAACCAGCGCTTGCACCAGCGCCACTGACGCCGGCCGTGCCGATTCGCAATCGGTGTTCCCCGACCACATCGTCTGCTTGGAGGGTGGGAAGAGGCTGAAGATGCTCAAGCGGCATCCGCAAGCCAGCTACGGGATGACCCCTCAGCAATACCGGGCAAGTGGGGGTTGCCGGCCGACTATCCCATGGTGGCACCGAACTATGCCAGTCACCGCTCAAGCCTCGCGAAGCAGGCCGGCCTCGGCCGGAAGCGAGGACGCCCGGCTCCGGAATGGACGAGCCGGACGGAGAAGAGCGTGAAGACGGCCCTTGCGGCTGAGCCCTCAGTGACACGGGGCCGGGTACGACGTGCGCGCGGGACTAGGGGCCGAACCCTCGACCGACTTTCGGTCAACGCAGCCACGCCGGTCGAGCCTGGAACCCTGTCTTGACCCGGCGCCGGAAGCCCAGCCGTTCCTAAAAAGCCGGCACGCCGCTTTCCTCCTCCCGTCCGGAGAGAAGCATTGCCCTGCAGCAATCTGACGCCCAAGCCTGCGAAAGGGCAGCATCGAGAACAGATCGCTTGTAGCGACAGCCGCGAAAGTCGCATCGTGTCGCGCCAGCTTAAACGGGGGTGATGGCCATCGCGCGCAGGACAGCCATTGCGGAAGGGGCGCAGCCGAAGCAGCACAAACCTGGGCTGAGCGCTGCCCATCGAAGTCGCGCAACCGGCGCAAGATGGCGCCAAAGCGGAGCGGCTACGTGTCCCGCAGCGAGGCTGCCAGCCGCTCCAGGGCTTCCGTGACCCGATCCAGGAGTTCGGACGTCCCTTTCGACCGGGCCGCGGCGCTTTCCATGTCCATCGCCACGGTGCTCCACAACGCCGGATCGCCGGCGACGCCTTCCGTCACCCCACCGCAGCGTTCGCGAGCGGCTTTGACGGCCAGGTGCGCTCGGGCATCCTCAAGCGCCGAAAAGGTGCGGACTACCTCCGCCATGGCCGCAAGGCTCACTCGGGTGTGGTCGAGTTTGGCTGCCAGCGCCCGCTCGCGGCGCGTCGTGGGCAGGAACCGGCTTGCTCGAATGAATCCACGGCCCATCATTGTGCAACCGTGGACCACGCGGCGCTTGCTGGCAACGTGATAGGCACCCCATGTGTCCTCAATGTTCATCATTATCGAGGAAGATGCCGCCGCGATCCGTGCTGCTTTCGATCAGGGCGGCGAGCTGTCCGCGGCGGTCGAGCTGCGGCGCCGGTTCCCCGGCATCACCGATAACGTCCACGCGCGGGCTTGCGTGCGGAGCATCGCCGGGTGGAGTGCGTCACCTATCTCGTCGCGGCCGGCGACGCGGCTGCGGCCCAAGACGCGTACCTAGCGGCCTGAGTTGAAATGATGTCGCTCCTACCTGCTCGTCAGATCGAAACGCGGCACCTGGAGTCTGTTCAAACACCTTCAAAGGGGGTCTATGAAGGAAGGGTGCACAAAATGTGCCTTCTTGCGAGGGCGTGCGATCTTGCGAGGACTCTCTATCGGATAGCGTGAACTTTCGGCATGACCGGCGGACGCGACGGCTTCAGGACAACACCCTGCTCCAGCACCTCGATCTTGGCGGCCGGATACACCGCCGTCGCCAGCGCAAGGGCCTGGGTGAAGCGCGGCTTGAAGTGAAACAGCTCCTTGTATCCTGTTCCGAACTGAGATTTCAGCGCCTTCCAGGTGATGAGCTTATCGCCAGAAAGCACATGCAGGCGATAGGCCAGCCAGAGATAGGCGTCGAGCGCTGCAGGATTGTTGCTGATTGCCTTGATTGCAGCTTCCTCAATGGGGACCGGATGTTTCATCAGCTGCTCGAAGAAGCCCTCCGACAGTTTGGCAGTCTCAAGTGAAAGCCGTCCCTGCCGGCTGTCATTCTCGATGAACAGTGCCCGGTCGACGATGCTCTGATTGACCAGCCCGATCTTGCCCGAACCTTGGATGTGGAAGGTCAGCCGGCAACGACTGATGCGCTCGGCTTGGTCTCTGACTGCTCGCGCGTTGGAGCCGCCGATGCTGGCCCCAATCTTGGTCAGCCACTGCCGCAGACTGCCGCCCAGCTCGACTTCGCGTGTGCGCTTCCTGAGCGCTTCCGTTTGCAGGAACAGCAGGATCAGCCGTGCGACCGACCCGTATGGCACGCCAATATGCTCCAT
>CAXTSF010000312.1:0-2335 GCA_964246865.1 uncultured Terriglobus sp.
AACGGAACGGCAACAGTGAAGCGAACCGCATCGATTGCGTTCGGACTGTGCACAATCAGACCCATCTCCTCGCATGGCGGGATGAAGGTGTCGGGCACGATCAGACCCTGCTCCGGATGGTGCCAGCGCAGCAATGCCTCCACCCCGGTGATGCGCCGGGTGCCGAGGTCGAACTGCGGCTGGTAGTGCAGCGTGAACTGCCCTTCGGCCAAGGCCCGCTGGAGATCCCGTCCCATCGAGCGCCGCTGCTGCAGTTGGGTGTCCATGCCGAGCTGGAAGAACCGGTAGACGTTCCGTCCCTCCGCCTTCGCCCGGTACAGCGCCATGTCCGCACAGCGCAGCACATGATCCGGCTCCGGCCGGGGATCCGCGCCGGAACACAGCGCGATGCCGACGCTCACGCCAATCGTAACGGTTTGCGCTTCCAGGTTGAACGGCACCGACAAGGCGCAGATCGCACGTTCGGCGAAGCTCGAAGCCCTCGCTGGCTCCTGCAGGTCATTGAGGATGACCGCGAACTCGTCGCCGCCCAGCCGCGCCAGGGTGTCGGTTTGACGCACCTCCTGCCGCAGCCGCTCTGCGACCTGATGCAGCAGGGCGTCCCCGGCCGGGTGGCCCAGCGTGTCGTTCACCTCCTTGAACTGGTCGAGGTCCAGGCAGAGCACCGCGACCAGTTCCTCCGACCGACCCAGGCGCGCAGCCATCTGTTGCAGCCGCTCGGCGAACAGCGCCCTGTTCGGCAGGCCTGTGAGCGCGTCGTGGTGCGCCATGTGCTGGACGCGCTGCTCGCTGCGGCGTCGCTCGGTGATGTCGTCGAAGGTGGCCACCCAGCCACCGCCAGGTAAGGGCTCGTGATGGATCTCATGCACGTGGCCGTTGCGCAGCGCCACCTCGGTCTCCGTGATGCTGTCCGCGACCTGGATGCGATCCCGCCAGGCCAGGTACTCCTCCTGCGCCATGTCCGGCCCGGTGCCTGCGGCATAGCGGAGGTCCGTGACGTCCCGCAGCGTCATGCCGATCCACAGGCCCTCCGGCCGCAGCCGATACATCTCCGCGTAGCAGCGGTTGAACAGCAGCAGCCGCTGCTGCCCGTCGAACACGCACACGCCTTGCCGCAGCTTGTCCAGGGCACGATCGCGCAGATGCACTTGCGCTTGCAGCTCGATGCACTTTTTCCAACTCTCAGGATGCTGATTGGGGCCTGGTGTCACCCTGCCATTTTATAGTGACATGCCGTTGCGAGTGGGCATCATGATCCGATCGATTTCGTCACGACTTGGTGGATTGCTCCGTTCCTAATTCAAGATGAATTTCATCACATTCGTCTTTCAACCCGTGCGCAGGTGCCCCAGCCATGTGGTCTATTGGCGTGGTCAGGTTAATGGGCGAGACGACGCCACGGCTTTGCGGCCGCTGTCTTACGACACGACCGCGGCCGCGGGTTGCGAAGATCGTCTCGACGCTGGAGACTCAGGTTGACGCAATAAGAAAGCTACGCTGCAGGCTGGGTGACCTCAGCCGAGTGGCAGAACCTTCGGCAACCACCGTCCACCACCTGCGCAGGTAAGTGGGCGCACTGTATCGTAGTAGGTCGGCGCGGTGCGGAAGAACGCTTCATAGGCTGATACAAACCCATGAGAGATGCAAGGAGCCTGCGGTGCCGGTCGGGTGTGCCTCAGCTCAGCATCAGTCGGCCCGCTTCGATGATGCCTGCCCATAGCAGCGTGCTGAGCGTGGCAGTGATGAAGATGCATACAAATGGCGGCAATCTCCCTGAAGGATCTGGAGAGCCGTCCACAGTCACGAGCGGCGGTGTTGTGTCAATATCGGCCGCACCTCGCAGAAGAAGGATAAGGTGTGGACTCACCTGAGAGGGACGCCCTGGACGTCGGCGGTCCTTGACGACCGTGTCAGGCGAAATAGTAACAACATTTTCACCATCCGGCGATCGGGACATGTTTCTCAGGATCATCAAGGTTGCCTCCATAAGGGTTACGTGACTTGCGCTGCTGTCATTTCCAGCACGCATTTCGAACGTAGAAGCAGCACGAAAGATGCGGCCAGCAAACAAAGGGTTTGTTAGAAAGAGTCAGACGTGAAACTCAGGCCCAGAACAACGTTTTTTTCAGCTACACGTTCGTAAGAGGCTACGGCAAAGAGCGCTTCCCCGGGCCTCAGGCGGAATCGGACGACCGATACGGGTGGGCGGATAGACCTGAGTGAAGTTTCGGCTGCAAGTCGCTTCGAGTTGGTCAGGCAACCCGGACGGAGTAGATGTTCCTATGTTCGAACCGGCGGCCCGAGAAGCTCGGCAACCCGGCGCTTCACCTCATCA
>CAXTSF010000313.1:0-2303 GCA_964246865.1 uncultured Terriglobus sp.
GGCACTGCTGCCTCGTCTGCAGGCCGTCAGTCCGGAGCGTGGTCACCGCCTCGCCGGCATGATCGCGGCCAAGGCTAACGATGAGGCGACGGCCGTCCAGGAGTTTCAGGCCGAGCTTGCCGTGGAGCGGTCCGCCGAGGCATACGTCGACCTTGCGCAGTTCAATCGCAGACGCAAGCACTACGACGAAGCTGCCAGCAACGCTCATGCGGCCATCGAGAAGGACGGCGCACGCGGCGGTGACACGGTGGATGCGGCACAGGTGCTTCTCGGCTTGAAGCGGGATATCCCATTTGCGCAGGACGCGCTGCGACGGTACATCGCGCACCCGCACGCTTCGGCGGTCACACCGCTGGCTCACGTCCACACGATTCTAGGTGAGTCGCTCGCGAGCACAGGTGACAACGCGGCGGCGCAGGAACACTTCCGCGCGGCTCTCGCTCTCGCGAGGGACTATGCACCCGCCAGGAAGGCTCTCGGGCAATGAAGGCAAGCATCGGGGCTGCGCTGCTCCTGGCCTCAACCTCTTTTGCCGGCGCGTATTGCCGGGCGCAGGTCACACTTGCATCGGCCGTTGATCTGGCGCTGAGGAGCAATCCTCGCGTGAGGATTGCCGAGGCAGATGTGGCGAAAGCGCTCGCCCTGCTCGAGCAGTCCCGCGACGTGTACATACCGTCGGCCTCGATTGGAGCTGGGCTGGGTCTCTCCTACGGCTACAGTCCGTACCCCCCGACGCTCGCGACCTTCAATGCGCAATCCCTCGTCTACAACGGATCACAGTACTCGTACATACGTTCCGCACGCGCCGGCTATAACGCCTCACGCAAATCGCTGCAGGACGTGCGGGATACTGTTACGGAAGACACGGCCATCACCTTTGCTGCTTTGCAGCGGGATCAGGAGAGGGAGGCCGCTCTGCGCGAGCAGCGCGGCTATGCAGAAAAGCTGGTGGCCATTATCCAGCAGCGGCTCGACAGCGGCTTTGATACGAGGATCGACCTCACCACCTCTCAACTCTCCGCGGCACAGATCCGCCTGCGGCTTCTGCGCGCGGAGAATGAGACCCTGAACGACCGCGATCATCTGGCAACGCTGCTCGGGGTGTCCGATCCTGCGCTGAAGGTCGAGGGCGGCCTGCCGGAGCTGGTGCCGGGCGCAAGCCGGTCGTCCCAGGAGGCGCAGTCCCCTGCGGTCGCCTCTGCTTTCTTCAATGCCAAATCGAAGGCGGCACAGGCCGCAGGGGATGCCCGCTACCTGTACCGGCCGCAGATCCAGTTCCTGGTGCAATACAACCGTTACGCCACCTTTACCAACTCCTTCAAGCAGCTGCAGGCGCTCAATCCAAGCGTCAACATCGGAGCCAACGAGGAGGTTTATGGTGTGCAAATCAGCCTGCCCATCTTTGACAGGTTCCGCAAGGCGAAGGCGCGGGAGTCCGCGGCGGATGCGGCACATGCGCTGCATGAGGCTGACGGTCTGGCGAGAAGCACCGCTGAAAATCGCACACGGCTGAGCCGAACCGTTACCGAATTACAGGCGCGCATGGCAGTGGCTGCCCTGGAGCAGCAGCTTGCCCAGGAGCAGCTGGAAGCGACACTGGTGCAGGTGGCTAACCCAAACTCAACCGGGGCGCAACAGCTGACGCCCAAAGACGAGCAAAACACACGCATTTCCGAACGCGAGAAGTATCTCGCCGTCATTGACTCGATGTATCAACTGCATGAGGCAGAGATTCGTGTCCTCCGTCTGACGGGAGACCTTGAGGAGTGGGTTCGATCCTCCGTGCACGCGGTTGGAAATACCCATCCCTAGGCTTGTGGACGGTGCTCCGGCAGAGTCAGGCAAGCCCTTGCTGGGCACGCAAATGGTAGACTTGAAGATAATTATGGCGCTGAAAACCCTGTTCCTGAACCCGCCGTCCTTCGAAAACTTTGATGGTGGTGCCAGCAGCCGGTGGCCTGCTACTCGTGAGATTGAGTCGTACTGGTACCCTGTCTGGCTCGCCTATCCGGCGGGTATGCTCGAAGGCTCACGACTGCTGGATGCGCCGCCCCATCACGTGAGCGCGCAGGAGACGATTGAGATTGCGAAGGAGTACGAGTTTCTCGTGCTCTTCACCTCGACTGTCGGATGGGCTGGCGATCATGCGTTGGCGCAGGCAATCAAGGCAATGATTCCGTCGATCCGGATCGCGTTTGTCGGGCCGCCTGTGACCACCGATCCCGAACGTGCCCTTCGCGAGTGCTCCGCCATCGATTTCGTTTGCCGCCGTGAGTTCGACTTCTCCGTTGTGGAGTTTGCAC
>CAXTSF010000314.1:0-2273 GCA_964246865.1 uncultured Terriglobus sp.
CGCCAGCACCGGGTCCTGGTGGATCGTGTCGAAGAACGCTCCCAGCTTGTTCACATCCTGCAGTTCGCGCGCCAGCGTCGACGCCAGATCGAAGCGGAAGCCGTCCACGTGCATCTCCGTTACCCAATAGCGCAGGCTGTCCATCAAGAGCTTCAGCACCTGCGGGTGGTATACATTCAGCGTGTTGCCGGTGCCCGTGTAGTCCATGTAGTGCCGGGCATCGTCCTGCACCGTGCGGTAGTAGGTGAAGTTATCGATGCCCTTCATGCTGAGCACCGGGCCCTTCTCATTGCCCTCGCACGTGTGGTTGTACACCACGTCCAGGATCACCTCGATGCCCTCGCGGTGCAGCCGCTTCACCATCTCCTTGAACTCGGTCACCTGTCCGCCCGCATCGCCGGCCGAGCTGTACCGCGACATCGGCGCAAAGTAGCCGAGCGTGTTGTATCCCCAATAGTCCCGCAGGCCACGGTCCAGCAGGTGCCCCTCATCAATAAAATGGTGCACCGGCAGCAGCTCTACCGCCGTCACGCCCAGCCGCTTCAGGTACTCGATGCTTGCATCATGGGCCATGCCCGCGTACGTGCCCTGCAGCTCGGCCGGCACCGCCGGGTTGCGCTTCGAAAATCCGCGCACGTGCACCTCGTAGATGATCGAGTCGGCAATGGCCGTCTGCGGCGGGCAATCGCCTTCCCAGTCGAACTTCGAACTCACCACAATGCCCTTCGGCACAAATGCCGCGTCGTCTGCGTCGTCCTTCTTCAGGTCATTGCCAGACTGCACATCGTATGGATAGATCGGTCCCTTGGGATCCGGCAGTGTCGGCTTGCTCTCGTCCGGATGTTGCCCCGTGATTGCCTTCGCGTATGGGTCCACCAGCAGCTTCGCTCCGTTGAAGCGATGCCCCTTCTCCGGCTCCCAGGGCCCCTCCACGCGATAGCCATACTGCTGGCCTGGCTTGATATTCCGAATCAGCCCGTGCCACACAAAGGCCGTCACCTCCTTAAGCGCCACGCAGTCGGTCTGGGTCCCGTCTTCGTCGAAGAAGCAGACCTGCACCTTTGTCGCATTCTCGGAATACAGCGCGAAGTTGGTGCCAAGGGAGGTCGGAGTCGCACCCAGGGGGTACGGCTTTCCAGGAAGAAGGGTGCGCTGCATGATGTCGGGTGCTCCGTAGCTATCAGGTAAGTTCACCGAAGAGATGCACAAACCCGGACTCCCGCCGCCTCACCGCGCCAGAGCACCCAGCTACCTGGCCGATATCAGACCGCCGTCCGCGCCTGGTTAACCACCAAACAACGCCCGAACGAACAATCTCAAGTAAGCGCGAAACAACAAAGGCAGTGGCTACCGAGGAAACCTACCGCCCGCCTCGGCCCATGTTCCCCATCTGGCTCATCAGCCGCCGCTGCATCTTGCCGCCGCCCGAGCCGAAGCCCTTGAACATCTTGCTCATCTGCGCATACTGCTTCAGGAGCTGATTCACCTCGGGCACGCTCGTGCCGGAACCCGCTGCGATGCGCCGCCGCCGCGATCCGGAGATGATGGCACTGTTCGCCCGCTCCTTCGCCGTCATGGAGTTGATCATCGCCTCCACGCGCGTGAACTGCTTTTCATCCACGGGCTCCGCTGCCTGCTGCAGTCCCTGGAACGGCCCGACGCTCGGCAGCATCTTGAGGATCGACTGCATCGACCCGAGCTTCTTGATCTGCCGCAGCTGATCGCGAAAGTCCTCAAGTGAGAAGCCATCGCCAGAGAAGGCTTTCTTGGCGAAGTCCTCCGCCTTGCTCTTATCCAGTTTCTCCTCGGCACGCTCCAGCAGCGTGGCGATGTCGCCCATGCCCATGATGCGCGACACGATCCGGTCCGGATGGAAGGCCTCAAACGCATCCGGCTTCTCGCCCGTACCGAGGAACTTTACCGGCGCGCCCGTGACGTTGCGGATCGAGAGCGCCGCCCCACCACGCGCATCCCCGTCCATCTTGGTGAGCACCACGCCCGTGATGCCGAGCTGCTTGTGAAAGGCGTCGGCCGAGTTCACCGCGTCCTGGCCCGTCATGGCATCGGCCACAAAGAGGATCTCGCTCGGATTCAGCAGCGTCTTCAGCCGGCTCATCTCGTCCATCAGCGCCGCGTCTATGCCGAGACGGCCGGCCGTATCCACGATCAGAACATCACAGCCGAAGTTCCGTGCGTCACGCAGCGCCTCCTTCGCCAGCCGCTCCACGAGGGGTGTCGCGGCGGCCTCGCCCCGGGTGTCGCCGGTATAGATC
>CAXTSF010000315.1:0-2255 GCA_964246865.1 uncultured Terriglobus sp.
TTACCTTCACGCCCTCCGCACAGGGTGCCCAGATAGCCCTGCTGACAGTGAGCGCCGAAGATGTTGCCCCGCAAAATGTTCGGCTCTCAGGCTTTGCGACCGCACCGGGCTCTCTCGCCCCCTCGCGTACAGCGCTTGCCTCCTCCGGCACCATCGCCTACGCCGGCGTTCCGGTGACCTTTCTCGCGAGGGTCAGCGGAAGCACCACGGTCCCTCCTGTTGGAAACGTGCAGCTTCTCGAAAACACCACAGCCGTGGCTCAAACCGTTCTGGATGCCGCTGGAACCGCCAGCTTCTCCCTCGGCACGCTCAGCCTTGGTCCGCACACGCTGCATGCCGCCTACATGGGCGATCTGCACTACAGCGCGAGCGACTCCTCTACCACCGACCTCAGGGTCGCGCAGGCACCGGACTTTTCCCTCGCACTGACGGGTCCAATCCTGCAAACCATGGCTACCGGAGGATCCAAGCAGGTGACCTTCCTTCTTCCACCGCTGGGTGGCCCTCTCGCTCAACCTGTCACCTTGAGCCTCACCGGTATCCCGGCAGGCTGGTCCTCCTCTTTCTCGCCTGCCACCCCAATGCTTGCAAGTGTTCCCATCACACTCACACTGGATATATCGACCACCACCGCAGGACACATCAGTGCGAATCGAGCCAGGCTGGGACCGAAGCTGGGATCGCAGTTGCTGCTTAGTGCCGGCCTGCTCGTCTTTTGCTTGCGCCGCAAGTACCGCCCGGCTTTTGCCCTGCTCTCACTGCTTTGTGTCTCCGGTTGCGGTAGCGGCTACCTTGGCGGTGGAACAGCCGCAAACAGCACCAAGTCGCAAAGCTATCCCCTTACCGTTACGGCTCGGGCGACGGGCGTTACCGGCGCGGCTTTGATTCACTCCGCCACTGTTACGCTGAGCACGAATTAGCCCATGCGACTTCCTCTCCGCTGCCTCGCTACCCTGCTCTGTCTGGTCCCGCTGTCTCTCTCGAGCCAGGCGCTCTCATCCTTTTCTGAGGATCCGGATGTCGAACTTGGCTTGCGCGTCACTGTCACAAAGGCCAACTTATCTCCGGGTGCCTGCGGCTGCTTCTGGCTCACCGGCGGTGCCGGGGATATCGCGATTCCGCTCTGGCACGCCATCCGCGGCGTGGTCGAGGTCGCCGGAAACACGACGGCCCGCGTCCCTGACACCACGCGCGGTCTCAGCACCATCACACTGCTTGCGGGCCCGCAATACAGCCTTTCTCTTCCGCACCGGCAGGCCGTTTCCATCTCCGCCCTCGGTGGTGCCGTTCGTGGGTTCGATGCAGAGTTCCGGCGTGGCCCCGTCCGGCAGGACACGGCCACCGCCTACGCCTTCGCGCTCGGCGGCGCGTACGCGGTCCCGCTCTTCCGGCACACGCAACTGCGCGTTATCGACCTGCAGTATCTCCGCACCGCTCTGCCCAATGGCTCCGACGATCGCCAGTCCGGCCTGCGCATCGGGGCCGGCCTTGTTTTCCGAGCCGCTCTTCCAAGCCGTACTCGCTAGGCAAAAAAGCGGGTGCCGCCTGGGCACCCGCCATTGCTAATCGAGGAAGGTCACAGACACGCATTCGCAGCAAATGGCTAGAACTGTCCCCAGAGCAGCTGGTTGTACACATCGTGGTGAAACTGAACCTCACTGGGCTTGACAATCGTGCCCAGCAGCCGTGGGCAACGATCGGCTGACGCCTGCTTCAGGTCCGCATAGCGCGCCTTTACGTCCTCGCCCAGCAACTTGCCCGTCCACGCCGCCGACCGGAAGTTTTCGAGCGCGGCATAGATGTTGTCCGGCAGATACCGCTCAGCCTGCCGCAAATTATCGATTTTGGCCGTCTCTCCATCCAGGCCGCTGCGGAAGATGGAGTACAGAACCGCGTATGGGTTCGCATCCGGGCTCACAGAACGAACCTCCACACGTGCTGACTTCTCGTTGCCGATCGGAATCCGGACCATGGAACCGCGATCCGTCGCCGAGGCCTTGATTTGGTTCGGTGCCTCGAAATGCGGATCCAGCCTCCGGTAGGCATTCACACTTGCGTTCAGCAGCAGACAGAGGTCGTTGCCATGCGTCAGGATGCGATCCACGAACTCCCAGGCGAAGCGCGAGATTTTCTCATGTCCGTTTGGATCCCAGAACAGATTCTTTTTGTCTTTTGTGATCGAGATATTCGTATGCATACCGCTGCCGTTCACGCCTACCACCGGCTTTGGCAAGAACGAAGACGTCATGCCCATC
>CAXTSF010000316.1:0-2217 GCA_964246865.1 uncultured Terriglobus sp.
GGGCTGGCGGAGTGGCGAGTGTCGGCAGCGGCTTGAACGGGGCAGGAGGAGCGACGCGCGTCGACATCCTGGGCCGGAACCGGTATGCCCTGCGCCGCGCCATCGTGGGGGATCTTCGCGTGTCGAAGCGGTTTGAGATTCGCGAGAACATGAACTTCGAGTTGCTGCTGGAGAGCTTCAACCTGGCCAATCATCAGAACTGGACGGGCTCGAACCAGACAGCGTACTCAATCGGCAATACGACCGTGACGGATCCGGTGACGAAGCAGAAGACTGTGACCGGCAACACGCTGACGTACAACACGGATAACAACAACAATCCACTGTTTGGTACCGAAACAAATGCCAACAGCAACACAGCCTATACGCCCAGGCAGGTGCAGGTGGGGGCACGTTTCCACTTCTAAGCATCTAGAAACGCATCGGAGAGGGCGGTGGCTTCGGCTGCCGCCCTTTCTTGCGTTTCAGGGCAGAAGCTTCCGCGTGTGACACGGATGTGGGATGGTCCGGGTGTATTGGGGGCGGTAAGGTGACGGGATAGATGGCGGCAGATGGGTTAGCAAGGCTGCCGCTACACGCACTTTCTTCGAGCGCGATCTTTGTATTTGCTTCCCCCTTCTCTTCCTGGACTTGCTGACGAATCTTCTGGCCGCATGGCGGCGCGTATGAGGGCCTGGAGCCGTTTGCTGTGTTGTCTGCGAGCGTTGTTGCCGTCGTGGCTGCTGCTGTTGTTGTGCAGTGGAGCATCACTGCTGTTTCCCGTTGCTGTGTGTGGTCAGGATGCGGAGACAGGTGCGGCGGACGTGCTGGCGCGGGATCCGACGGGCGCGGCGCTGGCGGGGGCAACCGTGAGCATCTTTCGGCGTGGCGAGGTGGTGGCGGTCTCGGCCGCGGCGACCGATATGCAAGGCGAGGTGCTGTTCGAGCATCTTTCGGCGGGGGAGTACCGGCTGGAGGTCGGGTCGCCGGGAATGGCGACGGCGACCGTGGGCGCAGTCGCGGTGGTTCTCGGGCAGACGCAGCGGCTGGTGATTGCAATGCGAGCGGCGAGTGTGTCGCAGAGCGTGGACGTGCGCGCGGAAGCGGCTGAGCGGCCGTCGCTGGCGGACTCGCCGGTGAACGGGGATGTGGTGCCGGAGGAACTGGCGGCGTTGCCGCTTGAGGGCAGGCGATTTCAGGATTATGCACTGCTGACGCCGCTGGTGACCGAGGCCGCGGACGGGGCAACACTGCTGGACAGCGATGCAGAGCTGAGTGTGCCAGTGCCGGAGACGGATGCGGTGGCGCTGTCCGTGCGCGGAGCTAGCCCGGCGCAGAACAGCTTCGCGGTGGAGGGCAGCCCGGCAACGCGGAGCTTCGATGGGTCGCCGCGCGGTGGTAATGCTGTGCCGTTTACGGTCCCGCTGGAGGCGGTGCAGGAGTTTCAGGTGCGCGGTGCGGGAGCGGCGACGCGTCTGGGCCGGGACGCGGGTGGAGCGGTACATGCGGTGACGCGCGGCGGCAGGGAGGGCATGCACGGATCGGCGTTTCTGCTCCTGCGGAACAACGGTGTGGGCGCGGCGAATCCGCTTGCGATGGCGACACGGTATAACGGCGGCGAGCCGAGCAGCGCGGTGGTGAAGCCGCGAGACCAGCGGGAGCAGTTTGGTGGATCCGTGGGTGACGGTGTGCCAGGAACCCGGGGGCGGCTGCTCTACTTTCTTGCGGCGGAGGTGCAGCGGCGCAGCTTTCCTGCGATTGCCTCGCCGAGCAATGCACAGTTTTACCGCCTGACGCCGGTGCAGACGGCGCTGCTGCAGAACCGTGGCGTGACATTGCCGGAGATTGCCAAGGGGCTTGCGTTTCTCGACAGTCTGACGGGAGAGATGCCGCGCCAGGCGAATGAGACGGCGGTGCGACCGCGGCTGGACTGGCAGGTTGCAGGTAGGGATCTGTTGACAGTGGGAGGAACGTGGCTGCGCTTTGATTCGCCCGCGGGGCTGCAGAGCGCGCCGGTGGTGTCGCGTGGGCGGGCGAGCTTTGGCCTGCTGGAGACGCGCACCGCGGATGTGCAGGTGCGATGGACGCACGGGCTGGGAGCACGGTGGCTTGCGGAGACGCAGATGTCGGCGTCCCGCGATGCGAACTACGAGTCGAGCCAGCCGCCGCTGGCCGAGGAGCCACACACGGCACCGAATGGCGGTGCGCCGGAGGTGGCGATTGCTGGGGAGTTCACCT
>CAXTSF010000317.1:0-2144 GCA_964246865.1 uncultured Terriglobus sp.
ACCTCTGGCAGAACAAAGCCGCAGAAGTGCTCGCTTGTCTGTTTATGCCAGACACCCCCATCGGTATCCTGCAGGCTGAGCATCCATTGCAGGTTCCAGCGCACCTCGGCAAGAAAGTCCGGGACCGCGCCACCTGACTCGGGAATGCCGAGATGCAGGCCGGCGAGGGCGTCCGGATACATCTCCCATGCCCAGAGCAGGGTCGATGTGGCGATCGCGGAGTTCACGATGTATCGACCGTAGTCGCCTGCGTCGTGCCAGCCACCTTGGTTACTGAGGCTGCCGGAGCGGCCGGAGCTCCGGTGATAGCCCCCTTCCGCGTGGCAAGCACCGTGGTGGTAGCCGTTGCCCAGGTCGACGGCGCAGCCACACCGCTGGCCGTGGAAGCCGCGCATCGCCGATCGCAGCGCACCGGCATACGCTCCGTCGCGCACCGGAAACGTGCTGCTCCGGTGTCCGGCGGCTTCGAGGACATATCTGCCCTGCTTGTGCACGGGCGAGAAATCGGCGATCGCCACGATATCGCCGGAGGCCTCATCCTGGAAGGGCTTCGACGTCCTCCCGCGATAGACGATCTGCTGCGAGACTGCATCCCGTAACGAGAACGGTTGTAAGTCCGTCCCGGAGAGCACAATGGAGGCGCGCTTTGTGGACCGGGGCAGAAATCCAAGCTGGTTCAAACGAATAGCGCGATCGTCATCCTGAGAGGACGGCGAGTGCCCATCCGATGCGGGCCACGCAGCGCAGGCAGGCAGCGCGCTCGCGATGGCGGCACCTGCGAGCGACCGCAGCAGAGTTCGACGCTTCATTCCATCCGGCCCATCTTTATTCCGCTCGGCCCTTCCTCCTGACCATCATCGGCTGATCTCCGGAGAGCTTGAATCTTCGCTTGCTTAGAAGGCCAGAGGACGCTCGTTGCCGACGCCAAAGGCCCGCTCCAGCGCGATGCCTGCCTCGATCACCGTACCCTCCTCGAAGAGACGGCCCAGCAGCGTGACGCCGTGTGGCACCCTGCGCGGTGGAGAGAACCGCGGCAGCGGATGCTTTGGATCCGGTGCCCAGTCGCTGCGCGCCTCCGTCACCTCGACAAAACCGGCCCGCAGTGTCAGGGAGGGCTGGCCGGTGCAGTTGGAAATCACCAGCATCTCGTCGCGCAGAGACGGAACTAGCAGAAGATCTACCTCCGCGAAGATGCGTGCCATCTCAACGGCGACCTTGCGACGGAGCCGGTCGGCCTGAACGAGATCGACGGCGGAAAGAAAACGCGCCTGCCGGAAACTGTTAGGCCACGCATCGGGCACCTGCATGGTGAGCTGGTCGACACGGTGATCAAGGGTGATGGCCTCGAAGGCCGCGGCAGCCTCTGCGAAGAGGATGAGGTTCAGCGAGTCGTAGGGCCAGTTCGGCAACGAGACCTCAACGGGCACCATGCCGAGCCGGGACACAGAGGCAAGGGCAGCGCGGTCTACGTCGGTCGCAGGTGCCTCCTTCATCCAGGCCGGGAAGTAGCCTACGCGAAGACCTCGAACATTTCGATTGGCATCGAAGCGAAGCGTACGGTCAGTGCTGGCCAGGTCGCCGGGATCATGCCCGGCGATGGCGTGCAGGATCAGCGCCGTGTCTTCTACGCCGCGGGTCATGGGACCCAGCTTGTCCAGCGACCAGCACAGCGTCATCGCACCGGTTCTGGGTACGCGGCCAAAGGTGGGCCGCAGACCGGTGACACCGCAGCGCATCGAGGGGCTGACGATGCTGCCGCCGGTCTCGCTGCCAATGGCGAAACCGACTAAACCCGCCGCAACAGCCGAGCCCGGGCCCGCGCTCGAGCCCGAGGATCCTTCCTCCAGCAGCCATGGGTTGCGTGTCTGGCCTCCGAACCAGATATCGGTCAGAGCCAGGGCACCCAGGCTCAGCTTGGCAACCAGCACGGCCCCGGCCGCGTTCAGCTTGCGAACAACAGCGCTGTCCTGGTCAGGGACGCGATTGCGAAAGGGTTCTGCACCGTAGGTCGTCGGGATGTGCGCCGTATCCAGCAGGTCCTTTGCACCGTACGGAACGCCATGCAGCGGACCACGGTATTTACCGGCTGCGATCTCGGCGTCAGCGGCCTTTGCCTGCGTGAGTGCATGGTCGGCGGTGAGGGT
>CAXTSF010000318.1:0-2127 GCA_964246865.1 uncultured Terriglobus sp.
GGCGAAGATCACCGAAGTCTTCGGCTTCGTGAAAGGTGTTTTGATCGGCATGGCCGGCGGCAGCGGCGGCTCACTGCCCGGCAACTACGCAACGACGCACATGCCGGATTGGGTTCTGCGAACCGCGCTTGCGATTACCCTGCTTAGGTTCCGGGGCAGCCCCGTGTTGCAACGAGGCCGTGCTGGAGCAGACGAGCCGCATCTAGCCGTGATGAGTTCGTCGCCTTACTTCCTCGCGTGTCGTCCGGCCTTTCCCGTTGATCGAGCGACACGCCTGGGCAGCCTGTTGGGTGCGTCCAGGACTGCCTCGTCCTCGCGCTTCAGCGGTGCCTGCACCTGCACGGCTGCGCCGGGCGGCACGGCATCAGCTGGCGCGCGCCCGTGTCCAGCCGTGTTACCCTTTCCGGCACTGCTACGGTCCGAGGTGCCGCCCAGCTCGGCAGGTCGCCGGGCGCGGGTCTCACGCTGCTTCGGGGACGTCCGCTTCGGTTTCGGATCCCGCTCGGGCATAGCCGACGCAGTGTCCTCGGGCGGCATTGCCCCCTGCCCCGCCATGATGACCGCGAGTTCATCGATCCGCCCGCTCGGTTTCTGCACGTCCGCCCACGGTTGCCTGACCTCGTCGACACCACGGCCGAGGCGCTTCACCTGCGCAAGGACCGCTTCCAGCACTTGCCTCGCACTTTGCTCATCCAGTACAGCCGGTGCAGGCGCTGCATGGGTGACCGCCGGTCGAGATGTCGGCTGCTGACGCGACACGGTGGCTCTCCCCGGCAATGGGGCGCCCTTGGCAGCCTGGCCAGCCGGTTTGGCTTGCCCCATGCGGACACGAACACTGCTCGCCCTAGCTGGCCGGGCGCCAGACTGCGCTTGCGCCGGTGATCCAACGGCCGCGGCCTCGGGCGCCGCGTTCTCGGTGGTGTCCGGCGTGCCTGGCTTGGAGCGCCGGGCTGCAACGCTCTTGCTACCCGCTGTCTGTCGCGGTCCAACAATCTCCGTGGGAACACGAGGCTGAGCGCCTTTCGCTGGAGGGGACGAGGCTGCGGGCGCCACCTTCTTTGGGGACTTGGGGCGGCTCCGTCCTGCTGTCTGCTTCGGCGAGGACGAGGCGGCATCATCACCCACGTGCGGAGACTGCGAAAGCCTGCCGCCGGTCTTCTCCGTGTCGGCCGATCCGGCCATGTCGAGTCCGAACAGGGCAGCGATATCCTGGCCTGCGAGGACGCGCTCCTCTGGGAGCGTCGCTGCCGGCAGGGCGCTGTCAAGGCTGGCCAACAGCTCACTCTCATCGACCGCGCGCATGCGGAACAGCAGCTCCGGGCTTCGATCAAGCCGTGCTCCCACCCCATACAGCACAGCCGCCACATGCTTGCACATCCAGGCATAGTCCAGGCAATTGCAGGAGAACCTGATGTCGGACGGCTTGGGAAACAGACCTGTGCCCTGACGGCAGATACGCTCCATAACGCCTCGGGACAGCCGCCCTTGCAGCAGCTCCACCAGGGACTCGATCCGGCCTGCGCAGTCCGCACAGATCGAGCGCCACTGGGTAGGCAGCACGGGAGCGATCGTGATGGTGACCTTGTAGATCGACGACCCGCTGACCAGCGCCTTCACCTCGCGCGGCCCGATCTGCAGGTCGATGACCGAGCCGTTGCGGACATACGTGCGGCCACGCGGCAGACGGCTTTCGTAGTCGCGATAGCTTTCCAGGTTGTCGCACCACGCCTTGCCCCAGACGGTGGTGGCGATCGCACGCCCCTCAATCTGCACGGGTGCAACGGGGTGGCCCGTCTTGCGCAGCTTCGCCGTCTCGCGCTCGGCCTGGCGGCGGCGCTCGGCCACCGGGGCGTAGGCCGGCCATCTGTCGTCGTAGCGCGCCATCGCGGGTCAGTGCGTCAAGGCGGCATGGATGTCGAGCGCGACCATCTGCAACAGGGCGTCGTTGCTCATCTCGGTGAGGTTGATCTCGCCGGGTCCGACCAGCAACTCCTTCGAAAGGCCCCGCTTCGACTCGATCAGGGCGTCGATCTTCTCCTCGACCGTGCCGCGGCAGACGAACTTCTGCACCAGCACGTTCCTCCTCTGGCCGATGCGGAAGGCGCGGTCGGTCGCCTGGTTCTCCAC
>CAXTSF010000319.1:0-2091 GCA_964246865.1 uncultured Terriglobus sp.
GACTGGAAGAGCTTCTTCCAAAGTAACTGCTGCCATACTGCTTGCCTTGCCTTTCGGTGCTTGGTTAGGAAGCACACCCCTGTTGGACGCCTTTTCGACGGCGGAGGTGCCCGGCATGTACTCGGGAGGACACCGCCAACATACCGACAAAACCAGCGACCCGCGAAGTATAGGCCGCTTAAAATTGCGGTGACAAGGACACAAAGGTGTGAGTGCGCCCGGGCAGAAGCACGGGGTACAAGGCTCGCCAACAACGTGGACCGTCACAGATGACGGAGCCGTGAGAGCGAGGTCACCGCCGCGATAATGAGGTGTGACCTTCACCCGGAGAGAACGCTGGTTGCTGCGCGTGGTGCCGCCTGTGGCCGCCGCACTCATCCGCCTGCTCTGCCTCACCCTGCGCTTTGAGGATGAGTTGGGTCCCGGCGCCAGGCCCGCAGACCGGTTCCCGGAAGGTGACCTGTATGTCTTCTGGCATAGGAGTCTCTTGCTCGCCGCGTATCGATACCGGAACCTGCGAATCCGTATTTTGATCTCGGCCTCTTTCGATGGAGAGCTCATCGCGCGTGTCGTCGCGCGGCTTGGGTTCGTTCCGGTGCGCGGCTCCAGTTCGCGAGGCGGCGTGGCAGGGCTGTTGCAGATGGACTCTGCGCTTCGGGAGGGCCACAAGGCAGCGATCACCGCCGACGGACCTCGTGGCCCCGTGTACGTCGCGAAACACGGCATAACGGCCTTGGCACAGCGCCGAGCCGCGCGAGCGAATGGCCGAACGAATGTGAGCGCGTTTCATCTTCACCCGCAGCGAGCATGGAAGCTGCCGTCATGGGATGGTTTTCTCATCCCAAAGCCATTCAGCCGTGTGCGGTGTGCTTGGCCGGCCCCGGTCCCCGTGCTCTCCGCGGAAGCATTTGAGATCGCGCATGGGTCCATCCAGGCAGCCTTGGATCGGGCAGTGGCGATGGCGGAGAACTCTTGTCCCTAAACTGGATAGGTGCTGGTTTCCGACTTTGATTTTGATCTGCCTCCTCAGCTGATTGCACAGGAGCCGCCTCCGGAGCGGGACGGAGCGCGTATGTTGACGCTGGACCGTGGAACCGGAGCCCTGGCCGACCGCAACTTTCGCGACCTGCCCTCGCTCCTGCGCGCGGGCGATGTGCTTGTGCTGAATAACAGCAGAGTGATTCCGGCGCGGCTGGTCGCCCGGCGTGCCGGCGCCCGGACGCAGCGTGGATCTCCCCAGCCAAGCGGCAGGGTGGAGATATTGTTGACCGCCGCGCTGGGGGAGCACCGCTGGCGTGCCCTGGTACGGCCTGGACGCAAAGTACCCGCGGGGGAGCGCCTTCTATTCGGAGATGAGGACGGGCTGCAGGCAGAGGTCGTGGAGGCCGGCGACTATGGCGAACGTCTGCTGCAGTTTGCCGCTGTGCCCGACTTCTTCGAGCGGCTCGACCGGCTGGGGCACATCCCTCTGCCGCCTTATATCCAGAGAGGGGACACGGCAGCGGACCGGGAGCGGTACCAAACCGTGTATGCAAGCGAGGCGGAGCGGGGTTCTGCCGCGGCACCGACTGCCGGTCTGCACTTCACCCCTGCCGTTCTCGAGGCAGTACGCGCGCGCGGCGTGAAGGTGCACACAATAACCCTGCACGTAGGCCTGGGAACCTTTCAGCCGGTACGGACGCAGACGGTCGAGGAGATCCGTTTGCACGCGGAAAGCTACACCTTGCCGCCATCAACAGCCGAGGCGGTACGGGTGGCAAAGCTGGAGGGAAGGCGGGTTGTGGCTGCTGGGACCACAACCGTGCGCACCCTGGAGCACTGTGCAACGCTGGAAGAGGACGGGGTTCCACGGGCAGGTAGCGGCACGACAAACATCTTCATCCGGCCGGGTCACACCTTCGGCGTGGTGGATGCTTTGCTGACCAATTTTCATCTGCCCCGCTCGACACTGCTGATGCTGGTGGCTGCCTTCGCGGGGCACACGTCTGTGATGAACGCATACCGGCATGCAGTGGAAGAGAGATACCGCTTCTTCTCCTACGGCGATTGCATGTTTCTGTCATGAGTTTTTGCATGAAGAGGTTGTTTGCC
>CAXTSF010000320.1:0-2008 GCA_964246865.1 uncultured Terriglobus sp.
CCCGCGCGCAGCACAGAGCCAATCAGAACGAGGGCGGCCAGCAGCAACAGGGCAAGCACCTGGTGCTGGCGCTCCTGCGCAAAGCGTTCCCTGGGGGATTGCTTGTGAGCGCGAAGGCCGGCACCGCGGCTTGGGGATGCGGGCATGCTACTGCGGGTCCTTATTCACACGGAACTCGATGCGCAACTCCAGATTCGGGCCATGGAAGGCACTGGGCAGCGGCTGGGCCTGACCGAGCGCGCGTATGGAGCCCCATGCTGCACGGTCGATGGCAACGTCGTGCGTCGAATAGTCCAGGTTCATGGCTGAAATGTGTCCGTCTGGCTGGATCGTAAACCGGACGCCGGTAATGCCCTGTTTATTGAGCGGCGGCCGGCACTCCTCGGGAATCAGTGGCAGCCAGTTGCGCTTCACATCGGCCAGCAGCCGCGCCAGATATTTGCCGAAGTCAACGCCCTGCGTATCGGAGAGCACCTCTGTGCCCACCTTTGCACCGCCGGAGCTGCCACGGCCTGTGCTGCCGTAGTCACCCACCTCACCGCCGCTGCCGTTCTCCCTCGCGCTTCGGGCTGCCTGCTGGATGGCCTCGCCCGCGCTGGCACCGTTGTTGAAGTTTGGCTGCCGTTGCGGCGAGGGTGCCGGCGCATCGACCAGGGGTGGGGTTGATTTCGCCGGAGTTCGCAATGGAGAGGTGTTGCGCGCCTGCTGCTGTGATTGCTGTGCCGGTGCTGGAGCAGCTTGTGGTGCCTCCGGTTGGGGGGCTGCCGTCTGCGGCTGCGGCCGCGGAGCTGGCGGGACTGGATTGCCGGCGCGCGGCTCCGGCACCTTTGCGCTTGGACGGGGGCTCTGCGCCTCCGTGGAGTGCTCGCTGATGTGTGGTGCAGGTTTGGTTCGGCGCAGGTTGCGCTGGAGATCCGGTGGCGTATCCAGGTAGGTCATCGTGTTGCGATGCTGATCCGGAACAGCCGTGATGATGACGGGTGTGTGCCAAAGGTACTTCGGTCCGTACACGATGAAGACACAGAACAGCAGCCAGAAAATGATGGAGATGTAGACCGCCTCGCGAAAGCGCGCACGCGACCGTTCATCGTCAATCTCGTCCAGGAGGTAGATGAGCTCGTGATGGTGGAGCGCATCGTACGGGCGGGTGCCACGGAGCCGTCGTCCAGCCCGGGCGTCTCCGGCCGCTCCGCCGCCAGACTCCGTGCCTGCCTCTGGCCCGATGGCTGTGTCACTGCCAGCAAGGGCATCCTGCTCCTGCGTCTCTCCTGCGGCTTCCGGCGGTGTCTGCAATCGTGGCACGTGTGTTATCGGGTCTCTTCTTGTCAGACTTGCACTGCCTGCAGGAAGTTTCTCTCCTCCGGCCGCTTACGTCGCTCCTCATTCTCTCATTGGCGTACAGGCCTTTCGGCGCCGAGGGGTAGAATCAGGCGGGTATGACGCTTCTTTCCTACGCGGCAACGCTGGCCGGTGCCGCCGGTGGACCCCACGGCATCCGTTCCATCGGACTGGCTCTTCAGCACTTTGCGGCGCACGTGATGAGGGTTCTGCAGCCCTTCGGAGCATGGGGCCTGGGCGGCCTGGCCCTCTTCGACTCGGCCCTGCTCCCGCTGCCTGTGCCGCTCGACGGCATCATCGTCGGCTATGTGGAGGCAGACCGAAGCAAGTTTCTGCTCTATGCCCTGGTGGCCGCGGCCTTCTCCGCTCTGGGCAGCCTCCTGCCGTTCTACGCCGGCAGGATCGGGGGCGAACTGATTCTGCTGAAGAAGATCAACCGCACCCGCTATGAGCGCCTGCGCGACCGCTTTGAACGGCAGGAGTTTCTCGCGATTCTGCTGCCTGCCATGGGACCGCCGCCGACCCCCATCAAGCTGTTTGAGCTGAGCGCCGGTGTCTTTGAGATGAAGGTTACGACCTTCCTCCTCGCGATGTTTCTCGGCAAGCTGCTGCAGTTCCTCTTTTTCGCGGGGATCACCTATGTGTACGGACCAGGCGCGCTGCGTGGACT